>CAZSBL010000005.1:0-54509 GCA_964605205.1 uncultured Gemmatimonadaceae bacterium
GCGGCGCTGGCCGCCGACATGGTGGTACAGTACGGCACGTTGTAGGCGATGGCGGTCCGGCGCATGGCGTAATCGTCGTACTGTGACTTCTTGCCCAGCGGCGTGTTGATCAGGAGCTGGACCTCGCCGCTGATGATCCCGTCGGAGATGTCCGGCCGGCCCTGGCCGACCTTGTAGATCGGGTCCGCCGGGATGCCCCGGGCTCGCAGGTAGCGGGCCGTGCCCCCCGTCGCCCGGATCTCGAAGCCCAGCTCGTGGAAGCGACGGACGATGGGCGTGACCGTGGGCTTGTCCCGGTCGTTCACGGTGACCACCACCGTGCCACCGGTGGGGAGCGACGCCCCGGCGGAGACCTGGGCCTTGGCGTAGGCCATCCCGAACGACGGATCGAACCCCATGACCTCGCCGGTGGAGCGCATCTCCGGCCCCAGGATCACGTCCACGTCGAACTTGTTGAACGGGAAGACGGCCTCCTTCACCGACACCGCGGCGGGGATGGCGTCGTGGTCCGGATCGAGCCCGGCGCCAGCGAGCGACTGCCCGGCCATGACGCTCGACGCGATCTTCGCGAACGGCACGCCGGTGGCCTTCGAGACGAACGGCACCGTGCGGCTCGCCCGGGGGTTCACCTCCAGCACGTAGACCGTGCCGTCCATGACGGCGAACTGGACGTTGATCAGCCCCACCACGCCCAGCTCCTCGGCGAAGCGTTTGGCCATCCCCTTCATCTCCGCCACCTCGTTGTCCTTCATGAGGTACGGCGGGAGCACGCACGCCGAGTCGCCGGAGTGGACGCCGGCGTCCTCGATGTGCTGCATCACGCCGGCGATAACGGCGTTCTCCCCATCACAGACGGCGTCCACGTCGGCCTCGAACGCGTCCTCCAGGAACCGGTCGATAAGGACCGGCCGGTCCGGGCTCGCCCGGACGGCCCGCTCGAAGTAGTCCCGGAGGCTCGGCTCGTCGTAGACGATCTCCATGGCCCGGCCTCCGAGCACGTACGACGGCCGCACCAGCACCGGGTAGCCGACCTCATCGGCCACCTCGACGGCCTGCTCCACGTCGGTGGCGATCCCGTTGGGCGGGACCTCGGCGCCGATGGAGCGGCACAGGGCGGAGAACCGGTCCCGGTCCTCGGCCCGGTCGATGGCGTCGGTGCTCGTGCCCAGGATCGGGACGCCCAGCGCCTCGAGTGGCTCCGCGAGCTTCAGCGGCGTCTGACCCCCGAGCTGGACGATGAGCCCCTCCGGCTGCTCCCGCTCCACGATCTCCAGCACGTCCTCCAGCGTGAGCGGCTCGAAATAGAGCCGGTCGCTCACGTCGAAGTCGGTGGAGACGGTCTCGGGGTTCGAGTTCACCATGATGGTCTCGAAGCCGTCTTCACGCAGGGCGAGGGCCGCCTGGACGCAGCAGTAGTCGAACTCGATCCCCTGCCCGATCCGGTTCGGGCCGCTCCCCAGGATCATGACCTTCTTCCGGTCCGTGGGGGGCGCTTCCGTCTCGTCTTCGTACGCGCTGTACAGGTACGGCGTGGCCGCCGGGAACTCGCCGGCGCAGGTGTCCACCATCTGGTACGTGGGCCGCACCCCCAGCTCCCAGCGTAGCTCCCGCACCTCCTTCTCGCTCACGCCCCGGAGCCGGGCCAGCTGGCTGTCGCTGAAGCCCATCCGTTTCATACCACGGAGTTGCTCCCGCGTCACGCCATCCAGCCCGCGCGTCGGGGAGCCACCTTCATTCACCGCGGAATCCGCGGCTGCCGCGGATTCCGGTGTGATAGCTGTTGAAGGTCGCCCCGCCCACGAGCGCTCCGCCCCCACAAGCTGGGCGAACTGGGTCAGGAACCACGGATCGATCTTCGTCAGCTCGTAGACATCGGCCACGGTGAGCCCGGCCTCCAACGCCCGCTTCAGCTGGAAGGGCCGCTCCGCGGTAGGCCGGCGGAGGGCGGCCCGGAGGGTGTCGAGATCGTCATCGGCAAGGCCGTCATCCTGGAGGCTGCCGGTGGACCAGCCGTCCCGGTCGATCTCGAGCCCCCGGAGCCCCTTCTGCCACGCCTGCTTGAAGGTGCGCCCGATGGCCATGGTCTCGCCCACGGCCTTCATCTGGACGGTCAGGGTGTTGTCCGCCGTGGGGAACTTCTCGAACGCGAACCGGGGGAACTTGACCACCACGTAGTCGAGGACGGGCTCGAAGCTGGCCGGCGTCTCCTTCGTGATGTCATTGGGCAGCTCGTCCAGGCGGTAGCCCACGGCCAGCTTCGCGCCGATCCGGGCGATGGGGAACCCCGTTGCCTTCGAGGCCAGCGCCGACGACCGGCTCACCCGCGGGTTCATCTCCACCACCAGCAGCTCGCCGTCCTCCGGGCTCACGGCGAACTGGATGTTGCAGCCGCCGGCGGCCACCCCGATCTCCCGGATGATGGCGATGGCCGCGTCGCGCATCCGCTGGTACTCGACGTCGGAGAGCGTCTGCGCCGGCGCCACGGTCACGCTGTCTCCGGTGTGCACGCCCATGGGATCGATGTTCTCGATGGAGCAGACCACCACCACGTTGTCCGCCCCGTCCCGCATCATCTCGAGCTCGTACTCCTTCCAGCCAAGGACGCTGCGGTCGACCAGCACCTCGTGGATCGGCGACAGATCGAGCCCCTTCTGCACCGCCTTCCGGAACTCCTCCCGGTTGTAGGCGATCCCGCCCCCCGTCCCGCCCAGGGTGAAGCTGGGCCGGATGATGGCCGGGTAGCCGGTGTCCTCCACGATCTCCAGCGCCTCGTCCATGCTCCGGGCGAACCCGCCGTGGGGGACGGCGAGCCCGATCCGCTCCATGGCGTCGGCGAACTCCTCCCGGTCTTCCGCCATCCGGATCGCCCGGGCGTCGGCGCCCAGCAGCGCCACCCCGTGCTTCTCCAGCACCCCGCTATCGTAGAGCTCGAGGGAGACGTTGAGCGCGGTCTGACCGCCCATGGTGGGGATCAGCGCGTCGGGCTGCTCGCGCTCGATGATCCGCTCCACCCACTCGGCCGTAATGGGCTCGATGTACGTCCGGTCCGCCAGGTCCGGATCGGTCATCATGGTGGCCGGATTGCTGTTCACCAGCACCACCCGGTACCCCTCTTCGCGGAGCGCTCGTACGGCCTGGGTCCCGGAATAGTCGAACTCGCACGCCTGCCCGATGACGATAGGTCCGGACCCGAGCAGGAGGATCGTCCGCAGGTCGTCTCTACGCGGCACCTGCTACCGGGCTCCCTTCTCCCGCTCCTTGCGGATGGCCTTTCGGAGGATCACGAGGAACCCGCCCCAGACGAAGCCGCCGATGAGCGCCAAGGTGAGGATCGCCGCTGGCTCCATGAGTCGTCCTGTCGGTCGGGTCGGGGTGGGTGGTCGGTCGGGCACGCAAAGTGACCATTCCCCGATGATCGGCGCAAGCCCGCCCCCCGCCACGGAGGACGCCCTCGGGTACGAACCGGTTCGGACTTGCGCGAACGCCCCCGGCACCGGACCATCCATGCACGGCGACCCGATTCGAGCAGCACCGCCGGCCCCCCGGCGGGGGGCGGCGTTACCGATAGATGGTGCAGGGCAGGACCCGAACACGCAGTGGAGGCATCGGTGCAGAGCGCCTATCCCGCCGTCGAGGAACGTCTCGGATCCCTCATTATCGAGGGGCAGCGCCAGGAAGTGTGGATCCGATCCACGCCCGATCCCGAAGGGACCTGGCACAACGCCATCCTCTTCAAGCGTGACGGCAAGCTGTCGGCCCCCGATGCCGTGGTGGCCGGCGTCGACTGGCACGTGCCCCCGGGCGTGGCCGTCCAGAAAGCGAAGCAGATGCCCACGCACGCCCAGGTCCAGCTCTTCCGCCAGGCGCACCGGCCCCGCCCGCCGCTCTTCTAGACTCCGCCGACCACGAAAAAAGGCCGGCCGTCCGAAGAGCGGACGGCCGGCCTTCCATCGGAGCGCCCGGCCGCGGCTCAGCCGGCGAGCGACGCCACGTACGCCGCCAGCGCCTGCACCTGGTCCGCGCTCAGACTCGCACCCCCCATCGGCGGCATCGGCGCCGGGTACTCCACCGGCTCCGCCACACCATCCCGGATCACCTCGGCGATGGCGTCCACCTCCGGGGCGTCCACGTGCAGCCACTCGGCGTCCGTCAGATCCGGCCCGAGCTGCGACCCGCCGCCGTCCATGCCGTGGCACGCCATGCAGCCACCCGCGCCCGTGAACAGCTCCTCGCCCCGGTCGAACTGCTCCTGCGTCACACCCGACGCCAGCGCCACCTCGGAAGAAGACGCCGCCGCCGTCTCGCCACTGCCGCCCCCCGGCTCCACCACCGCTTCCGGGTCCCGGGCCGTGAGCCCGGGCTCCAGCGTGGTGGGGATACGAACCGCGGACTCCGGCTCGCCGGCGATCAGCAGACCCGGCCGCTCCAGCGGGGCCTTCGTGTAGCCCCGCTCATCCTCCGTGGCCGGATCCCCGCATCCGGCCAGCGCCAGTACCATCACGCCCATTACGATCTTCCGCATTCGCTCCCGTCCGTTCCCGATTGTTCCGAAAATCGGCCCGGAATGTACCCAACCCCTTCGCCCATCGCCACCTCCCCCGGGGGGCATCGGACTGTCAACAAAGGGCCGTCATTATCCAAACGCTCTTGACATTCCCGTATATAGATATTCCTATGTCATATATTCCACAACAATGAGACGCACCTCGCCAAGGAGCAGCGATGCCCGAGGCCGACCCCAAGGTCATGGAAATGATCGAGGCGGAGCTGAAGAAGAACCCGGATATTTCCAATCCGGAGCTGTTCGAGATGGCCAAGAAGATCGACAAGGGCGTGACCAAGCTCTCGCCGCGGCAGTTCAACGCCATGTACCCGCTGCAGGTGAAGCGGGCCATGAAGCCGTCGAAGCCACGGAAGCGGAAGTCGGGCAAGGCACGGGGGAACGGCCGACGGGACGCGGTGCGAGCGGTGCTCCTGTCGCTGGCCAAAGACGTGGCCGACGCCCAGGGGAAGGGCGACGTGGTGGACGTCGTGGCCGGCATCGACAGCTACGTGGACCGGGTGCTTAAGGCCGCGAAGTGAAGCAGGGCTCGGGCCGGGCCCGGCGGCCGACCGGCTAGCGCAGGTCCTCTCCGCGGATCCCCAGCACGTCGGCGATCCCGCGCATGGCGTCGATGACCTTCTGGATGTGCTCCGTCATGTCGGCGCCGATAAGCTCCGCGCCTTCCCTCAGGTCGTCCCGGTCGACGCCGGCCGCGAATGCCGAGTCCTTCATCTTCTTCTTCACCGACTTCGGCTTCAGGTCATCGATCCCGTTCGGCCGCACCAGGCAGGTGGCCACGATGAGGCCGGTCAGCTCGTCGCACGCCACCAGGTGCCTGTCCAGCTCCGTCTCCGGCTCCACGCCGGTGAAGTCGCTGCGGTGGGCCAGGATCGCGTGGACCACCTCCTCCGGGTAGCCCTTCTCCCGGAGCGCTTCCACCGCCTTGAGCGGGTGCTCCTCCGGGTACTTCTCCCAGTCCAGGTCGTGGAGCAGCCCCGCCAGCCCCCACAGGTCCTCGTCGGCGCCCTGCTCCCGGGCGTAACTCCGGACCGCCGCCTCCACGGCGTACATGTGCTTGCGCAGGTTCTCGTTCTCGACCCACTCCTCCAGCAGCTCCATCGCCTCGTCGCGCGTCGGCATGGTTTCTCACCCGTCCCGGTTCGTTGTTCGCTGTTCAGACTGTCTGCTTCTCGTGCCGGCCTTCGTGGACCTCCTCCATCAGCTTCCGGTTGAAGGCCGGCAGGTCGCTCGGGCTGCGGCTCGTCACCAGCCCGCTGTCGACCACGACCTCCTCGTCGACCCACTCGGCGCCCGCGTTCTCCACGTCGGTCCGGATCGAGTGATACGACGTCATCCGCCGGCCCTCGACCACACCGGCTTCCACCAGGAGCCAGGGTCCGTGGCAGATGGCGGCCACCGGCTTGTGGGCCTCGAAGAACGACCGGGCGAACGCCACCGCCTCGGCGTCAGCCCGCAGGTTGTCCGGGTTCATCTGGCCGCCGGGGAGCACCAGCGCATCGTAGTGGTCGGCGTCCGCCTCGGACAGGGGGACGTCCACGTCGAACGCATCGCTCCAGTGATCGTGCTCCCACCCCTTCACTTTGCCGTCTGCCGGAGAGACGATGTGGGCCTCGGCGCCCGCTTCTTCCACCGCCTTCTTCGGCTCGGTCAGCTCCACCTGCTCGAAGCCGTGGGCCACGAGGAACGCGATCTTCTTCCCGCTCAGGTCATATCCGGCCATGGCATGGATCCTTTCCGCCAGGTTCGCTGCGTTGCGGCGATCATCTCCATGGAGGCGCAAGGATTGTGCGGGTATCGAGATCCGACGCCGCCCGCGCTACCCCCGGAACTCGCCGAGGAGATCCTGGAGGGCGTCGGGCTCCGAGACCGGCGGGGCGCAGCTCGTGCCGACACAGACGTACGCCCGGGGCGACTCGCCGGTGAGCATGGCGACGACGGCATCGGGCAGCGTCTCGAGCCCCTCCCCGCCTGTCCCGCCGTCCACCTCGCCGGGGGCGTAGCGACGCACGACGGTGCCCGGCCGGTAGGCCTCGAGGGCCGCGGGCAGGAGCGCCCCGTCGTCGTCCTCCACGATCACCACGGTGGTGACGGGCCGGACCACCCACCGGAGCGCCTGGAAGTATGTGGCGGCGTTGGGGGCGAATCGGGGCGCCGAGCCGGCATAGACCCGGAGGAGCGCGCGGGCCGCCCCGGTCAGCTCGTCGTCGTGCTGCAGGGCGCCGAGTCGTGCCATGGCCATGGCGGCCACGGCAGTGGGCGACGGCTCGGGCATGTCGGTGATCTCGAGCCGCTCGGTCCCGAGGACGGGCACCTCGGCGTCCATGTCCGCGGGCCGGTCGGTCAACCCGCCGGACGGATGCGCGAACCGGCCCCGGATGACGTCGACCAGCGTCCGGGCCCGGTCCAGCCAGCGCGGCTCCTGCGTCCACTCGAAGGCATCGATGGCCGCGGCGGCCGCGTACGCCTGGTCGGAGAGGTGGGGCACACCGTCATGGTCGCCGAGGCGATGGGTCACCCCCCGTCCTTCGACCCAGCCTTCGTCCCAGATCCGTTCGAGGGCCCGGACTCCGGCCTCTCCGGCCTCTCCGGCCCCGTCCACACCGTCCGCGCCGCCTCCCAGGTGCCGGGCTGCGGCCAGGTGCCCTGACGCCACCAGCGCCACCCAGCCAGTGTACAGGGACGTGTCGACGTAGGGCCGGGGCCGCTGGTCGCGGGCGCCCTTGAGGTCGGCCCGGGCCGTCTCCAGCAGCTCCGCGACCTCGTCTTCCGGCCGGTCCAGCGCGGTGGCCACCTCCCCCACGGACATGGCCTCGAAGAGCACGTGGCGGCTCGGGTCCAGGTGCATGGCGCTGTTCGCGTCCCGGACTCCCCAGCGGAGCACGGCGGCTTCCGCCGCATCTTCGGCCACGGCGTCCCGGACCTCCCGCTCCGTCCAGGTCCAGTAGTCGCCGTCGTCCTCGAATCCGATATCCGCATCCTGCGACGCCGGGAACCCGCCGGCCTCCACCAGCCCGGACGCCACGTCGCGGTAGTAGCCCACGATCCCGGCCGCGGCCTCCCGGAAGCTCGGGTCATCCAGCGCCCGGGCCGCCCGGGCCAGGAGCTGGAGGAGCGGTCCGTTGTCGTACGCCATCTTCTCGAAGTGCGGGATGATCCACCGGGCGTCCACGGAGTAGCGGTGGAACCCGCCGCCGAGCTGGTCGTGGATCCCGCCGGCGGCCATGGCGACGAGGGTCGATTCCACCATCCCCCGGGTCAGCTCCGAGCCGTCGTCGAGCCACGCGTCCAGGAGCAGCCCCACGCCACCGGTGTTCGGGAACTTCGGCGCGTCGCCGAACCCGCCGTTGCGGGCGTCGTAGACCTTGGCCAGCGAGTCCACCGCCCCGTCGATCATCTCCGGCTCGAGCTCCCCTTCCACCGCCTCGCCGCGCAGCACCTGGCTCACCCGCTCCGAGACCGCCGCGGTCACCTCATCCACCCGCTCCCGCTCTTCCGTCCACACCCGGTGGATCTCCGTGAGCACCCGCCGGAACGACGGCGCGCCCTGGCGGTCTTCCGGCGGGAAGTAGGTGCCGCCGTGGAAGACCTCGCCATCGGCCGTCAGGAACGCCGTGAGCGGCCACCCGCCCCGGCCAACCAGCGACTGCACCGCCCGCTGGTACCGGGCGTCCACGTCCGGCCGCTCGTCCCGGTCCACCTTCACGGGGATGTAGTGCTCGTTGATCAACGCCGCCGTCTCCGGATCCTCGTAGCTCTCCCGGTCCATGACGTGGCACCAGTGGCACCAGACCGCGCCGATATCGAGGAGGATCGGCCGGTCCTCCTCGCGGGCTCGCCGGAACGCCTCCTCGCCCCACGGGAGCCAGTCCACCGGCTGCTCGGCGCCGTGGCGGAGGAACGGGCTCTGCGAGTCGGCCAGCGGCGAGGTCGAGCTGCGGTCGGTCATGGTTTTCCTTCGTCAAATTCGGTATGCGATGCGTCGGCCTTCACGTCCGTCCAGACCGACGCCTTGATCTGCTGCATGGTGTTCGTGGCCCACGTGGCCGCCTGCGTGCCCGGATAGCTCTCGGCGATCCGGGCCAGCTCCGGCAGCGCTTTCTTCGGCGCGGCCAGCTTCGTCTCGTACAGCTCCACCAGCTCCCGCGTGACGGTGATATCCTGCTGGGACGTGAGCTTCGGGATTCGCTGGGCGCGGCGCAACCACTGCGCCGCCGTCTCGTACTGGTGCATGTGGTCCCGGAGAACCCCGGCGCCCAGGAGTAGCGGCTCCGGGTCGCGGGGCGACTCGTCTGCCTTCCGGGCGCACGCCTCCACCGCCTCCCTGTACAGCCCCCGAATCACCAGCGACTGCAGCCACGAGTGCTCCGACTTGGTCCGGCCCCGTGAGCCCTGGAACCCTTTCTCCACCAGCCCGCCCACGCCCTCCCGCAGCACGAACCCGATGAACAGGCCGCCCACCAACCCGCCCGCGGGCATGGCGACCAGAATCCCGAGGATCACATGCCGAGCCCCCAGCTCCATCCCGCCGATCAGGTAGATGGGGATCACGATGCCCACGGCCCCGCTCACGCCCGCCAGCAGGCCGATCAACCCGAACCGGAGCCCCCGGAACCAGGCCGTCTCGACCCGGTCCTTCGTCTTTCCCGTCATCAGAGGGTGGGGTCCGGTTTCGGCGGCGGCTTCCGGGGCGGCGCCGGTGCCTCCCGCTCCTTCACATCCTCCCAGACCTCCGTCCGCAGCCGGGCCAGCCGGCGGCCGGCCCATTCGCCTACCGACGTGCCCGGGTGCTCCTCCGCTAGCCGGGCCAGGAGCGGGAGCGCCTTCCGGGGTTCCTCGAGCGGGCCGTCGTAGAGGTCCACCAGCTCCTGGACGATGGTGATCCGCTCCGAAACTCCCAGCGGTTGCTGACGCGCTTTCAAGTACCACGCCTCGGCGCGCCGGTAATCTTTCAACTCGTCCCGCAGCACCCGCGCGCCCTGGAGCAGCGGACCCGCATCGTCCGGGAACTCCTCGGCGGCGGCCCCATACGCTTCCAGCGCCCCGTGGTAGTCGCCCCGGGCCGCCATGGCCTGGGCGTGGGAGAACTCTCGCCGGCTGACCGATTGTCCGCCCATGTAGAGCCGCTGCGCCAGATCGGCGGCCCCCTCCATCGCCAGCGCTCCGTACAGGTAGCCCGCCCCGGCCGCTACCGCGGCGAAAAGGAACGGGAGCAGCACCATCAGCGTGCCGGCCATGGCGCCGACGAACGCGGTGATGATCAGGCCGGCGCCGAACCCCACCACGCCGCCCAGACCCGCCATCCGGAGCGCGCGCCGCCATCGGGACTCCATCCGGGCCTGCGTCTTCGCCACGGGGCCTCCTGGGGAGAGGGGAGGGTACCATCGAGCCCAGCGAGCGACCGGGTCTCGGTTCGCCCCCCGGACTCAGCCGATATCCGCGCTGGGGCAGAGGTCCACGACCACGCACTCGCCACAGACGGGCGTGAGCGCTTTGCACACCGCCCGCCCATGGAAGATGAAGAGGTGGGGCAGATCGGTCCAGGATTCTCCCGGGACCAGCTCCATCAGGTCCTGCTCGATCTTCTCCGGCGTGGTCTCCGTCGTGAGCCCCAGCCGCCCGGAGATCCGCTTCACGTGCGTGTCCACCACCACGCCCTCGTCCTTGTCGAAGGCGTTGCCCAGGACCACGTTCGCCGTCTTGCGACCCACCCCCCGGAGCTTCACCAGCTCCGTCATCGTGCTCGGCACCTCGCCGCCGTGGTCCTCCACCACCGACCGGGCCATCCCGATCAGGCTCTTCGTCTTCTGACGGTAGAAGCCGGTGGAGTGAATGATCTCCTGCACGTCCTCCGGGTCCGCGTCCGCCAGCCCCTCCGGCGTGGGGTACTTCTCGAAGAGCTCCGGCGTGACCATGTTCACCCGCTCGTCGGTGCACTGGGCGCTCAGGATCGTGGCCACCAGCAGCTCGTACGGTGTCTTGTGCTCGAGACTGGTGGTGGCATCGGGATACTCGGCCCACAGGCGACGAATGATCTCCTCCACCCGCTCCCGCTTCTCACCCTTCGCCTCCCCCACGAACCGCCGGCCCGCCGGTGTCTTTCGGGTTTTTCGCTTCACTTCACTCACTCCCAAAATATGAACGGACCTGGTTTTACATTTTACAATTTGCTCCGTCCTGCTATCGCTGCGTCCCGATGCAGAATGGCAGACGCCGAATACAGGTGCCTGACAGACACCCCAACGCCACCAATGCCGCAACCAACGGTCCCAAAAAGGAAAATATCAAACCTGGTCCGTTGAGGCTGTTGAGGTCTATCCCGCTCCCGGGTCCAGCTTCCAGAAGCACAACGACACCAGCTTCAGCAGCTCTGCGGCGGTCTGGATACTGTAGAGCTCGTCCATCTCGCCGCCGGGCAGGCTGGTCTCGAAGTCGAGCCCATCCGGTCGACCGTCCACTTCGGCCCAGTGGCGCTCGTCGTCGAGGACGCCGGTGGCGGGGACCACGCTGAACCCGGCCCGGTCCGGCCGGACGCCGAGCACGAGCAGCACGTGCAGGTGCGGCGCCAGCCCGTCGGGCTCGGTGAAGTGCCAGAAGAAGCCGTCCGCGGGCTCCGGCGTGAGCCCCGGCGCCGGCTCCGCCCAGATCAGGTTGCGGGGCAGCTGTAGGTAGCCCGACGACGTGGGTGGGGTCAGCGTCCAGTCGCCCACCGACGAGACTTCGTCGAGGAGCCACCGGAGGTCTTCTTCGTTGACTCGCCGGGTCGGCTTCTGCCCCCGCCAGTAGTGGAACGCGTGATAGAGGAGGCGGCCGTACTGTTTGAGGGCGTCCTCGCGGGCTTCCGGGGAGGCTTCCGGGGAGGCTTCCGAGGACGCGGCCGGCGCCGATCCGAAGGGTGCCTCCGCCCCGGCGCCGGCGCTGGCCGTCGGTTCGGGGCCCGCGGGCGCGGCCTCGCCCGGACCGCCACCGATCGCCCCGGGTGCCCGGCGATGTTCGCCGTCTCCGAACTCGGGGGCTCCGAGCTGGCCGGCTCCGGGCTCCCCGGCTCCGGGCTGGAGCGGGTCTCCCCCGGCCGGCTCGGTCCCGGCCCGCGGCGCCGGGCCTTCCCCTTCCAGGCCGGCCACGGGCGGCGCGTGGTCGGGGCGCGGTTCGGTCACGGGCCGGTCCGGGTAGCCGTCCGGCTCGGCTATGGCCTGGATCAGCTTCCCCACGCTGCTCAGGAAGAGGAACCGGTCCGGGTCGTCCAGCGGCTGCTTCCGGGCCTCGGCCTCCTCGGCGATCGGCGGGAAGAGCCGGTCGTCGATGGACTCGGCCCCGAAGACCAGCTGGTACGGGTTCTGTCGATCCTGCGTATCTATTGTATCCATGTCATCCCGGTCGGGATGCACGGTCTGTTCCGGACGCTATTCGGCTGGCCGCCGCCGGGTCCGCCCACCACCCCGCCCCCCGGCGGGCCCCTCGCCTCCGGACTCCAGGCGGGCCGTAACATCGGCCTCCACGATGGCGGGCGGCTCCCGGCGGAACCACGCCATGAGCTGACCCAGCCAGCCCCGGCGACGGGCGAGCACGATGCACAGCTCGGCGGACCCGATCTCCACCCCGCCGATCACCTGGAGGAAGGTCAGGTCGCCCAGCTCGGTGGGGACGTGCACCGAGTAGCGCCGGCCGTGCCAGGTGAACGGCACCCGGTCCCGCGGCGGGTGGCGCCGCCATTCGATCTCGATGAAGACGTCGCGGTCAGCCTGGAAGATGCCCGGGGCGATCTCTTCGCCGTACCGGTAGAAGGTCGGGTCGAACGGCTCGTCCTGGAGACGCTTGAAGTTCTCGTCGACGGCGTAGTCCACGTCCTCGAGCGCGTCCTCGGCGGCGAGCCACTCCAGGTGATGGCGGAGCTCGTGGGTGATCGTCTCCCAGATCTCGTAGCGCCAGTCGAAGTCCGGGTCCAGCGCCGCCAGCTCCCGGAACGAGCCGTAGTAGAGGACGAGCACGGACCGCGTGGTCTCGGGACCGCCCCAGTCGGACGGGTAGCTCTCGGTCACGCACTCGCCGAGGGTGTAGATTTCCGGGAGCGTGGGGTGCGGTCGGCTCCCCCGCTCGATCACCAGCCCGTCCACGCCGGACCGGAAGTCGACGGGGATCTCCTGCCAGACCCGCCCCGCGCGTCGCTCGAACTCCGTAAACTCCACGGCCGCTGTCGGTTCAGAGGATCAGGACACACCCGGCGATGCGCCCTCCGGTGCTTCCTGGCGCTCCACTTCCGGATGCGTCCTGCCGACCATCCAGCGGTTCAGCGCCAGGAAGATCCCGATGGCCACGCCCCACTGGGCCAGCGTGTTCCAGATCCCGTACCGTCCCCACGGATCTTCCACGCCGAACTGGCTGATCCACCACACCACCAGGATCACGGCCTGCACCACCACCAGCCGGATCGCCCAGTCCCACCATCGACCGATCCGGATATCGGCGTGCTCGGTGTTGATCAGCTCCTCGCGGAACCGGGTGACACCGTATTTCAGCACGGCGATGGCGTAGAAGAGCCCGGAGACCATGAGGCCTACACCCCAGACCCAGTCCTGGTTCTGGAACCACGTCTGCCCCGTCGCCTCGCTGCCGAAGAGCATGGTCGCCGACGGGATGCCGAGCACGAAGCCTGCGCCCGCTACGACCCAGAGCGCCCGCTTCCGGCCCAGCCCACCGTCCACCAGCACCCGGGTGGCCAGCTCGATCATGGAGATCAGGCTCGACCAGGCGGCAAACATGAGCGCCAGGAAGAAGAGCGTCATGAAGAACCGGCCCGCCGGCATGGCGTTGAACAGCTGCGGAACCCAGATGAAGGTCAGCCCCTCGTTCCCCGCGCCCACGATCTGATCGGCCGCGTCGGGCATGATGCTGAACACCGTACACAGCACCAGGATCCCGGCCAACAGGCTGACGCTGTTGTTGCCGAACCCGAGCATGAACGCGTTCAGCGCCGTGTCCTCCTTCTGGCGCATGTAGATCGCATACGTCAGGATCAGACCCCAGCCCGCACCCGTGTCCCACGCGTTCTGCGTGAGGGCATTCAGCCAGACCCGGTGGTCGGTGAGCCCCTCCCACGTGGGCGTGAACAGGAAGTTCAGTCCGTCCACGGCCCCGGGCAGCGTGACCGCCCGGATAGTCAGAATGACCACCAGCACGAAGAGGCTCGGGATCAGGATGCTCGCCGCCCGCTCGATCCCTTTCACTCCCCTGGCCACCACCCACGCCGCCAGCAGCATGGCCAGGGCGTGGAACCCCAGCACCTCCGGGCCCCAGGCGAAGCCCTCCCACACCGCCCCGGGCTCGGCACCGCTCAGCTCGCCCGACAGGGACCCCCAGAGGTACCGGATCGTCCAGCCCATGACCACCGTGTAGTAGAACATGATGGCCGTGGCCGTCCACGCGATCCACGCGCCCATCCACGCGAACTTCCGGCCCACCAGCTGGCTGAAGGCGCCCACCGGACCGTAGCGCGTCTCCCGACCCATGGCGAACTCCACCAGGATCAGCGGGATGGACCAGAGCAGCAGGAAGACCACCCACGCCACCAGGAACGAGCCGCCCCCGTTGGACGCAGCAATGCGCGGGAACCGCCAGATGTTGCCGGTCCCCACGGCCATGCCCAGCATGGCCAGCATCATCCCCCAGCGGCTGGAGAACTTTGACATCTACGTCCCGCTCCGTGTGGTGAAAAGATCGCGCGGTTGGTCGAGCGCTAGCGTACGGAATGGCAGGCAGGCGGGCAAGAGTGGCCGGGCCGGTTCCGCCGGCCAAGACCCGGACCGCGACTCGCCGGGCGTCCGACCTCGGAATCGCTTCCGCATTCCCGGCGCAACGGTGAACGCGGAAACGCGGAATCTTCCTCGCGAAACCCACAGGCTCGTCGCCGGAATCAGAGATCAGAGCGATGAGGTCCAGCCGCCGCCGGCTTCAACGCTCTGCTGCGAGCCTTCCGCGGATCCGCGGACCTGTTCCGCGTTTCCGCGTTGAAGCTCGACGGCTGGCCTGCCGGGAAGGGTGGATCCGCCGGTGGGGCGCGCCGGTTCGTCGTCGCCCGAGCTACTTGATCCGCTCGCGGACGTATTCGACCACGGCATCCGTCGAGACCCGGACCTGCTCGAGGGTGTCCCGGTCGCGGACCGTGACCGTCTGGTTCTCGGTGGTCTCGCCGTCCACGGTGATACCGAACGGGGTGCCCGCCTCGTCCTGACGGCGGTAGCGCTTCCCGATGGAGCCGGACTCGTCGTAGAAGGAGTTGATCCCGGCGGCGCGGAAGTCATCGTGGATCCTGGTGGCGATCTCCGGCAGCCCGTCCTTCTTGACCAGCGGGAAGATGGCAGCCTTGATGGGCGCGAGCTTCGGATGCAGCCCGAGGACGACGCGCTCCTCGCCTTCGACTTCTTCCTCGCGGTACGCGTCGGCGAGGACGATGAGCGCCGTCCGGTCGGCCCCGGCGGAGGTCTCGATAATGTAGGGGATGTAGCGCTTCGACGTGTCCATCGGGTCGATGTACTCCATCCGCTTCCCCGAGTGCTCCTCGTGCCGACTCAGGTCGAAGTCGGTCCGGTTGTGGATCCCCTCGAACTCCTGCCAGCCGAACGGCAGATCGTACTCGATGTCGTACGCCTTCTTCGCGTAGTGGGCCAGCTCATCGCCGGTGTGCTCGTGAAAGCGGAGCTTCGACTCCGTGATCCCCAGCGACTTCACCCACTCCATCCGCCGCTCTTTCCAGTACTCGAACCACTTCTCGTCTTCATCGGGGTCGACGAAGAACTGCATCTCCATCTGCTCGAACTCCCGGGTCCGGAAGATGAAGTTGCCGGGCGTGATCTCGTTGCGGAACGCCTTCCCGATCTGGGCGATCCCGAACGGGATCCGCTGGCGCGCCGTCTTCACCACGTTCTGGAAGTTGACGTAGATCCCCTGGGCCGTCTCCGGTCGAAGATAGACCACGTTCGCGTCCTCTTCCACCGGCCCCATGAACGTCCTGAACATGAGGTTGAAGTTGCGCGGCTCCGTGAACCCGTCCTTCGCGCCGCACACCGGGCACTGCCCATCCTGGATCTCCGGCACATCGGCCCGGAACCGGCGGTGGCAGTTCCTGCACTCCACCAGCGGGTCGGTGAACCCCTCCACGTGGCCGCTGGCCACCCAGACCTCGGGGTTCATCAGGATCGCCGCATCGAGCCCCTCGATGTCGTCGCGCTCGTACACCATCGAGCGCCACCACAGCTCCTTGATGTTCTTCTTCAGCTCCACGCCCAGCGGGCCGTAGTCCCAGACGGACCCGGTCCCGCCGTAGATCTCGGAAGATTGGAAGACGAAGCCCCGCCGCTTGCACAGCGAGACCAGCTTGTCCATGAGGTCGTTGGGATTGCTCATCTATGTCTTTCTCGGTCATTCTCGGCTGAAGAAGGGCGCTGAAACTATCGACGGCGACGCCGGGCCAGCAAGGCGGGCATCGCCCGCTCCACCTCCACCCGGATCCCCTTCGCGTCCAGCGGCTCGCCACCGCCATCGGCCACGTGGACACCTTCGGGGACGGGGGCATCCACGGATCCGGCCACCAGGAGCACTTCGAGCCCCGCGTCCAGCGCCCGCCGGATCACCTCGCCCGTGACCTTCCCCATGGTCGACTGCTCGTCCCACGCGCCCTCGCCGGTCATGAGGATCGCCGACTCCGACAGCGCGGCATCGAACCCCACGGTGTTCAGAATCCACTCGGCGCCCAGTCGTGGCGGCGCGTCCAGGAACGCGGCGAACGCGGCGCCGAGCCCGCCGGCGGCGCCCGCCCCGGGCAGCGCCGCCGGTTTCCGGCCCAGCTCTCGCTCCACGACTTCGGCCCACTGCTCCAGCCCGCGCTCCAGCACCACCACGTCTTCCTCGGACGCCCCCTTCTGCGGGCCGAAGACACGGCCGGCGCCCTCGTCGCCGAGGAGCGGGTTGCGGACATCGGCCAGTACCACCAGCTCACCCAGCTCCACCGGGTCTTCCGGCGGCTCGATGGCGTGGAGCTCCAGCAGGCCCCGTCCCCCCTGGACGATCGGTTCACCGGCCTCGTCCAGCAGCTTCCACCCCAGGGCACGGACCATCCCCGCTCCCGCATCGACGGTGGCCGACCCGCCGAGCCCCACCACGGTGGTCGCGTCGGGATCCGCTGCGTCCCGGGCCGCCCGGATCAGTTCACCCACCCCGCGGGTGGAGGCCCGGCTCGGGTCCCGGAGCGGCGAGGGGACCAGGTGCAGCCCGCACGCCTCGGCGGTCTCCACCACAGCCCGCCGATCCTGGACCAGGAACCGCGCGGTCACGGACGTGCCCAGCGGGCCCGTGACCCGGGCGCCCTGCCCCTTCCCACCCTCGGCCGCTTCGAGCGCCACCAGGAGCCCGTTGCCGCCATCGGAGAGGGGCATGGTACGAATCTCCTTCTCGGCGCTGCCCATCCCCGCCGCGGCGCCCGCGGCCATGGCATCGGCCGCTTCCGCCGCGGTGAGCGTGCCTTTGTACGATGCAGGGGCGATGAGGATCATGGTCGGAGGGTAAGGGTCTTTTGCACTGTCCGCCGGGTCACTGTCCGTCAGTCAGGGTTGCAAGGGTCGGGCCCCTGCGCAAGATCCGGCCCCGGCGCGCCGCATGACGGTGCCACCACTGAGGGCGCTTTATCGTCTGGGTAGGTAGTGCCACCGGGGTGGGTAGTGCCACCGGTGTGGGTGCTGCCGTCGGAGGGCGCCGGGGCCGGACTACCGCCGATGGGTCGGCTCCCGCTCAGGCGGGGGCGGGGGCGCGGACCGGGTCTCGATGGTGAAGAGGCCGAGCCTCTGGGCCATGATCAGGTAGCTCGCCCACACCGTCACGCCCCCGAACGCCAGCACGCCGAACAGCCCGCTGGCGGCCACGGTGCAGAGCGCCCCGAAGATGAGGAACATCCCGGCGATCCCGCCCAGCCCCAGGTCGCGCTCGCCCTCGGCGATGAAACGGTAGCGTGCCACGGCCAGGGCCGCGCCCGCGCCGCCGAATCCCACCAGCGCGAACAGCAACAGCATGAAGCGCATGCCCTTCAAACTCATCATGGTACCCCCGGGACGTGCAACGGGCGTTCCGGGAGATTCGCGCCGGTCAGAAGATCTCCACCGTCACGTACTTCCGCGGGTTCTCCCGGATATCCGCCGTGAGCGCCCGCACCTCCTTCAGCGTGGCACTCATCTCACCGTACAACAATGTGTCGTTCACCAGAAGTCCCAGCGTCCCCTCGCCCCTGTCGATCTTGCCGATCACCGACGCCAGCGACGTCAGCGTCACGTCCATGTTGGTCAGCGCGCTAGTGGCCGCCCGGGCGCTGGCTTGCACTTCCGTCAGCGTGGCACCGATCCGGGCGCCGGCCTCGGCCGTCTCGATCTCCTCGGCCGTCCGCCGCAGCGCCGACGCCGCCAGCGACAGCTCGGAGAACGCGCTGCGGAGCTGCTGGGCCACCTCCGGCAGCACCGACGCCGTGGCCTTCAGATTGCTCACGGCCTGCGGCGAGAGCAGCGAGTCGGCGGAGGTCAGGACGTGGCGCGCCTGGTCGCCCAGCTCGCTGGCGAGCTCCGGCAGCGCCTGGCGGGTGATCCCCTGGATCGTGTCGCCGCCCTCCAGTGTCACCAGGGCATGGCCAGGCAGCACCTCCACCGTGGTGGCGCCGAACACGTCGTTGCGGACCACCACCCGGCTGTCGGCCGGGAGCCGGACGTCGTCGCCGATATTGATCCGCACGGCCACGCCCTGGGGTGGGGTCAGGTTCACCTGCCGCACGGTCCCGACCTGCACGCCGTTCAGGTAGACCTGGTCGCCGCGACTCAGGCCGGCCCCGTTGTCCATGACCACCACCACCTCGTCTCCGCCCGTCAGGATCGGGTCGCCCATGAGGTAGAAGAAGCCCCACACGAAGAGGGCGCTGGCCACCACCACCAGCAGCCCCAGGGCCGTAAGATTCCGTACCTGGTATTCCATTGCTCTATCCTTCCACTCCCGTGGCGCCCGTTTCGAATCGGCGGCTCATGAACCGCCGCACCACGGGGTCTTCGCTTTCGAGGATCTCCCGCGGCGTCCCGCACGCCCGCAGCTCGCCTGCCGTCAACAGTGCCACCCGGTCCGCAACCTGGAACGCGGACTCCAGGTCGTGTGTGACGACGATACTGGTTACACCGAGCTCGTCCGCCAGTTCGGTGATCAACGCATCGATCGTGTCCGCGTTCACCGGATCGAGCCCGGTGGTCGGCTCATCGTACAGTACGTAGCTGGGCCGGCTGGCGATGGCGCGCGCCACTCCCACCCGCTTCCGCATCCCGCCGGACAGCTCCGCCGGGTACAGGTCCAGCACCTCCGGCTCGAGGTTGACCCGCTCGAGCAATTCCCGCGCCTGCGGCCGGACCGTGGACGGCGGCCGCACGTCATCCTCGTCCTGGATCGCCAGCGCCAGGTTCCGCAGCACCGTCATGGAGTCGAACAGCGCCGCGTGCTGGAACACGTAGCCCACGTTCTTCCGCACTTTCTTCAAGTATCGGGGCGACGCGTCGGGAATTGAGATCCCGTCCACCTTCACTCCGCCCCGATCCGGGGTCAGCAGCCCGATGGCGTGCTTCAGCAGCACGCTCTTGCCCGTACCGGACGGGCCGAGGAGCACCAGAGTTTCACCCTCCCGCACCGTCAGGTCCACGCCCCGGAGCACGGGCTCCCCGTCGAAGGTCTTCCACACGCCGCTGAACTCGATCATCACGCCACCTTCAGCAGCGGGATCAGGATCAGGTCCAGCACCATGACGGCCACGGTGGTCGTGACCACCGCCGACGTCGTGGTCCTCCCCACGCCCTCGGCGCCGCCCCGGCCTTCCAACCCGATGAAGCAGGCCAGGAAGGTGATGGCCACGCCGAACACCGCCGCCTTGATCACGCTGAAGACCAGGACCCACGGCCGGAAGTAGAACCGGACCCCGAACAGGAAGTCCGCCGACGTGAGCCCCTCAACCGTCAGCACCCCGGTGGCCCAGCCGGCGAAGATCCCCATGGCATCGGCGAGGATGACCAGGCTGGGCACCACCAGCGCGCCGCCCACCACCCGAGGGACGATCAGGAGCGTGACGGGGTCACGGCCGATGGAGTAGAGCGCGTCGATCTGCTCGGTGACCTTCATGGTCCCGAGCTCCGCCGCGATGCTGGCCCCGAGCCGGCCGATGAGCACAATGGCCGTGAGGACGGGACCCAGCTCCGTCAGGACGCCGGCCGTCACGATGCTGCCGGTGACCCAGACCGGCAGCCCTCCGGCGAACTGCGCGCCCGTCTGCTGTGACGCGATGGCGCCGCCGATAATGGCCATGAAGAGGACCAGCGGGAGCGACCGGATCCCCATGTGGTACGCCTGCGTAAGCGACGCGTTCACGTACTTCCGCGGGCTGCCCAGCGTGCGAACGATGGCCACGACCATGAGTGCCGCGCGACCTACCCGGTTCAGTCCGCCCTTGGCCGCACCGATGACGTCGGGGGCCCTGAGGTTACGTCGCTCCGCCATCCTCTCGCGCCCCTTCCGCCGCCGGAGACGCCGTGGGCTCCGATTCCGGCTCGGGCTCCGCCCAGAGCGAGATCGCCAGCAGGATCGCGCCCACGGTGATTCCGGCGTCGGCCACGTTGAAGGTCCAGAACCGCGTGCCGCCCAGGCCCACGTCGATGAAGTCCACTACGCCGGCGGGGCTGCGGAGCCGGTCCACGAGGTTGCCCAGCGCGCCACCGCTGATCAGCGCCAGCGCCGTGAGCTGGACCCGGTGGTCCCGCGGGGTGGTCCGGTACATCCAGTACAGGGCGCCCAGCGCCACGATGGTCAGGGTGATGAAGACCACCCGGGAGGCGGGCCCGACGTCGATCCCGAACGCGGCCCCCGGGTTGTACGCCAGGGTGAAGCGGACCACGTCGCCGAAGACCTCGGTGGGCCGGTGCAGCTGCAGCGACTGCTCGACCACCCACTTCGTGACCCGGTCCGCCAGGAGCAGGCCGAGGGCCAGCGGCCAGAACAGGGGTCGTTTCGTCATTGCCATACCGTGCCTACACGAACGTGGCGATCTGGTTCATTGGATTCTTCGCGATCACCGGCACGGTGGCGGCCGCCGCTCGGCCCGGGGGCGTGAACCGCGCCCCCCGGCCGGCTCAGCCGACATTGTTCAGGACTTTGTCGATCAGCTCCTGGTTGTCCTTCGTCCGCTTCATGAAGCCGAGCAGCTTCTCCATCGCCTCCGCCGGCGGGTCGTCGCTGAGCTGGCGACGCATCAGGTGGGAGACCCGGAGCGCGTCGTCGGTCAGGAGCAGCTCCTCCTTCCGCGTGGCGCTCTGGTTCAGGTCGATGGCCGGCCAGATCCGCTTGTCCGCCAGCTCGCGGCTCAGCACCAGCTCGCTGTTGCCCGTACCCTTGAACTCCTCGAAGATCACGTCGTCCATCCGCGAGCCGGTGTCCACCAGTGCCGTGGCGATGATGGTCAGGCTGCCGCCGCCCTCGTCACGCGAGATGTTCCGGGCGCTGCCCAGGAACCGCTTCGGCTTCTCCAGCGAATTGGCGTCCAGGCCGCCCGAGAGCGTCCGCCCGCTCCCTTCCTCCACCGTGTTGTACGCCCGGGCGAGCCGGGTGATGGAGTCGAGGATGATCACCACGTCGTCGCCCATCTCCGCCCGACGGCGGGCGCGCTCCAGCGTGATCTCCGCCACCGTGGTGTGGCGGTCGGCGGGGTGGTCGAAGCTGCTGGCGATGACCTCGCCGAAACCGGTGTTCTCCATCTCCGTGACCTCTTCCGGCCGCTCGTCCACCAGCAGGATCAGAAGCTCCGCCTTGGGATAGTTCGTCACGACCCCCTCGGCGATGGCCTGGAGCACCATGGTCTTCCCCGCCTTTGCGGGCGCCACGATCAGTGCCCGCTGACCCTTCCCGAACGGGCAGAGCAGATCGATGATCCGGTTCGTGTAGTCCGTGCGGCCGTGGCGCTCGAGTCCGCACTCCAGGACGATCTGCTCGTCGGGGTGCAGCGCGCTGAGGCGCTTGAAGTCCGGCCGGGGCTTCATCTCCTCCGCCGGCCGGCCGTTCACCGTCACCAGCTTCGTGAGCGGTGCACTCTTCCCACGGCCTGGCGGCTGCCCCACCTCACCCCACAGCTCATCGCCGGTCTTGAGGTGGAACTTCTGCACCAGCTTCTGGCCCACGTAGATGTCGTTGTCACCCGGGGTGTACCCGTCTTCTTTACGGCGGATGAACCCGGAACCGCTCGAGAGCACCTCGAGCACGCCCAGGGGAGCTTCGTTGGTCACGTCGCTTTCCTCTGTCCTGTCTGCGGTTGCCTGCTGTCCGTTCACTGAGTACCCGGACGTTGAATGTGCGTCTCCCGCCTGGCCCGGCGACCGACCGCGGCCGGACCGCATCCTGCGGGGCGGGTGCGTACTGCCTGCCGAGAGCGGCCTCGCCCCGGTGCTGCGGGCGGGCGGTCGGCAGTTCCTGTGCGTCGCGGCCCTCGATGGGCTCGACCCGGCAAGCCCACCGTCTGGCGGACCTGGGTCGGCTCGACAGATGCCGCGCGCTCGGCACGTCTCACCCTTGAGACGCGTCACGACCGGATTGTGTTGCACCGGTGCGCGGAATCGGGCCACGAGAATGGAGCTGAGGGGATTCGAACCCCTGACCCCCTGCTTGCAAAGCAGGTGCTCTCCCGACTGAGCTACAGCCCCGTGACTGCTGAATCCGGCGGACAGGGCCGCCGACCTCAGAGCTGCCGGGACCATGGATACACGCACCGGGAAGCGGATGCAAGGTACGGTCCGACGACAGCGACGACAACCGATACCCCGGACCGCCGAACAGGGTTCACCCCGGCGCTCGGCCGTCGGGAGGCACCAACGGGAGGCCCGGCCCCTTGGCTGTCACGCCCCATCCCGATACAATCCGCGTCGCAGTTCCCTGTTCGCCAGGGAGACCCCGGCAAATGCGACGAGGATGAAGCGACTGATTTCACACGGCGGCACCGGTTGGGTCCTCACCCTGGTGGGACTCCTCGTGGCCAACCCGTCAGCGGCCCAGGACCGGCACGGCTTCAGCTTCCTTGGCGGAGCCGCGTACGAGCGTGGTGGGCCGGGGCCGTCCCTGGTCGCCTCCCTCGACGACGCCGGTTTCGGCGACACTCGTATCGAGTCGGACGGGCCCTATGAGCACCCGCTGTACGTCTACGCCGGCCTCGAGCTCACCGGCTTCGTGGGCGGCCGCTACCGGTTCCGGAGCCCCGTCTCCGTCGATTTCCTGATCTCTAACGGCAGTCGCGGCCACGCCGAAGGCTATCGCTCGTACCGCCAGACCACCATCTTCCTGCACTGGACCTCGATCCGGCTCACTTCCACCGTGGGCGTCCACCTCGGGCCCGTGCGGATCGCCGCCGGGCCCACGCTCAACACCGTACTCTGGAACGCCGAGGTCAACTCGGTCTCCCTCGACGACTTCACCGTTCCCGTGCTGGGCGGAACCAGCAGCATTAGCCTCAACATCCCGGGTGACGGCGTGCTCTTCTCCCTGGTCGCCGGCGCCCGGGCCTTTCCGGCCATGAACCTCCAGTCGGAGCTGGAGGAGCCGATCAGCGCGCAGTACGGAACGCTCTTCTTCGGGGTGACGCTGGCGCCACAGTAGAACCCTCTTCTCTTTGGTCTACCCATGCACACACTCCACGAGCTCCCCACCCCCGCGGCCGTCGTCGACCTGGACCGGCTGGAAGCGAACCTCAGCCGGATGCAGCGCTACGCCGACCAGCACGGCCTGGCGCTGCGGCCTCACACCAAGACGCACAAGGCCCGCTGGATCGCCACCGAGCAGGTCGGCCTCGGCGCCGTCGGCGTGACCGTGGCTACGCCCATCGAGGCCGCCGAAATCGGGGCGGCGGCGCCGGAAACGCTGGTGGCGTACCCGGCGTTCGGACCCCGGGCCGACGCGCTGGCGGAGGTGATGGCCCGGACCCGGGCCAGGGCACGCGCCGAGCCTCCCGCCGGTCCTCAGGGCGCTGACGCCGCGCACGGCGGACCCACCGATTTCCTCGTGGGGCTCGACTCCTCCGAGGCCGTCCGGGCACTGCGCACTGCGCTAGGCCGGGCGGACGCCACGGACCCCGTCGGCGTGCTCATCGAGGTCGACCTCGGGATGAAGCGATGCGGCGTGTCGGGTGCCGGCGAGGCAGCGGCCATCGCGAAGGAGTGCGGCGAGGGGGTCGTCTACAGAGGCATCATGTTCTACCCGGGCCACATCCGGCAGCGCGTCGAGGATCAGACCGCCGACCTCGAGCGCCTGGCCGAGGACCTGGGCCGGGTAGTGCAGGAGCTCGGCGACCACGGCCTGCCCCCGGGGATCGTGAGCGGCGGCTCCACCCCCACCGCGTTCCGCTCCCACGAGGTCCCGCACCAGACCGAGATCCGGGCCGGAACCTACGTCTACAATGACCGCACGACGGCCGCCATCGGCGCGTGCGAGTGGGACCACTGCGCCTACACCATCCTGGCCACCGTCATCAGTACCGCCGTCCCCGGCCAGGCCGTGGTCGACGCCGGCACCAAGGCCCTCTCCGGCGACGGGATCCGGGCCCCCGGCTACGACGGCTTCGGCCAGCTCCTCGACCTTCCCGAAGTCACCGTTGCCAGCAAGTCCGAAGAGCACGGGATCCTGGACCTCTCCAACACCCACTGGCGCCCCCGTCCGGGCGATACGGTCCGGATCATCCCGAACCACGTCTGCGTATCGGTCAACCTCCAGCGCTGGGTCTTCGGGGTGCGCGGGGAGACGATCGAGCGCGTGTGGGAGGTCGGCGCGAAGAACTGGTACGCCGCGGAGGGCTGAGGATCGAGCGACCGGGGGCTAAGGCCGGGGGCGAGGCGCCGAAGGGCGAGGGCCGAAGCCGAATGGCGGTGGCGGATTGGCCCTTCCCGCGGTACCCGTCCCTCGGAGTCCACAGGCCGAGCGTTGGACCAGCGTGTGGACGATTTGGGTCGGTGGAGATCGACACTTGGCATTTCGCTGGCCGGGACCCGTTCGGCGGGACCCGTTCGGCGGGACCCGTTCGGCGGGACCCGTTCGGCGAGCCCCCCGGTCCCGAGGCTTGGGCCCGCCAACCCTCAGGGCGAGAGCCGGCTCACGGCCCAGGCGCCGCGGTCGGTCCGCCGGTACAGGATCCGGTCGTGCATCCGGTTGGCCCGCCCCTGCCAGAACTCGATCCGCTCGGGGATCACCCGGTAGCCACCCCAGAAGGGCGGGAGAGGGACGTCACGGCCGTCGAACTCCTCCTCCTTCTCCCGGAACCGGGCCTCCAGCTCCTGGCGGCCAACCAGCTCCGCGCTCTGGCGGGAGGCCCAGGCGGCGATCTGGCTGCCCCGGGGCCGGGTTGCGTGGTACGCCTCCGACTGCTCCTGGCTGACCCGCTCGACGGTGCCCTCGATCCGGATCTGGCGGTGCAGCGTGGTCCAGTGGAAGAGGAGCGCGGCCTGCGGATTCGCGTCGAGCTCCGCAGACTTCCGGCTGTCGTAGTTGGTGTAGAAGACGAAGCCCTGGTCCGGCCCCCACTCCTTGAGCAGCACCTGCCGCGACGACGGCGCGCCGTCGGGACTCGCAGTGGCCAGATTCATGTTCTCGGGGAGGTAGAGCCCGGCGCGCTTCGCGTCGTCGAACCAGCGACCGAACAGCGGATACGGGTCGGCGGTGGCGTCCTGGTCGCGGAGGACCTGCTGGTCGATCCCCCGGATGGCGCCCTGCCCCGCGGTCCAGAGCGCCCGCATGGTGGAAAGCAGCCCCATCAGGAGGCCTCGCCGGCGGGCTGGTCGCCGCCGTCGCCGGCTGCCGGTGTGTCACTGGCACCCGGATTCTGGCCGGCGCCCTCGTCGTCCTTGTCCATCCGGAGGAACCGGGGCCGATCGTCCTCATCGCCCTCGGTCTCTCGCCGGACCGCGCACCCGTCGCACGGGCAGATCTTCCGGAGCAGGTCGTACGGGTAGATCCCGGTGTCGTGGCCGTCGGGCCAGTTGAACGCCAGCGCGTAGCCGCCCACGTACTCGATCTTCACCGGCATGATCCCCTCCGGTACGGAGGCCGGGTCCAGGAGCGGCTTCCCCGTGAACTCGTCCACGCACCCGGCGCACGGGCACGCCAGCCGGATGGCCCGGGGCTCGTACTCGCTGACATGCCCGTCCTTCCACACGATGCGCAGTTTCTGCCCGTCCTCCGTCGGCTCCACCCGCATCGGCTTCACGTTATGCTTCGGCATGGGCACCCCCGCCGCCAAAGGCGGCTAAACGCGCGAGCGAAGCGAGCGCTACACGCCGCCGCAGGCGGCTACCCGCGACGCCGCGCAGCGGCCGAGCTACCCGGCAGCGGAGCGCCGCCCGTCGGGAGCGAAGCGAGCTCGACCTAGTCAAGGAGCTGCCTCAGCACGTACTGCAGGATCCCGCCGTGGCGGTAGTAGTTCACCTCCTGGGGCGTGTCCAGTCGGAGCAGGACCTCGAACTCCTTCGTCTCGCCGTCCTTCTCGGCGGTGACGGTGACGGTCATCCTGCCGCCCTGCTCCAGCGCGTCGGCCACGCCGGTGATGCTGTAGACCTCGTCGCCGTCGAGCCCGTGGGTCCTGGCGTTCTCCCCGTCCTTGAACTGGAGCGGGAGCACGCCCATCCCGATGAGGTTGGACCGGTGGATCCGCTCGTAGGTGGCGGCCAGCGCGGCCTTCACGCCCAGCAGCGCCGGGCCCTTCGCCGCCCAGTCCCGGCTCGAGCCGGTCCCGTACTGGGTGCCGGCGATGACGAGGGTCGGAACGTCCTCCTCCCGGTACTTCATGGCGACGTCGTAGATCCGGTCCACGTCCCCGGACGGGAAGTGCCGGCTCCAGCCGCCCTCCTTCTCCGGCGTCAGCCGGTTCCGGAACCGGACGTTGGCGAACGTGCCCCGCATCATGACCTCGTGGTTCCCGCGACGGCTGCCGTAGGAGTTGAAGTCCTTGGGCTCCACGCCGTTGTCCATGAGGTACTTCGCCGCCGGGCTGTCCCTGGCGATGGAGCCGGCGGGCGAGATGTGGTCGGTGGTGATGCTGTCGCCCATGAGCGCCAGGACCCGGGCGCCGGTGATGTCCTCCGCCGGCGGCGCCTCCCGGGGCATGTCCATGAAGTACGGCGGCTCCTTGATGTAGGTGCTGTCATCCTCCCAGGCGAAGCGGTCGCCCTCGGGCACCGGCAGCTCCTTCCACCGCTCGTCGCCGTCGAAGACCCTGGCGTACTGACTGGTGAAGTGCTCCGACTTCACCGACTCGTGGATCACCTCCTGGATCTCGTGCTGCGTCGGCCAGATGTCCTTCAGGAACACGCTCCGGCCGTCCCCGTCGGTGCCGATCGGCTCGTTGTACAGGTCGATGTCCATGGTCCCGGCCAGGGCGTAGGCGACGACCAGCGGCGGCGACGCCAGGTAGTTCCCCCGGACGTCGGGGCTGATCCGACCCTCGAAGTTCCGGTTCCCGCTGAGCACGCTGGTGGCCACCAGCCCGTTCTCGTTGATGGCCGCGCTGATCTCCGGCGGGAGCGGGCCGCTGTTCCCGATGCACGTGGTGCAGCCGTAGCCCACCAGGTTGAACTGGAGCGCCTCCAGCGGCTCCATCAGCTCGGCCTCGTTCAGGTAGTCCATGACCACCTTCGAGCCCGGGGCCAGCGACGTCTTCACCCACGGCTTCCGGGCCAGCCCCTTCTCCACGGCCTTCTTCGCCAGCAGCCCCGCGGCCACCATGACCGACGGGTTCGACGTGTTCGTGCAGCTGGTGATGGCGGCGATCACCACGTCGCCATCGGTCAGGGTGAACGTCTGTTCGCCCATCTTCACCTCGGCCTTCCGCTTCCCGGCGGTGGCCACCGCCGCGCCGCCCTCGGCCGCCATGTCGGCGCCGTTGCCGGCGGGCACGCCGCCGCCCGACAGGTCCGGCAGCACCTCGCGGAAGTTGTGCTTCGCCCGGCTCAGCGAGATCCGATCCTGCGGCCGCTTCGGCCCGGCGATGCTCGGCTCCACCGTGGACATGTCCAGCTCCAGGGTGCTCGTGTACTCGGCCTCCGGCGTGTCGGCCGTGTGGAAGAGCCCCTGCTCCTTCATGTACGCCTCCACCAGCTCCACCTGGTGCGCATCGCGGCCGGTGAACCGGAGGTAGTTCAGCGTCTCCTCGTCCACCGGGAAGATGCCGCACGTGGCGCCGTACTCGGGGCTCATGTTCCCGATCGTCGCCCGGTCCGCCAGCGGCATATTCTGGAGCCCGGGGCCGAAGTACTCGACGAACTTGCCCACCACGCCGTGCTCCCTGAGCATCTCCGTGACGCGGAGCACCAGGTCCGTGGCCGTGGCGCCCTCCGGCAGCTCGCCGGTGAACTTGAAGCCCACCACCTGCGGGATCAGCATGCTGATGGCCTGGCCGAGCATGGCCGCCTCGGCCTCGATCCCGCCCACGCCCCAGCCCAGGATCCCCAGGCCGTTGATCATGGTCGTGTGGGAGTCGGTCCCCACCAGCGTGTCCGGGTACGCCCGCCCGTCCTTGCCGAAGACCACGCGGCCCAGGTACTCCAGGTTCACCTGGTGCACGATCCCCGTCTCCGGCGGGACCACCTTGAAGTCCTCGAACGAGCCCTGGCCCCAGCGCAGGAACGCATAGCGTTCTCTATTGCGACGGTACTCCATCTCCGAGTTCGTCTCAAACGCGTAGCGCGTCCCGAACTCGTCCACCTGCACGCTGTGGTCGATGACGAGCTCGCTGGGCTGGAGCGGGTTGATCTTCTGCGGGTCGCCACCCATCCGCGCCATGGCGTCTCGCATGGCCGCCAGGTCCACCACCGCCGGCACGCCCGTGAAGTCCTGGAGCAGCACACGCGACGGCGTGAACGCGATCTCCCGGCTCGGCTCCGCCTGCGGGTCCCAGTTGGCCAGCGCCTCCACGTCGCCCGCGGCGTCCGGCGACGCGTCCTGGTGCCGGAGGATGTTCTCCAGCAGGATCTTCAGGCTGTACGGCAGCCGGCTGATGTCGAGGCCCCGCTTCTCCAGGGCGTCGAGGCGGAAGATCTCGTAGGACTCGCCGCCTACGGTGAGGGTGTCGATGCTGTCGAACTGATCGGCCATGGTATGTCCTCAGTCTGCCTGTATGTACGTGCTGTCCCTGCTGCTCCGGATCCGACGGTGCCCCGTGGCGCGGCCAGCGCGCTGAAGCGGTCGGGGCACGCGGTGCCCGCTGTGCGTGCTCATTCGCCGCCCATCACGACCTTCGCCCCGGCACTGCGTGCGCGGCAGAGCCCGTCCTTCGCGGCCACTCCACCTCGCCGGAGCGGGCGGCAAGTTGCGCCGCTTCGCGGGCACCGCGACCCCTCCCTGCGACTCGGCAGGGCCGCCGCCTCGGCGCCATCCGGCGCCGAGGCAGCATCGGATTGTCGTGCATTTGGGAGACTGATGCAAACCCCGCGCGAAGCGTGGACGCAGCGCCACGCTCACCGTACGCGGACCGATGCGGACGATACTGGGGTATGCGGGGCGGACGGGATCACGAATACGACGAATTGAAGGGATAGATCGACATGGACCCGATTCTCATCGGTATCGCGGCGCTGGGCGTGGCCGTGCTCGGCCTCCTGGGCCACGCATGGAGTATCATCCGGACGCGTACGGTGTCGTTCGCCATCCTCTGGGTCATGGCCCCGCTCACCGCCGCCGCGGTGGCGTTCACCATCGCGCCGGCGAACCTGACCACCCTCAGCCTCGGCGGCACGGCGCTGGTCCTGGCGGTGATCACGCTGCTGACGCCGCTGGTGGTCCCGGCACTCTTGGGCGAGGGCGAGACCGAAGAAGCGAAGACGGGGTAGCAGGCGGGGCCGATCCCGCGCCCTTGACCCTGGCACGGGCCCCGGGTTCTTGCCCGGGCCGGGACCGGCGCCTAGGCTGACCCCATGATCGAGCCCGCCCGTTCCGCCCCCCGCACCGCCCGCCGCACCCACGGCTTCACCGAGTCGGTGATCCGGGAGATGACCCGGGTGGCCGACCAGCACGAGGCCCTCAACCTGGCCCAGGGCTTCCCCGACTTCCCGGCCCCCGAGACGCTCAAGGTCGCGGCCATCGAGGCCATCCGCCGGGACGTCAACCAGTACGCAGTGACGTGGGGCTCGCCGCGGATCCGGCGGGCGCTCGGCGTCGCCTATCACGAGTGGTACGGGCTGGAGATCGAGCCGGACCGGCAGGTCACGGTGACGTGCGGCGCCACGGAGGCCATGGCCAGCGCGCTGCTGGCGGTGGTGGACCCGGGCGACGAGGTGATCGTCCTCGAGCCGTTCTACGAGAACTACGGGCCCGACGCCATCCTGTGCGGCGCACGGCCGGTGTGGGTGCCCATGGAGCGGACCCGGCGCGGCGGCCTGGCGTTCGAGCTGGACCTGGACCGGCTGGCCGCGGCGTTCAGCGACCGGACCCGGGCCATCATCCTGAACTCGCCCAACAACCCGTCGGGGCACGTCTTCCGGCGCGACGAGCTGGAGGCCATCGCCGAGCTTTGCCGCCGCCACGACGCCATCGCCTTCACCGACGAGATCTACGAGCACATCCGCTACGACGGCGAGCACGTCCCCCTGGCCACCCTCGACGGGATGGCGGACCGGACGGTGACCATCAGCGGCGCGTCCAAGACGTTCAGCGTCACCGGCTGGCGCGTGGGCTGGATCGTGGCGCCGCCGGACCTCACGGGCGCCATCCGGAAGGTCCACGACTTCCTCACCGTGGGCGCCCCCGCCCCGCTCCAGGACGCCGTGGCCGCCGGGCTCGAGACGCTGGGCGACGACTACTACCGGGCGCTGGCCGCCGACTACCGCCATCGTCGCGACACCCTCCACGCGGCCCTCGTCGACGCCGGCTTCAGCTGCTCCCCGCCCCAGGGCGCGTACTACATCCTGGCCGACTTCAGCGAGCTGAGCGACGAGGACGACGACACCTTCGCCCGCCGCCTGGCCGCGGAGGCCGGCGTGGCCACGGTCCCCGGCTCCAGCTTCTTCCACGAGCCGGCACTGGGCCGGGGCCTGGTCCGGTTCGCGTTCTGCAAGCGGGTTGAGACGCTGGAGGCGGCGGGGGAGCGGCTTCGGGGGCTTTAGTTCTGAGCCCCGCGGCGAAGGCTCCGCGGTCCCCCACGCTCCCCGCGCCAAGTCAGTTCCAACCCGTGCCTTGCGGCGGAGGTGGTAACCGGCCCAGCCTTGTGGCATGGCAACCCACGACTACGACCTGGCCCGTTGCCGGCGCTGCAGGCGCCCCACCGACCCGGACGACCTGGACCGGATCCTCTGGTGTGAGGACTGCATCCGGGCGGAGCGGAAGCGGGCGGTCAGGTGGGGGCGCGGTCTGGCGTTCGCTGGGGCCACGCTCCTGGGCGTCTGGATCGCGCTGACCATCCGCCCGCAGGAGCAGTTCCGCTACCTGTACGCACTGGCTCTCGCGGTCGCGTTCGTCCTGGGCGTCCGGCTCGGGACGGAGCTGGTGTACGGCATCGCCCGGGTCCGGAACGTCCCCGGCGCCTTGGAGGGCGCCCATGAAGACGACGAGGGCCCGTAGCCGCGAAGGCCAGTGCACCCCGAATCCGATCCTCAGAACGAGGCACGCCCATGTACTGCGAACCGAATGGAATCCGCCGGCTGATCCCTCTCGTCCTGGCGCTGGTCATCGGCGCTGGCGCCACGGCGCCGGCGGCCGCCCAGGACACCGCCACCTCCGCGGACGCCACCTCCCTGGCCGGAAAGCTCGAGCGCGCCCGGGAGATGCTCGCCGCCCACCAGGACACCTCCGGCGTGGCCGGCCTCAGCGCCGCCATCGCCGTGGACGGTCGGCTGGTGTGGACCGGCGGGTTCGGCTTCGCCGACCTCCAGAACCGGGTGCCGGCGGGGCCGGAGATGGTCTCGCGGATCGGGTCCATCTCGAAGCCGGTGGCGGCCGTGGCGGCCATGGCGCTCCGGGACCGGGGCCTCATCGACCTCGACGCGCCCATCGCCACCTACCTGCCGCAGTACCCGGAGCGGAACGCCCGGATCACCATGCGCCAGCTCATGAGCCACACCGCCGGCGTCCGGCACTACGACGGTGACGAGTTCATGAGCAACACGCCGTACCTCGACGTCATGCTGCCCATGGCCGTCTTCTGGGAGGACTCGCTCCTCTTCGAGCCCGGCACGGAGTACTCGTACTCCACGTACGGCTGGACCGTGGTGAGCGCGGTGACGGAGGCTGCGGACGACCGGGCCCGCAGCTGGGTCGGGATCCTCGACGACGAGGTCGCCGGCCCCCTCGGGCTCACCACCCTCCAGCCCGAATGGCAGGACTCGGTGATCCCGCACCACGCACGCTTCTACATGCGCGACTCCACCGGGACCTACCTGAACGCCCCCGAAGTGGACCTGTCGAACAAGTGGGCCGGCGGCGGGCTGGTGGCCACCAGCGCGGACCTGGTGAACTTCGCCCTGGGCGTCCTCCACGGTGACATCCTCTCCGACGAAGCCCGGGCGCAGATGTGGACGAAGCAGACGCCGGAGGGCGAGCCGTCGTACGGCCTGGGCTGGGGCGTGGGCGAGATCGACGGGCACCGGACCGTCAGCCACAGCGGTGGCTCCATGGGCGCTACCGCCATGCTCGTCCTGCTCCCGGACGACGGTGTGGCGGTGGCGATCCTGGGCAACACCGGCGGCATCGGCCACGGCGGGATCGCGGCGAACGTGGCGCGGCTGTTCATCGAGTAGCGCGACCGGGGAGCGCGGGTCCCCCGCGTCAGGCAGTTCGGAGGTGCGGCCGCCCGGAAGCGGACCGCCCGGCGCTCGAGGATGGAGAGGTACGAGGCGGAGGTACAGGTACAGGCCGAGGGAGAGATAGAGGGAGAGGGAGGAGGAGGCGGATCGGTGTCTCGGGAGCATCGGCGCGTGCTTGCCGCCACCCGCCCGCCGCGGTACGCTTCGGGCACGAAACCGAGCGTTGGATTTGATCGATAGAGAGGCGTCATGAAGCGGATCCTGGTGACGGGCGCGGCGGGGCAGATCGGCACGGAGCTGGTGCCGGCGCTCCTGGAGCGGTACGAAGGGGCGACGGTGGTGGCCACGGACATCAAGGAGCCCGCCGACCCGCTCCCGGAGGGCGCCACGTTCGGGGCGCTGGACTGCACCGACGCGGCGGCGCTCGAGGCGCTCGTCACGGACCAGAAGATCGACACCATCTACCACCTGGCGGCGATCCTGTCGGCCACGGCGGAGGGGATGCCGCAGAAGGCGTGGGACGTGAACATGGGCGGGCTGTACAATATCCTGGAGGCCGCCCGGGAGCACGACCTCGCCGTCTTCACCCCCAGCTCCATCGCGGCGTTCGGGCCGGAGACGCCGCCGGACCCGACGCCCCAGGACACGATCCAGCGGCCGAACACGCTCTACGGGGTGAGCAAGGTCGCAGGCGAGTTGCTGGCCGACTACTACCACACCCGCTTCGGCGTGGACGCCCGGGGCGTACGGTATCCCGGACTCATCAGCTACATGGCGCCCCCCGGCGGCGGCACCACGGACTACGCGGTGGAGATCTTCCACGCCGCGCTGAAGGACGGGCGCTACACCTGCTACCTGGAGCCCGACGCCCAGCTCGACATGATGTACATGCCCGACGCGCTCCGGGCCGCCATGGAGCTCATGGACGCACCGGCCGACAGCCTGAAGCACCGGAACGCGTTCAACCTGGCCGCCGAGCCCGTGACGCCAGAGGCGCTGGCCGACGCCATCAAGGCCCACATCCCGAGCTTCGAGATCGACTACGACGTGGACCCCGTCCGGCAGAAGATCGCCGAGTCGTGGCCCCGTCGCGTGGACGACTCCGCCGCCCGGGAGGAATGGGACTGGCAGCACGAGTACGACACCGCCGCCATGGTGGAGGACATGCTCGAGAAGCTGGCCCCGCGCCTCGGCGTCACCAGCCCGGTGGGCTGACCGGAACGACGAACACCGAGTCACGCAGCGCACGACGACGCTGCCGCGAACGCTCGAAAACGAACTCGAAATCGAAAGACCATGCCGCTAGACAAGCTGATTCCCGTCCTGGAGAACGAAGTCGACACCCTGGAAGAGGAGAACCGCGCGAAGGGTGCGGAAGCCGTCGTCACCGGGGTGTTGAAGCCCGAAGGCCACCGCGGCCCCCGGTTCCACCTGGAGGGCCACGGCACCAAGGCGTTCATCCGGATGAACTCGAACTCGTACCTGGGGATGGGGCTCCGGGACGAGGTCATCGCCGCCGAGGAGGCGGGGAGCGAGGCCTACGGGGCAGGCCCCGGCGCGGTCCGGTTCATCAGCGGAACGTACGCCGCACACCGGAAGCTGGAGGAGCGGCTGGCGGAGTTCCACAACCGGGAGGCCGGGATGATCTTCAGCTCGGCGTACGCCACCATCATGGGGATCATCACGCCGCTGATCACGAAGGACACGGTGGTGGTCAGCGACGAGCTGAACCACAACTGCATCATCAACGCGATGCGGCTGTCGCGGCCCGCCGAGAAGATCATCTACAAGCACAACGACATGGCGGACCTGGAGGACGCGTGCGCGTCCGCCGTGGGCAAGGGCAGCCGCCTTCTGGTGGTGACCGACGGGATCTTCTCCATGCGCGGCGACCACGCCCCGCTGGACGTGATCATGGACACCGTCCGGCGTCGCGATGGCGACTTCGATGAAGGCGCGTTCGTGGTGGCCGATGACTCCCATGGCGTGGGCGCGTTCGGCGAGAGCGGCCGGGGCACCGAGGAGTACACGGGCACGAAGGTCGACCTGCTGGTGGGCACGCTGGGCAAGGCGTTCGGCGTGAACGGCGGCTACATCGTGGGGCCCGCGGCGGTGATCCGGTTCCTGCGGGAGACTTCACCGTTCTACATCTACAGCAACCCCATCACGCCGGGCGAGGCGCTTGCGGCCACGAAGTCGGTGGACCTGCTGGACAGCGCCGACGGCCGCCGGCTGCTGGACCACCTCCGAGCTCTGACCAAGCGGTTCGAGGAAGGCCTCGAGCGGCTGGGAATGGAGACGATCCCGGGGGACCACCCCGTGGTCCCGCTCATGGTCCGCGACACCGCCCGCACCCGGGAGATCGTGGCGCACCTGTTCGAGAACGGCGTGCTGGCCACGGGGCTGGCGTACCCGGTGGTGCCGAAGGGCGACGAGGAGATCCGGTTCCAGATCAACGCGGACCATACGGAGGCGGACATCGACGCGGTCCTGGAGATCCTGGCGGACTTCCAGGCGTAGGGCGCTGCCCTTGAGCCCCGATCCCGCCCGGCTCCGGGTCGCCCTCGTGGGGTACGGCCTGGGCGGTGCCGCGTTCCACGCGCCGGTCATCCACGCCACGGACGGCCTGGCCATCGAAGCGATCGTCACGTCCGACCCGGACCGGGTCAGCGACGCCCGGACCCGCTATCCGGGTGCCGTCGTGGTCCCGGATGCGGCCGAGGTGTGGGCCATGGCCGATCGACTGGACGTGGCGGTCCTGGTCACGCCGAACCGGACACACGTGCCGCTGGGCCTCGAGGCGCTGGGCGCGGGGCTCCACGTGGTGGTGGACAAGCCGCTGGCCGCGTTCGCCGCGAACGCCCGCCGGCTCGTGGGCGCCGCCCGGGAGCGCGAACAGCTCCTGACGGTGTACCAGAACCGGCGCTGGGACGGCGATTTCCGTATCCTGCGCCGCCTCCTCGATGCCGGCGACCTCGGCGACGTTTATCGCATGGAATCCCGGTTCGAGGGGTGGCGCCCCGTGCCCAAGGCGGGGTGGCGGCAGAGCCCCGACCCGGAGGAGGCCGGCGGCCTGCTGTACGACCTGGGCGCCCACCTCATCGACCAGGCGCTGCTCCTGTTCGGGCCCGTCCGCGACGTGTACGCCGAGCTGGACATCCGCCGCCACGGCGCCCTGGTCGACGACGACGTATTCCTGGCCCTCGAGCACGAGAGCGGCGTCCGGTCCCACCTCTGGATGAACAAGATCGCGGCCAGCCCCGGCCCCCGGTTCCGGGTGCTGGGGTCGGCGGCCACGTGGACCAAGCACGGCCAGGACCCGCAGGAGGCCCGGCTGCGGGCGGGCGGCTCGCCCGTCGAGGATGGCTTCGGCGTCGAGCCCGAGTCCGCCGGCGTCCTCGATGACGGCAAGACGCCCCGACCCATCCCCACCGAGCCCGGCGACTACCGCGGCTTCTACGCGGGTCTGGTCCGGGCCATCCGCTCCGGCGGTCGCCCGCCGGTGGACCCGGCCGACGCGGTGGCGGTGCTGGAGATCATCGAGGCCGCCCGGAGCGCCGCGAGGCTGCCGGCGCGGGACGGGGCGTAACGCCGTGAAAAGCAAGACCAAGCGACAGGTCGCGCTGGTGGCGGGGCTCACCGTCTGGCTGGCGGTGGTGTGGCTGCTCTGGTGGTCACCGGTGATCTATCCGCTCAAGCTGTTCGTGGTGCTCCTCCACGAGGCCAGCCACGGGGCCATGGCGGTGGCCACCGGCGGTACCATCGACCGGATCGTGGTCACGCCGGACCAGGGCGGGGTGTGCTACTGCCCCGGCGGGAACGCGTTCCTCACGCTGTCGGCCGGGTACCTGGGCAGCCTGGGGTGGGGCGCGCTGATCCTGATGCTGGCCCGGGCGAAGCGGCCGGGGCCGCGCAACGTGACCACCGTCATCGGCCTGGCCGTGCTGCTCCTGACGGCCCTCTACGTCCGCAACGGGTTCGGGATCCTCTTCGGCGCCCTCTTCGGCGCGGCGCTCATCGCGCTCCGGTCCACGGGCCGCACCGTGCACGTGCTGACGCTCACGGCACTCGGCCTCACTTCCTGCCTGTACGCGCTCCTGGATATCAAGAGCGACGTGCTCGACCGGCCCTACATGGAGTCGGACGCCCACATGCTGGCCCAGATGACGGGGATCCCCACCGTGGTCTGGGGCGTGCTCTGGATCGGGCTCGGCGTGGCCGTGAGCGTCTGGCTCTTCCGTCGGGCGCTGGAGAAGGCCTAACGCTCCGGAGGCACGGAGACTCTCCCCTGGATGTTCCGGTACCGGATGGACCCGCTGCCGTCGTCGTTCACGGTGAAGTCGCCGCCGACGTCGACGACGACGATGCTGCCGCTGCCGTCATCTATGATCCGCACGTCGCCGGTGACGTCCCGGATATCGATCTCACCCGAGCTGTCCTCCGTAATCAGGACGCTCCCGCTCACGCCGGAGATCTCGATCTCGCCGCTGCTGTCCTCGAGCTCCACGTCGCCCACGTTCGCCAGGAGGATCTCGCCGGAGCTGTCGTCGATGATCAGGGACCCCGGTACATCGCGGACCTCGATCCCGCCCGAGCTGTCGTCGATGCGGGCGGCGGCGATCCCCTCGATGTACATGTCGCCGCTGCTGTCCTGGATATCGGCGGCGAGGGAGCGGGGCATCTCGATCCGCAGGTCCATGCGGGCGTAGGCGCGCCAGCCGCCGCTCGGCAGGTCGGCCTCGATCCACGCCGCGCCCTGGCGCCGCTCGACGATGAGCACGGCGTCAGCGGCCGTCGCCTCGTCGGAAGCGCACAGCTCGCCGCGGACGCGGATCCGGTCGACATCCGCGCCCACCACCTCGAGGGAGCCGGCCTCGGCGGCGATCAGGACCCCCTCGAGGCCCGTGGCGTCGAGCTGCTTCTCGACCTCCCGGCGCACATCGCACTGCTGGGCGGGGAGCGCCATGGGGAGGATGGCAAGGAGGAGCGCTGCACTGATGAGTCTCATGGCTGGTCTCGTCGTTCTCCGTGAATGTCGCTGCGCGGGTCATGGTATTGGATGGACGAGACCGGCGGAAGGTTGGCTGCCGAACGCGCGAGCCGCCCGCCCGGAGCTCCGGACGGGCGGTCGATGGTGCCGCCGGCCGCAGACCGGATCAGCGGCCGGGCCCGACGCCGCCCAGGCGGCAGCTGGCCCGGCCCCGCATCACGCCGGCCCGGTAGCCCGTCCGGAAGGCGGCGCCGATGGCCGCGTCTCCGACGCCGGCACGCACCCCACCACGCATCCCGGGGCTGCCACGCATTCCCGGACTGCCGCGCATCCCGGGGCTGGCGCGCATCCCGGGGGCGCCCCGGGGGCTGCGGAGGCCGCGTCGCATGATGGCCTGGAGCTCCCGCTCCTGCTCGGCGGTCAGCATCTCGTGGACCGGGCTCATGGCCTCCCGGTTCGTCTCCCGGACCGCCTCGACCACGGACCGCAGCTCCTGCATCCGGTCGCGGAGCGCCTGCCGCTGCTCGAGGGTCATCTCCGCCGGGCTCGCGTCGCCGAACGCTTCCTTCAGCTGCTCCCAGCGCGGCCCGTTCTCCTCCGCGATCCGGGTCCGGGCCGTCTCGAGGGCCTGGACCTGCGCATCGGTGAGCTCCAGCGCCCCGCGGTGCTCCAGCACCACGGCGGCCGGGTTGCGGAGCATCTCCGCCGGCCCGCTCTGCATCATCCCGCGCCCCATAGCCGCGCCCGGGCGGCCCGCTCCGCCCTGTGCGGCCAGCGGGGCCGCCATCAGCGCCAGCGTCGCCAGCGCGCTCATGACCGTCCTGAATCCACGCATCGTTCGTCTCCTGCCGAGTTCGAATGGCTTCTTCCTGCTGCCACCCGTACAGACGCAGCCGACGGCGGGCTCGTTAAACACCCCCCGTCGCTGGCTTCCAGCGCTCACGCGTTGTACCATGTGCCGGTCCGGCCGACTACTGAACCGAAGTGAGAGCTCATGGATTCGATCTTTGGCGCCCTGGAAAGTGTGATCCGCTGGTTCGTGGACGAGGTAGGCTACTACGTCTGGGACTTCGGGATCCCAGTTGGCGGGCAGCAGATCCCGCTGGTGGCCATCGCGCTACTGGGCGTCGGGATCTTCCTCACGGTCCGGCTGGGGTTCATCCAGCTCCGCCATCTCGGGCACGGGTTCGGTGTCACGAGCGGGAAATACGACGACCCGGATGAGCCCGGTGACGTCGCCCATTTCCAGGCGCTCACCACGGCGCTGTCGGCCACCGTGGGGATCGGCAACATCGCCGGTGTGGCGCTGGCCCTGCATTTCGGTGGCCCGGGTGCCCTCTTCTGGATGTGGGTGACGGCGTTCCTCGGGATGGCCACCAAGTTCACCGAGGTCACGCTGGCCCAGCGCTACCGCGACGTGGTGGAAGACCACGACCCCGAGGCGTGGGAGGGCAGCGTTTCCGGCGGCCCCATGTACTACATCGAGAAGGGGCTCGGCGAGAACTGGAAGTGGATGGCCGTCTTCTTTGCCACCATGCTCGGGCTGACCGCGTTCCTGACGGGGAACGGGATCCAGGCCAACACGGTGGCCGACACCATGGCCACGGAGTTCGGCATTCCGGCCTGGGTCACCGGGCTGTTCACCGCGACGGTGGTGGCGCTCGTGATCCTGGGCGGGATCCAGCGGATCGGTAAGGTGACGGGGATCCTCGCACCGGTCATGGCCGGTATCTACGTGCTCGGCGCCCTGGTCATCATCTTCATCAACTACGACCAGATCCTGCCCACCTTCGGGCTCATCTTCTCGGAGGCGCTCAGCCCCAGCGCCGGTGTGGCCGGCACCGGCGCGGGCGCGTTCCTCCTGACGCTGGTCTGGGGTGTACGGCGAGGCCTCTTCTCCAACGAGGCGGGCCAGGGCTCGGCGCCCATCGCCCACTCGGCCGCCAAGACCGACGAGCCCGTCTCGGAGGGCGTCGTGGCGCTCCTCGAGCCGTTCATCGACACCATTCTCATCTGCACGATGACGGGGCTCGTCATCCTCATGAGCGGCGCGTACGGCGCACGGGTCCCGACCACCATCACCGTCAGCAGCGGAGACCTCACGTACGTCACCCTGGACGAGGCCGGCGGGGCCCTCCCCGTCGACGAGCGACCCGTCGCGGTGCGCTATATCGAGGGGCTGCCGGATGGGGACCCCGCCACCACGCCCGTGGTGGCGTGGAACGCGGTGGCGGTCGAGAAGCTGTTCGTCGACCCCGAGATGACGCAGCCGTTCACCGGCGAGGTGGTCCCCGCGCTGGGCGTCGCACGGACCACTGCAGGGACCCAGCTCACCGCGGTGTACGGCGAGGCGGTGCGGGCGGGGGCGCCCCTGACCATGCTCGGGTTCCAGCGCGGGCTGCCCGGCGAGTGGGGGCGCTTCATCGTTCTCATGAGCGTGCTCCTGTTCGCCATCTCCACCGCCATAGCGTGGAGCTACTACGGCGACCGGTGCGCCAATTACCTCTTCGGCCGAAGAGCCATCATCCCCTACAAGGCCGTCTTCGTCGGAATGCACTTCGTCGGGGCAATCCTGCCGCTGACGGTGATCTGGGACCTGGGCGACGTCTTCCTCGGGATCGTCATCCTCCCGAACCTCCTGGCCATGGTGGTCCTCGCGCCACAGGTGGTGGAGATGACCAAGAGCTACTTCGAGCGCGAGCCGTGGCATGCGAACGTGGAGGCGCGGCAGCGGTACCTGGAGGAGAAGCGGAAAAAGAAGCGTGGGGAGTAGGGGCGGGGGGCGCGGTGCGCGGGCTGACGCCCGCGTCCCGCGCAACAGGCGGGCCTTTCGAGGGCGCCGGTGGCTTCAGGGCTGCCGGCGCCCTCTTTTCATCCGGGCTGCCCACCATTCGCGGCGGGCCCCGCATCAGGCGGCGGCCTGCGGCCACCGCAACAGGCCCGGCTACGCCGGCCATCCGTCCGGGCCTGGCGGCCCGGAAACGGCGCCGCTCGCGCGGCGCAACAGGCCGTGCCCTGCGGGCCCGGCAACACGCCGCGCTGCGCGCGGCAAGGGCGCGGGCGGCTCCCTTGCGAGGCCGCAGGCCGAGCGTGTTGCCGGAGCGAAGCGACGGCCCCCTGCGCCCGGAGGGCGCCTGTTGCGGGCGAAGCCCGCCCGTTGCGAGGTCCGCAGGACCGAGCCGATGCCGGCGAAGCCGGCCGGTTGCGGCCGAAGGCCGCCTGATGCGGGGGCCACCAGGCCCCCGCCGGTTGCCGGCGCCCCCGGCGCCGGCCTGTTGCGCCGCCTTTCAGCGCGCCTACACCCAGTTCGTCACGCCGCCCGCCAGTAGAATCTCCCGCTCCCGGTCCGAGAGCGGCGCCCCTACGGCGTACCTGGCGCCGCTCCGGGTGTTCTCCACTTCCAGCGGCGAGCGCGTCTCGATCGCGTCCCGGATCCCCGTGAGCCGTAGGCCGTCGCCCTGCTCGATCCCGTCGTAGTCATCGGGGTCCTCGAAGACCACGGGGAGCACGCCGAAGTTGATCAGGTTCTGCCGGTGGATCCGGGCGAAGCCTTTCACGAGCGCCACCCGGAGCCCGAGGTAGCGGGGCGCGATGGCCGCATGCTCCCGGCTCGAGCCCTGGCCGTAGTTGGTCCCGCCCACCACGGCGTGCCCCCCGTCATCGCGGGTCTCCTCCGCCCGCTCCGCGTAGCTCTCGTCCACCTGGCGGAACACGAACTCCGAGATCTTCGGGATGTTGCTCCGATACGGCAGGATGTCGGAGCCGGCGGGCATGATCTCGTCGGTGGAAATGTCGTCGCCCACCTTCAGCAGCACCGGCACCTCGAGGGTGTCCGGCAGCGGGTCGAGCTCCGGTAGCGTCAAGATGTTCGGCCCCTTCACCAGCTCGAGATCCCGGGCCTCCTCGGGCGACGGCGGCGGAACGAGAAGCTCCTCGTTCCAGCTCGCCCGCTCCTCCGGCTCGACGACCCGCGGGTACTCCATGTCCAGCGTGCGCGGGTCGGTGATCTGACCCCGGAGCGCCGACGCCGCGGCGGTCTCCGGGCTGCACAGGAAGACCCTGTCCTCCTTCGTCCCGGACCGGCCCGGGAAGTTCCGCGGCACCGTGCGCAGGCTGTTCTCGCCCGTGGCCGGGGCCTGCCCCATCCCGATGCACCCGTTGCATCCGGCCTGGTGGAGCCGGGCGCCGGCCTGGAGCAGATGCGTCAGCATCCCTTCCCGGATCAGATCCTGGAGCGTGGAGCGCGACGACGGATTCAGGTCCAGCGACACTCCCCCGGCGATGGTCCGGCCCTCGACCATCTTCGCCGGCATGGCGAAGTCGCGGTAGCCGGGGTTCGCCGAGCTCCCGATGTACGCCTGGTAGAGCCCCTCGCCCGCCACCTCCACCACCGGGACCACGTTGCCGGGGCTCACGGGCTTCGCGATCAACGGCTCCAGCGATGACAGGTCGATCTCCTCCGTTAGGTGGTACTCGGCGTCCGGGTCGGCCACCAGCTCGGTCCACTCGTCCTCGCGACCGAACGCCGCCATGAAACGACGGGTGGCATTGTCAGACGGGAAGACCGTGGTCGTCGCCCCCAGCTCCGTCCCCATGTTGGCGATCACGTGACGGTCCATGGCCGTCAGCTTCTCGAGCCCCGGCCCGTAATACTCGATGATCCGGCCCAGCCCGCCGTCCACGTCGTGACGACGCAGCATCTCCAGGATCACGTCCTTCGCGCTCACCCAGGCCGGCAGCTCACCCGTCAGACGCACGCCCCAGATCTCCGGCATCTCCACCCAGTACGGCTCCCCGGCCATGGCCAGCGCCACGTCGATCCCGCCGGCGCCGATGGCCAGCATCCCCAGCGACCCCGCCGCCGGCGTGTGGCTGTCGGAGCCCAGCAGGCTCTTCCCGGGCTTTCCGAACCGCTGCATGTGCACCGGGTGGCTCACGCCGTTCCCCGGGCCGCTGTACCACAGCCCGTACTTCGCGCACGCGGACTTCAGGAAGAGATGGTCGTCCGGGTTCTTGGTGTCCGCCTGGATCAGGTTGTGGTCCACGTACTGGGCACTGAGCTCCGTCTCCACACGGTCCAGCCCCATGGCCTCCAGCTCCAGCATCACCAGCGTGCCCGTGGCGTCCTGCGTCAACGTCTGGTCGATGCGCAGTGCGATGGGCTCACCGGGCGTCATCTCGCCCTCGACCAGGTGGCTCTCGATCAGCTTCTCGGCGGCTGTACGGGGCATGGGCGCGCTCCTTTCGACTGACGACTCGGCTTCGGTCCATCAGGCGAGCAATTCGAGGGCCATCGGCGGTCACGGGGGCGCGCAAGAGGCGGGGCGAATGGCGTCGCGGATCTGTGGAAAGCGGGTTGGACGCCCCGCATCAGGCGGCGGCCTGCGGCCACCGCAACAGGCCCGGCTGCGCCGGGCATCCGTCCGGGCCTCGCGGCCCGGAAACGGCGCCGCTCGTGCGGCGCAACAGGCCGGTCCCTGCGGGCCCGGCAACACGCCGCGTCGCGCGCGGCAGGGCGAGAGGCCTCCGGCCCTCGCAGGGACAGCGGACGGGCGCGGGTGGTTCCTTGCGAGGCCGCAGGCCGAGCGTGTTGCCGGAGCGAAGCGACGGCCCCCTGCGCCCGGAGGGCGCCTGTTGCGGGCGCAGCCCGCCCGTTGCGAGGCCCGCAGGGCCGAGCCGATGCCGGCAAAGCCGGCCGGTTGCGGCCGAAGGCCGCCTGATGCGGGGGCCGCCGGGCCCCCGCCTGTTGCCGGCGCTCCCGGCGCCGGCCTGTTGCGCCGCGGAGCGGCGCCTCAGATCGTCAGCCCGACGATCGCATACCCCACCACCGCCACCCCACCCGCCACCACGGCATACGGCAGCTGGGTCCGGACGTGGTCGATGTGGTCGGTGGCCGCCGCCATGGACGCGATGATCGTGGTGTCGCTGATGGGCGAGGAGTGGTCGCCGAAGATCCCGCCGGCCAGCGACGCGGCCACGAACGGCGCCACCGGCCAGCCGAGGGTCATGGCGGCGGGCACGGCGATGGGCAGCATGATGGCGAAGGTGCCCCAGCTGGTGCCGGTGGCGAAGGCCACGAACGCGGCCACCAGGAAGACCAGGGGCAGGAAGGCCACGGGCGGAAGGGTCCCGGCGGTCACGCCGGCCACGTACGGCCCGGCGCCGAGGGCGTCGGTCACGGCGGCCAGCGCCAGGGAGAGCCAGAGCACGGTGGCCATGTTGATGAGGCCGCCGGCCCCCTTGAGCCCGACCTCGGTGAGCTCGTCGGCGGTGGCGCGGCGCGTGGCCAGGATCATGACCCACGCCACCACGAGTCCCGTGAGGACGGCCCAGAGCACGCTGGTGGAGCCCGAGCCGTCGCGGATGTCGCCGTCGCCCGTGATGTAGAGCGCCACGGGCATCATAAGGACCATGGCGGCGATGGGGACGACCATGTAGAGCGGGCTCGCCGGCCCGCCCTCCGTCTCCGGCTTCAGCACGTCCGGGTCGAGCATCGGCGACGCGTCGTCCCAGAGCAGCTTGCCCTCCTCTTTCGTCCTCCGCTCCGCCGCCTTCATCGGGCCCAGGTCCAGCCCGGTGGCGATGGTGATCCCCGCAAGGATCACCGCGGCGATGGCGTAGAAGTTCAGCGGTACCGCCGAGACGAACGTGCCCAGCGGGTCGTCGACCCCGAGCTCGCCCAGGATCCCCAGGATGTAGGCGCCCCACGCGTTCAGCGGGATCAGGATGCAGATGGCCGCCGACGTGGTGTCGATAATATACGCCAGCTTCTCCCGCGATGTCCGGTGCCGGTCCGCCAGCGGTCGGGCCACCGCCCCGCTCACCAGGATCGTGATGTTCGACTCGATGAAGATGACCAGCCCGGTGACGTAGGCCAGCAGCTGGGCCCCTTTCGGACCCGTGACCCATTTCCGGGCCTCCAGCCACTCGACGAACCCCTTCACGCCGCCCGACCGCTCGATGGTGGCGATCAGCGCCCCGATGAAGAGTGCGAACAGGATGACGCGCGTGTTGTCCGGGCTGCCGAGCACGGCGATGGTCTCCTCGATGGCACGCGCCGCGCCGGTGGCCGGGTTCCCCCCCTCCATCACCGTCCAGCCGAGCCATACGCCCGCCGCCAGCGACAGGTAGACCTGACGCGTCCAGATAGCCAGCACGATGGCCAGCACCGCCGGGAGCAGGGAGATCCAGGTAGGGTCGGGCATGGCGCCGAAAGTAGGGAGGCGCCGGAAACGACGAAAGGCGGGGCCCGCCGCTCTTCCGGCTCCCGGCGCGCGGCATGGGCCGTGCAAGACCGGACCATGCGGTCCGGATCCGGGGTACGAATCGAAGCGCCGATCGCGTGTGGCGCCGGATCCGTTGCGCGACGGTTACTGTCTCAGGACGTACGAGCGATGAACGAGCCCCAGAATCCAAGTGAGGAACTCGACGATCTGGAGGGATTGTCCGTGACCGAGCTGCTGATGCGACTGACCCACCACGACGAGCGGGCGCTCAAGGCGCTCCTGCTCCGTCGGCATCGGTGGGCGGACGCCGTTCTGGGACTCGTCACCCATCTCGGCGGCGCCATGGTGACCATCGCCATCGCCGCGGCCCTCATGGTCATCCCACCCTTCTCCCGGGCCGGAATGCTCGGCGCTCTCGCCCTGACCGTCTCGTTCGCGCTGGTCCAGCTGGCCAAGCGGTTCGTCGACCGCCCACGCCCCCAGATGCCGCCGGGCCTCGAGACACTGGTCCGGGCACCCGACCGATTCAGCTTCCCGTCCGGCCACTCGGCGGCCTCGCTCTCCGTGGGGCTGCCCCTGGCCCTTACGGTCGGCGGGCCGTGGGGCTGGGCGATCCTGGGGTTGACGCTGAGCGTCGGCTTCAGCCGCGCCTATCTCGGCGTCCATTACCCCGGCGATGTGCTGGCCGGCTGGCTGCTGGCGCTGATCGGGATCTGGGCGGGAATCCTGATCGGGATCTAGAGGTCGGCGGCTTCGCCGCCTCCCGGGGGAGCTCGCGCCTGCGGCGCTCGCGGGTAGCGGCCTTCGGCCGCGTTTGGCTCGGCCGCTTCGCGGCCTCGCGTTTAGCCGCCTGCGGCGGCGTCTGGCTCGCTTCGCTCGCCGGGCGCGCCTTCGGCGCGGGCGCGGGCGCGGAAATACTTCGCGCTCCGGCCGATCACCTTCATGGCTTTGACCAGCAGGCGGCGCCAGGCGATTTCCGCTTCCAGTGCCATCAGGCCCCTCCGGACCAGGAACACCACCATCCCGGCCACCTCCGACGCGGAGCGGAGCGCGTAGCGGTAGAAGCGGGCCTTGTCGCCGGGGCTACTCTCGCCGGCGGCCTCGGCCACGTTGTTCATTACCGACAGCCCGGCACTCCCGACCTGACCTGCGAGCCACGGCCTGCGCACCCGGTGCTCCATCGCCAGGTCATCCGCCAGCTCCGCCACCTCCAGCGCCAGCTCGAACGCCTCCAGCCCCTCGAACGGAAACCGCTCGATATCCGCCGGCAGCCGCCGGTCCGGTCCCTCTCGTGTGCGTCTCATGCCCGACCATACCGCACCGAATGGGGCACTGGAATGGCGGGATGGGTCAATCTCGCGCCGCGAACCCAGAGCAGCCGCGAATAAGGTGGGCCACGCCCCCGCGAGCCGAAGGCGAGCGCACCGCGAACGAAGTGAGCGCCCCACCCGCCGCCGCAGGCGGCTAAACGGGAGGCCGCGCAGCGGCCGACCTACACGGGAGCGCCGCGCAGCGGCCGACCTACACGGGAGCGCCGCGCAGCGGCCGCCCCCTACCCGCGAGCCCGCGCAGCGGGCGAGCTACCCGCGGGCGCTCTTCCCGCTCAGATCACTGTCCCGATCCCGAAGCGCCCGCCATACCCGCCGGCCATTCCACGGCCACGCCCGCTCCAATCGTCCGGTCCATGAGCTCGAAGATCCGGCGGTACTCGTCCGTCCACGAGCTGGGTGCCTCGAAGCCGTGGCCCTCGACGGGGAACACGGCCAGCTCCCAGTTCTCCTTCCCGAGCTCGATGAGCCGCTGGGCGAGGCGAACCACGTCGGAGTAGTGGACGTTGGTGTCCACCATCCCGTGGAGCATCAGGAGGTGCTGGTCGGGGCCGAAGTTCTCGGCGAAGTAGATGGGCGAGCTCTGCTCGTACGCCTCGGCGTCGTCCTGGGGCTGGTTCAGGATCCGGCTCGTGTACCAGTGGTTGTAGTGGGCCCAGTCGGTGACCGACCGGAGCGCCGCGCCGGCGGTGAACGTCTCACCGGCGGTGAAGAGCGCCATCAGGGTGATGAATCCGCCGTACGAGCCGCCGTAGATCCCGATCCGGCCGGGCTCGATCCCTTCCTCGGCCACCAGGTACCCGGCGCCGTACACCTGATCGGCCAGGTCCGCGCTGCCCATCCACCGGTAGACCGCCGTCCGCCAGTCCCGGCCGTAGCCGGCGCTTCCCCGGAAATCGATGTCCAGCACAGTGTAGCCCAGGGCCGCCAGGAAGTGGTGGAACATGTACTCCCGGAAATAGCCCGACCAGCCGTGGCTCACGTTCTGGAGGTAGCCGGCGCCGTGGACGAAGACCACCGCCGCGCCGTTCGGCTCCGCGCCCATGTCGCCGGGCCGGTAGATCCGGGCGGGGACCCGCACACCGTCATCCGCCTGGAACCGGACGATCTCCGGCGCCAACCACGGGAAGCTCAGCCACGTCTCGGTGGGCGACACCGTGACCTGCTCGAGCCCGGCGTCGATCCCGGCGCCGGCCCGGTTCCGGCCCACGAACAGCTCCGGCGGCCGATTCGCGCGCGACGCCACCACCGCGAGACGGCGGCCGTCGGGCGACGGCGTCGCCTGGAGCTCACCGTCGCCGACCGTGACCTGCGTCAGATCGCTGCCATCGAAGTCCATGGTGTAGAAGTGGGTGTCGAACGGCGACGTGCGGCTGGTGTGGAGGTGGAACTCGGAGCGGTCCTCCGGGATCGAGACGCTCCGGACCTCCCACTCGCCCGACGTGAGCTGCGCCCGGCCCGTGCCGTCGGCGTCCACGGCGTACAGATGCGCCCAGCCGTCGGCCTCACCCACGAACCACGCCCGGTCCGTGCCCGGGATCCAGCCGGCGCACCCGAAGCACGGGCCGCCGACCCACGCCTCGTCGCGCAGCTCGTCCAGTAGCGTGAGCTCGCCGGTGGCCGCGTCCAGCGCCCATAGCCAGCGGGTCTTGAAGTCGTACGCGATGGACTGGAGCAGGCCCACGCTCCCGGCGTCGTTCCATGCGACGAACCCGGCGCTGATGAGATCCGGCTCGCCGCCACGCTGCCGGCTCGTAGTGGCGCCAGCCTCGGCCTCACCGCCTCCGTCACCCTGGGCGTCCGCCGTGTCGGGCTGCGCCGGCATGAGCTCCAGCCACGTGACCTCGCCCGTGGCCACCTCGATCAGCCCGACCCGGCCGCTGCTCTGCACATCGCCGACCTTCGAGCGCGTGTTCAGCTCCCCGGTGTAGCCCGTCTCGGTGATCCACTCGGGGACCACCACAGACTCACTGCCCCGGGCCGGGACATGGGTGGTCACCACCACATGAGTGCCCGCCGGGTTCGGGTCGAGCCCCCGGACCCGCTCCCGCTCCCCGAGCCAGAGCGGCGCCGGATCCCCGGCCGCCCGGGCCTCCTGCCGGGCCTCCCGCTCTTCCCGCTGCTGCTTCCGGATCCGGACGTGCTCGAAGAGCTTTTCCTGCTGCGCCTCCAGGAACGCCTCCCGGCCCTCGGCCTCGCCCTCTTCCCGGGGCTCCGGGCCTTCCCGGATGTCGGTGAGCTGACGGATCCCGCCATCATCGATGTCCAGCGCGAAGACGTTCTGGTCCTGGCTGTAGTAGACGCGGCTCTCATCCGCGGAGAACATGGGCGCGCCCTCGTACGCCGACGTCTCCGTCAGCTGCGACACCTCCAGGCTGCGTCGGTCGATGAGGTACAGGTCGCCACCGGAGGAGGTGACCCGCCAGCGACGGTCGTCCGACAGGTCGCCGCCCGAGAGCAGCGGCGCGAGCGAGTCCGTCTGGGCATCGCTCAGCTGCTCCGGCTCTCCGCCGCCGGCCGGCACCCGGTACAGATCCCGGTCCGCGTGCCAGTCGTGCCCTCCCGGGAGCCAGTAGAAGTAGACCCACTCCGAGTCGTCACTCCACTGCACACGCCGCGGGCTCTGCCCCACCAGCTCGTACCCTCGCATGACGCTGCGGATGGTCAGGTCGAACGACTGGTCCCGGGCTGGCTCCGGCTCCAGGTCCGCCACCATCTGCGCGGCCGAAGGCGCCGCCGTCACCGCCATGGCGGCCATGAGGATCAGCGTGCCGAAGAACGTGCGTACGGACAATGTCTGCATTGGTGTCTTCCCGATGTGTGGATCGATGGGTCGGGCTGCATCGCGAACGCTGCGCGGACCCCGGCCCGGCGCGCCGCCGGCCCGGTCCCGCACCCGTAGGTACGACGCGCCAGCCGCCGATAGGGTTGTGCCCGCGAGCGAAGCGAGCGCACGGCCGAAGCCCCCCCGAAACGGGAGGCGGCGCAGCCGCCAACCTACACGCGGCCGCAGGCCGCTACACGCGAGCCCCGAAGGGGCGAGCTACCCTGCCGGTGGCCGCGCAGCGGCCGCCCGCTATCCCAGCATCTCCTTCATCTCGGCGAAGAAGTTCTCCCGCAGCTGTTTCGACTCCTCAGGGCTCAGGATCTGCTCCGCCGACTTCACGTTCAGGTGCTCGGCGGGCAGATCATCCAGGTAACGTGACGGCCGGGTCTCCACCTCCTCCCCGCCCCGCTGCCGGGTCAGGCACCGGGACAGCGTCACCCGCTTCCGTGCCCGCGTCAGCCCCACGTAAAGCAGCCGCCGCTCCTCGGCCAGCGGGTCACCGGCCGGGGCCTCGTTGATGGACCGGGAGTGGGGCAGGATCCCCTCTTCGAGGCCCACCAGGAAGACCTCGTCGAACTCGAGCCCCTTGGCGCTGTGGAGCGTCATGAGGACCACGGCGTCGAGATCGTCGTTCTCCTCGTCATCCTCCTCCTGGTCCAGCTTCAGCCGGACCAGCGCGTCGTGGAGGGTGGGCGGCTGCCATCCGTCGGGGCCCTCGGGGGCGAGCTGCGGCCGGCCCTGGTACGCCTCCTCGGCGTTCGGGTGTTCGGTCCACCGCTTCCGCTCGTAGCGGGCGATGGCGCCCACCAGGTCCTTCAGGTTGTGCACCCGGTGCTCGTCATCCGCCACACTGTCGATGAGCCCCGTGCCGTCCCGGAACAGCTCCAGCGCCCACGCGGCGATGGGCGTCAGCTTGGAGCCCGGCGGGTAGGTGGCGGTGTGCTCCTCGGCCTTGACCAGTTTCCGCCGGGCCTTCTCGATGAGCGCCTCGAAGTCACGGACCGCCCGGATCTGGGCGTCGCCGATATCGTGGCCGGCGCCGTCGTCGCCTGAGCCACCGCCGGGCCCACCGCTGCCGGCCACCTCCCGCAGTGTCCGGCAGAACCCCTGGCTCCGGCCCCTGGCCAGGTCGGCCAGACGCATCACGGTGGTGCGGCCGATCCCCCGGGTGGGGACGTTGATGATGCGGCGGACGGCGATCTCGTCATTGGGGTGTGCGATGGCCCGGAGATAGGCGACGCCGTCGGCCACCTCCTTGCGGTCGAAGAACCCGGTGCTGCCCACCACGCGGTACGGGATGTTACGCTCGCGCATGGCCTCCTCCAGCGGCCGGGCCTGGAGGTTGGTCCGGTAGAGGACGGCGTAGTCCTTCCAGTCGGTGCCGTGGCGGTAGCGGCGGAGCCCGATCTCCCTGGCGACGGTCTCGGCTTCCTTCGTCTCGTTCTCGTGCTCGTAGACGTCCACCGGCTCGCCGATGGGGTTCTCGGTCCGGAGCGTCTTCTCGTGCCGGTGCGGGTTCTCGGCGATCACGGCGTTGGCCACCGCCAGGATCCGCTTGGTGCTCCGGTAGTTCTGCACCAGCTGGATCACCTCGGCGCCGGGGAAGTGACGCTCGAACTCGAGGATGTTCCGGACATCGGCGCCCCGGAACGCGTAGATCGACTGGTCGTCGTCGCCCACCACGCACAGGTTCCGTCGGGCGCCGGCCAGGTGCCGGGCCATGTCGAGCTGGACGCCGTTGGTGTCCTGGTACTCGTCGATCATGACGTGGGTCCACCGCTTCCAGACCGCGCGCCGGACCTCCTCGTCCTCCGCCATGAGCTTCGTGGGCAGGAGGAGCAGGTCGTCGAAGTCCACGGCGCCGCACGCCCGGAGCACGTCCTGGTACCTGGGATAGACGTCGGCGCAGAGGATGGCGTAGTCGTCGGCCCGGGTGCCCTGCCCGGGGTCCGCCATGACCTCCTCCCGGGCCGCGGCCGGGGAGACGCCCCGGGTCTTCCAGTCGGAGAGCTGGCGGAGCACGCGCTGGAGGTCGAACGCGTCGTCGTCCACGTGGACCTCGGCGGCGGCCTGCTTCAGCGCGCCGAGCTGGTCCCGGGTGTCGTAGATGGCGAACCGCTTCGGCAGCTCCAGCCGCTCGCCGTGCTCCCGGAGGATGCGGGCGCCCAGCGAATGAAAGGTCGACAGGACCACGTCCCGGGCCTCATCACCGGCGAACGCGGCCACACGCTCCTTCATCTCCTCGGCAGCCTTGTTGGTGAACGTCACCGCCAGGATCCGGCGGGGCTCCGCCTTCCCGGACTTGATCAGGTGGACGATCCGGTGGACCAGCATCTTGGTCTTCCCGGATCCGGCACCGGCCAGGACCAGGACGGGCCCGTCCGTCCGGAGGACGGCCCGGCGCTGCTCGGGATTGAGACCGCGGAGGTGGGCTTCGGGGCTTGGCACGGCGCCGAAAGTAGCGGGGTTGCCGGAAGACTTCCAGGGCTTGCCCGAGGCTTGCCCTTCCCGAAGCGCCTGTTACGTTTCGTCGTCTCCAGCCCCAACCCCATACCATGACCGACAACTCGCCCTCACCGGCGGCCCGTGCGCGGGCCGCCCGCGACATCGTGATCCTCGTCGCCCTCCAGGAAGCCCGCGACGAGCGGCAGCAGATCCTGGAAGAGCTCCGCAACAGGCTGTTCGTCTCCAGCACCGACCCGCGCCGGCAGCACTTGATGGAGTGTCAGGAGGACCTGGCCTACCGGATCCGTGAGCTCGATGCCGAGCTGGGCCCGGAGCCGACCCCCGGCGGCTAACCCCGGAGGGGCGTGGTGGTAATCGACACGCGAAGTCATGCAGTGGACAGTGGACGGTTCGAGCCCGGAGCCCAAAGACGCGCGCCCGAGCCGCGGCGTCGACACCCCCAATAGGGCCGGCCCCTCGCGTCGCCACGGGAGAGCCCATACCTTGGCCCCCCTATGCAAGAAAATATCGCGCAGACCGGCCCGCTGATCACCAACGATGCCGTCGTCCTGGGCATCCTGCTGATCATCCTCGCCGCCGTATTCCACACGTCGCACAGCGAGAACCCCCGCTGGCAGAAGTTCTACAAGTACGTGCCGGCGCTGCTGCTCTGCTACTTCCTGCCGTCCGTCGTGGCCACGCTGGGGATCATCTCGGGCGATGTGTCGAACCTGTACTACGTGTCGTCGCGCTACCTGCTGCCCGCGAGCCTGGTGCTCCTGACGCTGAGCATCGACATCCAGGGGATGATCCGCCTGGGCCCGAAAGCCATCATCATGTTCCTGACGGGCACTGTGGGGATCGTGATCGGCGGCCCGCTGGCGCTGCTGGTCTTCTCGTGGCTCAGCCCGGACGCGTTGGGCGGCGCGGGGCCCGACGCCATCTGGCGGGGCATGACCACGGTGGCCGGGAGCTGGATCGGCGGTGGGGCGAACCAGACGGCCATGAAGGAGGTCTTCGAGGTCGGCGACGAGATCTTCTCGGTCATGGTAGCGGTGGACGTGCTGGTGGCGAACGTCTGGCTGGCGGTGCTCCTGTACGCGGCGGGCGAGTCGGACGCCATCGACCGGAAGCTGGGTGCGGACAACTCGGCCATCGAGCGGCTGAAGACCACGATGGCGGCGTACCAGGCGAAGGTAGCGCGGATCCCGGACCTGGCGGACCTGATGAAGATCCTGGCGGTGGGCTTCGGCCTCACCGCCCTGGCCCATTTCGGCGCGGACTGGATCGCGCCGTGGATCGGGGAGAACCTGCCGCAGCTCGACCGGTTGAGTCTGACCAGCCCGTTCTTCTGGATCGTGGTGATCGCCACCACGGGCGGCATGATCCTGTCGTTCACCGACCTGCGTCAGCTCGAGGGTGCCGGCGCGTCGCGGGTCGGCTCGGCCCTCCTCTACGTGCTCATCGCGTCCATCGGGATGAACATGAACCTGATGGCCATTTTCGAGAACCCGGAGCTCTTCCTGGTCGGGTTCCTCTGGATCTCGGTCCACGCGGCGCTGTTGATCATCGTGGCCATCCTGATCAAGGCGCCCGTCTTCTTCCTGGCGGTGGGCAGCCAGGCCAACGTGGGCGGGGCCGCGTCGGCGCCCATCGTGGCCTCGGCGTTCCACCCGGCGCTGGCCACCGTGGGCGTGCTCCTGGCCGTCTTCGGGTACGCGCTGGGCACCTACGCCGCCTGGTTCTGCGGCCAGGTCATGCGGGTGGTGGCCGGCGGCTGACGGCGGCCTGCAGGCGTCCGCCTGTTCGTCGGGCGCCGCTACCGGTAGCCGGCGATGCTCCGCCCCAGCCGGATATCCCGCTCCACGTACCACACGCCGTTCTCGAGCCGCGGCGTAACCAGCCCGTTCCCGCCGCGGGCGTCCGGGTTCGGCTCCCGCTCCCGGTCGGAGGAGACCAGCGGGTCGTCGGTGAAGTGGATGGAGCTGATCCAGTACGTGCAGCAGCCGCGAAGCTCACCGTGGCGGCGGACCCAGCCGGTGTAGCGCTCATCCGGCGGGTAGACGCCGGTGCTGTCCGTGTGGTACGCGTAGATGATGATGCCCGGTGCCGGCTCGCCGGCGGTATCGTAGACCGTGCCCGTGATGGTCAGCGGCTCGCCGGGCTCGCCCTCCGGGGCGATGCGCGCGCTCGACGGGATGGTCTCATAGTCGGGGAGGCCGACCAGGGCCGCCTCGCACCCTTCGCAAGGGATGACCCGCACGTCTCCGAGCCGGGCATCGCCTACCTGCGCGACGGCGCACACCGCGGTCCAGACGCACGAGCGGGCGACCCGGGCCCGGACCCGCGGCCATCCCCCGGAGCTCAGTGGTCCGGCGGTGGCTCCGATGCGATCCGGTACGTGAACCCGTCGGGATCCGTGATCCGGAAGAGACGGGTCCCCGCGTGGGTTTCCGTGGGTTCGCTGTCGAGAGCGCCACCTCGCTCCTGGATCAGAGCCGCCAGCTCATCCAGGTCCTGGGCGGTGGTGATCCGCAGCGACAGCCCTTCGCCCTTCGTCCGGTCCCATCCCTTGGCGCCATCATCCTGGGTCAGGACGATCCGGACGTTCCCGGCCAGGAGCACCGCCAGCCGGAGCTCGTCTTCACGCTCGCGCGTGTACTCGACGTGGAAACCCACCACGTCCCGGTACCACGCCAGGCTCTTCTCGAGGTCGTCGACCGTCAGCGATACCGACAGCTCCCGGCCGCGAAAACCCTCCGGCTGGGAACGCTCCTCCGCGCCCTCGGGCGTTTCGGATAGACTCATAGTTTCTCCTTTACGGGCGGGTGCTCGATCAGCCGCCCATCCCCTCGATGGGCGGGGCGCCGGTGGCTTCGAGCGCCTCGTACAGCGACGGCACCACCGCATCGGCGTAGCGCTCGATCTCGGCCCGGATCGGGGCCAGCTCGGCCCGCCCGACCTCGATGGACTGCCGGTGCATCTCCGTGGGGCCGTACGTGGTGCTGAGGCCCCGATAGCCCACGGACAAGCGGTTGGACGGCGTCGGCGGGTTGCGCTCGCCGATCTCGCGCTTCGCCTCGCTACCGCGCAGCTGCTCGCGCAGCTCCAGCAGCTCGAGGCGCGTGTCGTAGAGCCGGCTCGCAAGACCCGTATCGGGACGGTCCGCGCGGCTCAGCGCCGTCTGCATCGCCTCGACCTTCTGGATCTGCCCCTGGAGCAGGTCGTTCACGCGCGTCATCTCGTGGGCGAACGATTCGACCTCCTCGCGGAACGCGGCCACCACGTCGGCCGGCACCCGCTCCAGCGCGCCCTCGAACGCC
>CAZSBL010000006.1:0-54363 GCA_964605205.1 uncultured Gemmatimonadaceae bacterium
GCTGCTGGAGGTCCATCAGGGGCATGTACAGGAGGTCCATCGCCTGGTACAGGCGAGGGTTGATCTTCATCTCCTGCTTCAGCTGGGTGCCCTGATAGAGCCCCGTCTTGATGCTCATACTGTCTCCGGCTTCCTGTACCGCTCTCGCATTCGCTCCGTCAGTGCGGGCCCGAAGTAGACTTCGGCCACATCGTCGTTCCAGACCAGCTCCGCGACGGTACCCGAGACGCGGACCCGCCCCTCATACATGATATACGCCCGATCGACGATCTCCAACGTCTGCTCCACGTTGTGATCGCTGATGATGACCCCGATGCCCCGGTGCCGGAGCTCGCCCACGATCTGCTGGATGTCGTGGACGGCGATGGGGTCCACGCCGGCGAACGGCTCGTCGAGAAGCATGAACTTCGGGTCGCTCACCAGCGCCCGGGTGATCTCGAGCCTCCGTCGCTCGCCGCCCGAGAGGGAATACGCCTTGGCCTTCCGGAGCGTCCGCAGACCGAGCTCGTCGAGGAGCTCTTCGAGCCGAGCCTTCCGCTCGGTCTTCGAGAGGTCCATGGTCTCGAGAATGGCTTTGATATTCTCCTCCACCGTGAGCTTCCGGAAGATCGAGGGCTCCTGCGCGAGGTAGCCGATCCCGTACCGGGCCCGCTTGTACATCGGGGTGTCGGTCAGCTCCCGGTCATCCAAGTAGACCTTCCCCTCGTCGGGGCGGATCAACCCCACCACCATGTAGAACGTGGTGGTCTTCCCCGCCCCGTTCGGGCCGAGGAGGCCGACGATCTCGCCCTGCGAGACCTCGATGCTGACCTCGTTCACCACGCGCCGCTTCCGGTAGCTCTTCACCAGCAACTCGGAGCGGAGCGTGCTGTCCTGGGCACCGCCTGTCGGGGCACGCTGATAGGACTTCGCCTCTTCGGACAACAAGTTCCGTACCGCCTGGTCGAGCTCGGCCACGACCTCCTCGCGCCGGGGTCGGATCGCCTCCCAGAGCTCGTGGGCGAGGCGAACTCGCTGCCAGCTCTCGAAGGAGGGCTCCGCGGTGACCAGCCCCTGGTGGGCGGCCCGGGTCAGGACGTGGTCGCGGAGATAGCGGCTGAGCTGGTCGGAGGCGTCGCTGGTCTCATCGCTGCCGTCGATGACGGCGGCGTCCGGCGTCTTCCGGGCGTGGGCCGTGCGCACGGCGGTCACCCAGTCGCCCCGTTCCAGCGAGCCGTCCTCCTCGGCGTGACGCACGAGCTCCACCAGCGCCAGCGCGACGGAGCCGTCGTGCCGCTCGAGCCCCGCGATGTAGTCGTGCAGGCGGCGGAGCGCGCTCACGTTCGGCCTCCGCCTTCGCCGCCCTCGGCGCTCTCGGCGCGCCCACCCGGTGACAGGTAGACGCCCTCGAGCGGTCCATCCGCTTCCACCCGTGTCACTTCGCCTTCTTCCATGAACAGAGTAATGGTCAGTGCCTTCAGGAAATTGATGGATGGCGGCTGGCCGGGCTCCTCGGCGGCCATCCGGTAGAGGGAGAGGGCGGCGCTGCGTCCGCCGATCACGACGATCCGCTCGAGTACGGTCTCCACGGAGTCGGCATCCTCCTCCACCGGCTCCTCGATGGACACGACGGGATCCACGTCCCGGTCGGGCTGCACGAGCTCCGGTGCCTCGCGCGCCGGGTCCAGAGACTCGACCCGGCTGAAGTAGCCGATGATGGTGTCTCCCTGGATCCAGTCCCGGGAGATGGCGTCGGCCACCACCGCCCCCGTGTCGGCGTCGCGCTCGCCGTAGCCGCGACCCACCGCGCGCACCTCCCGGATCCCGATGGAGTCGGCCCGGGCGTCGATGGAGTCGGCCCGGAGGCGGAAGCCCTCGGCATCGGCCAGCGCCCGGGCCACGCTGTCGGGCGCTGGGTTCCACGCCTCCATCCGATCGAGGCGGCCGTCGACGAACCCGATCCGGATCTGCTCGGACTCCACGCTCAGCTCATCGGAGATCACCCGGGCCAATCGCTCCGCGGTGACCGTGCGGATCTCATCGCCGGTGAGGTAGGCGTCGATCCGGTCGCCCTCGAGCCGGTAGCGTTCCGTGTGGAAGTGCGCCCGGCCGGAGAGGGTCATTCGCTCCTGCCGCTGATCGAAAACCACCGTCTCGCCGGCGCCCCGCATCTCGCCCCGGCGCAGCTCCACGTCACCGATCCCGCGGAAGAGTGTCTCCCCCTCGAACTCCATCCGGTTGGCCCACACTTCCGTGCTCACGGCCGTGTCCGGGGCCTCGCCGGCGGAATCCGGCTGCGGTGGAATCACCGCGTACGGCCGCTCGCCTCGAACGATCATGTTCGCCTCGGGCCGGGTCTCGGTGGCCTGGAGGTAGTCGAGCTCGTCGCCCTCGATCACTGAGCCGTCGTCGAGGTTCCGCAGCATCACGTTCCCCCGGGCCAGCAGCTGGCTGCGCTGACCGACATAGTTGGCCCAGTCGGACGTCAGCTGCCGGACGGAATCCTGGTAGAAGACGTTCCCGATGAGCTGGATCGCCGACGTACTGCGGTTCATGACAGCGCTGTCGGCCTCGAGCTCGAGCCCGCCGGTGCAGAGGACCCGCACCGGGTCGCGGAAGTAGATGATCTCCTGGCTGCGCGCGTTGACCAGGCGGCGCACATCGGAAGGGAGCACCTGCCGGCAACTGCGGGTCTGCGTCTCCTGAGCCGGGCGAGCCTGCCGCTCCCGCGGTTCCTGGAGCTCCTGCCCGGAGGCGAAGGCGGGGACCGCCAGGAGCAGTGCCCCGAGGAGACCGCGGGCCCTCATGGTCAGAACTCGATCTCGATGTTCTCGCCGGTGCTCTCGAACACCTCGACGTCGGTCATCTCGCTGTTCGCCCGGAAACCCTCACCCTCGAGGCGGGTCTCGCCCTCGAACATGATGGTGTAGACGTCGCTCCAGATCCGCTCCCGCTGCGGGTCGTAGTGGAGCTCCTCGGTCAGGATCCGACGGTTCCCGTCCACGGTCACCAGCACCACGTTTCCCCGGGCCACCATCTTGTTGGTCTGGGAGTGGAGCTCGCCCTCCCGGGCCGTGAGGTGGGCGGTCTGGGCGCCATTCTTGTCGTAGAGCTTGAGGTCGACCGGGAACATCAGCGTCTTCGCCGAGTCCTCCCAGATGTAGGCCGTGTCCGCGTGGAGCCGGGCCCGGAGCGCACCCATATCCTTGATGTCGGTGTCCAGGTCGAGGACCACGTGATCGGCCGGGAGGTCCCGGAACCCGCTACCCGATACCAGGTCCTCGCTGCCGCCACACGCCGCGAGGGCGGCCATGGCCAGCGCGAGGAGCCACCCGCCGGATCGGCTCCGCCGGCCGTGTCGGCCCTGTCGGATCTGTCGCTCTGCTCGTCTCATCCCTGCCTCGATCTCGTTCCGGCCGTCACACGGCTCCGGCCCGCATCAGGTCGTGCAGGTGCACGATCCCGAGGAGCCGCTCGTTCTCATCGATCACCGGGAGCGCCATGATCCCGTGGTCCTCCATCTGGTAGACCGCAGCGGCGCCGAGCACGTCGGGGCCCGTGGTCTTCGGCGACCGGGTCATGACCTCTTCCACAGGGATATCGAAAACGTCCTCTCTTCGTTCCATCACGCGGGTCAGGTCTCCGGCGGTCACCACGCCGATCACGCGCTCCTCGCCGTCGATGACGGGCACCGTGCCCCGCTTCTCGGCCAGGAGCACCACGCACCGGCGCATGGGCTCTTCCGGCCCGATCCGGGGCGCGTCCGTACCCGTCACCATGACGTCACAGACCCGGATCGTAAGCTTCCGTCCCAACGCACCGCCGGGGTGCAGCCGGGCGAAGTCTTCCGGCCCGAAGTCCTTGCGGAGCAGGAGCGCCACGGCCAGGGCATCACCCATGACCAGCGTGACGGTGGTCGAGGTGGTGGGTGCCAGGTCCATCGGGCACGCCTCCTCGGCCACCGAGCAGTCCAGCACCACCGTAGCCGCCCGGCCCAGCAACGAATCGGGATCGCCCGTCATCGCTACCATGGATACCCCGGAGCGGCTGAGAAATTCCACCAGTGCGGCGAGCTCCTCGGTCTCGCCGCTCTTGGAGATCAGGATCGCCACGTCGTCGCGGCTCACGATCCCGAGGTCGCCGTGCAGCCCTTCCACCGGGTGGAGGAACATGGCGGGGGTGCCCGTGGAGGTCAGCGTGGCGGCGATCTTCCGGCCGATGATCCCGCTCTTCCCGAGCCCGCTCACCACCACGCGGCCAGCGGCCGCCCCCACGATGCGGACGGCCTCGAGGAAGGTGGCGTCGATCCGGTCTTCCAGCGCCGCCACGGCGGCGCTCTCGGTCCGGATCACCGTCCGGGCCCGGTCCAGAAGCTCGGCGTCGTCTTCGATGGGGGCGTTCGTGGTCACGCCCGGCAGCTCGCTCGCCTTCACGACTCCTCCGGATCCAGGTAGTCGCGCACGTCGCCGCCCTCCTCCCGGGATCGGCGGTACGCCTCCACCAGCGCGTCCCACTGTCCCCGAGCGCCCAGCAGCGCTTCGGCGAACTCCCGGACGGCGCCATCGCCGCCCTCCCGGCTCGTGGTCCAGACCGCCGCCGCCCGGATCTCCGGCGCCGCGTTCCGCACCGCCACGGGGAGCCCGGCCCGCAGCATGATCGGGAGATCCGCCAGGTCGTCGGCCACGGTGGCCAGCTCGCTCCAGTCCGCGTCGGACTCCCGGAGCACCTCCTCCACCACGCCCACCTTGTACCCTCCGGCCACCTGGAGACTCTCCACGGCCAGCTCTTCGGCCCGGAGCGTGGTGGCCGGCGACTCCCGGCCGCTGACCAGCACCACCCGGAGCCCGGCCCATTGGAGCGTCTTGATGCCGAGGCCATCCATGATGTGGAACCGCTTTAGCTCCACCCGCTGGCTGGCGTGCTCGCCGAGGTAGACGCCGTTGTCGGTGAGGACACCGTCCACGTCGAGGACCACGACGCGCACGTCGCGAGCCTTCTCCACCGGGAACCCGTCAGCCACGGCCGGCCTCCCGACGATCGCCGCGCAGCGCCGCCCGCAGCGCGAGGACGTCCTCCATGAGGGGGCGGAACGCCTCGAGCCGCAGCATGTTGGTGGCATCGGAAGGCGCCTCCCGGGGAGTGGGGTGCACCTCCAGGAAGAGGGCTCCAGCCCCGGCCGCCACTGCGGCCCGCACCAGCGGGCCGATGAACTCCGGGTCGCCACCGCTCACCCCGGCGCCCAACCCGGGCCGCTGCACGGAATGGGTGCCGTCGAACACGGTGGGCGCGCCGGTCGCGTCGCTCATTCGCGCGAAGGAGCGCATGTCCACCACCAGGTCACCGTAGCCGTGGAAGGTGCCCCGCTCGGTGACGGACACACCGCCGGCGTCCCGGCCCGCGGCCCGTCGGACCTTCTCCACGGCCCCGGCCATGTCCTCGGGCGCCATCCACTGCCCCTTCTTGATGTTGATGGGCCGGAGCGCGGCCCCGGCGGCCTCCAGGAGGTCGGTCTGCCGGCAGAGGAACGCCGGGATCTGTAACACGTCGCAGACGTCGGCGGCGGCCGCGGCCTGGCGAGGCTCGTGGACATCGGTAATGACGGGCAGCCCCGTCTCGGTCCGGACCCGGGCCAGCCGCTGGAGGCCGTCCTCGAGGCCGGGGCCCCGGGGCGAGTCGGCCCGGCTCCGGTTCGCCTTGTCGAAGGAGGCCTTGAAGAGGATGGGCACGTCCAGGTCGTCGCTGATCCGGGCCAGCGCCTCGCCGACCCGGAGGTTCAACGCGTCGTCTTCCAGAACGCACGGGCCCGCAATCACGAAGAACGGCCCGTCACGCTCGAAGAGCGCCTCGACGGCGTGCCCTGCGGTGGCGGCCACGGTCAGGACGGGACGGAAGCGCGCTCGGCGGGCTCCCGGCTCGCCCGGGCGGCCCCGTCGCGGCGGTCCTTCGCCGCACTGACGAACGCAGCGAAGAGCGGATGCGGCCGCATGGGCCGGGACTTGAGCTCCGGGTGGAACTGGCAGCCGAGGAACCACGGGTGATCGGGGAGCTCCACGATCTCCACCAGGTTCCCGTCCGGTGACTGGCCGCTGAAAATGAGCCCGGAGTCCTTGAGGGCGTCCCGGTAGTTGTTGTTGACCTCGTAGCGGTGCCGGTGGCGCTCGCTGATCTCGAGGGTGCCGTACGCCTCGTGAGCCCGCGAGCCTTCCTGGAGCACGCACGGGTAGGCGCCGAGGCGCATGGTGCCGCCCATGTCGGTGACCTGCCGCTGGGAATCCATGAGGCAGATGACGGGGTAGTCGGCGTCGTCGGAGAACTCCACGGAGTGGGAGTCCTGGAAGCCGACCACGTTGCGGGCGTACTCGATCACGGCGCACTGGAGGCCAAGGCAGATCCCGAAGAACGGCAGGTCTCGGGTCCGGGCCCGCTCGATGACCCGGAGCATCCCCTCGATCCCCCGCTCCCCGAAGCCGCCGGGGATCAGGAGGCCGTGGTAGTCGTTCATCCAGTCGAGGGACTCCCCGTTCTCGAACTCCTCGCTGGAGATCCAGTCGATCCGGACGCCCACGTCATTGGCGATCCCGCCGTGGGTGAGCGCCTCGTTCACGGACTTGTAGGCATCCACCAGCTCGGTGTACTTCCCGACCATGGCGATCCGGACCTCCCCGTCTCCGGGGTGGCGGATCCGATCGATCATCGTCTGCCACCCGGTCAGGTCGGGCGTTTCCGTCTCGTCCTCGAGGGCGAGCTTTTCCACCGCCAGCTCGTCGAGTCCCTGACGGTGGAACACCATGGGCACGTCGTAGATGGTGTCCACGTCGCGGGCCTCGATCACGCCGGCCACGTCCACGTTCGTGAAGAGGGCGATCTTGCGCTTGATGTCGTCGGTGATCTCGTGCTCCGAGCGGCAGATCAGGATGTCCGGCTGGATCCCGATCTCCATGAGCTCCCGGGCCGAGTGCTGGGTGGGCTTGGTCTTGAGCTCGCCGGCCGCCGCGATGTAGGGCAGCAGCGTCAGGTGGATGAAGAGCGTGTGCTGGCGGCCGACATCCTGCCGGAACTGACGGATCGCCTCCAGGAACGGCAGGCTCTCCATGTCGCCCACCGTGCCGCCGATCTCGGTGATTACGACGTCGTGGTTCGGCGCCAGCCGGCGGATCGCCGTCTTGATCTCGTCGGTGATGTGGGGGATCACCTGCACCGTGGCGCCGAGGTAGTCGCCCCGGCGCTCCTTCGTGATCACGTCCCGGTAGATCCGACCGGTGGTGATGTTGTTGGCCTGCGAGAGGCTCTCATCGATGAAGCGCTCGTAGTGGCCCAGGTCGAGGTCCGTCTCCGCGCCGTCGTCGGTCACGAAGACCTCACCGTGCTGGAACGGGCTCAGCGTGCCGGGGTCCACGTTGATGTACGGATCGAATTTCTGGACCGTGACCCGGAATCCGCGCTCGGCCAGCAGCCGTCCCAGCGAAGCGGCGGCGATTCCCTTCCCCAGGGAAGAGACCACGCCGCCGGTCACGAATATGTATTTGGTCGGCTGGGGGTTCTGTTCGCTCATTGATTCATCCCGTTCAATTCGTTTCCCCTCCCTCTCGCAGACTGCGCTCCGCCCGGCGCGCGTCTTCCAGCGTGTCGATGCCTCCCTCCACGTGCTCCACGACGGCCACTCCGATCCGCAGTCCGGCCTCGAGCGCCCGGAGCTGTTCCAGGCGTTCCAGGCGCTCCAGCTCGGAGGGGGGCGTGGAGATCCAGCGGCGCAGCGTGTCCGGGGTGTAGGCGTACACGCCAATATGTCGGAGGCAGGTATCCGATGCGAGTTCCGCGTCCGTGGGCTCCCGGCCCCGCACGAACGGGATCGAAGCCCGTGAAAAGTACAAGGCTCCGCCCCGGTCGTTCCGCACGACCTTCACCACCGCCGGGTCCGTCCATGCTTCCCGGGTCCGGACGGGTGCGGCGACCGTGCCGATGTCCCAGCCATCGCGCACCGCGCCTACCGCTCCGGCCACCTGCGCCTCGGTCACGAACGGCTCGTCGCCCTGCACGTTGACCACCACGCCATAGCCGGCGAAATCGGGCATCCGAGCCACTTCGGCTACGCGCTCCGTGCCGGATCCGTGCCCCGGGTCCGTCATCACGGCGTCCGCCCCCGCATGCCGGCAGACGTCCACCACTTCCTCGCTGTCCGTGGCAATGACCACGGCGTCGAGAGTGTCCAGCGCGGTCGCCCTGCGCCAGACCCATTCGATGAGGGGTCGACCGGCAATGCGGTACAGCGGCTTCCGGGGAAGCCGTTCCGAGCCCAGGCGGGCCGGTACCACGCCGAGAACGGCGCTCACGGTCGGTTGATTCGAGTGGACACCGCCCAAAGTAATGGCTTCTCGGTCCGGGCCGCCACCCCGGCCCCGACCCGGCCTACAGCTCCCAGGGGAACGCCGGTCCGAACGGCCAGGTGAGCCCCACCACCAGCGCGCTCCTCACCGTGTCGGAAGGCCGCACGGTGTACTGGACGTAGAGCAGGGAGAACTGCAGCCGGCCGCCGATCTCCTGGATCAGCGTGGAGTCATGGCCGTCGAGCCATGCCAGCCCGGATGCGTGCAGCAGCTGCACCTCGGGCGCGCCGAGGAGCGGCAGCGCCACGGCGTCGGGCAGGGGCATCCGGTAGCGGGATCGAACGAAGAGCGCATGGTCACCCCGGTGCGCTCCGGTGGTGGCGGTGGGGAGCGTGAGGGGTCCGCCGACGAGTGTCCAGCGCTGGGCCGGGAGCGTATCGCCGGAGATCGGCAGCTGCCCGAAGGCCGAAATATCGAGGGTGTGGTCGAACAGTCCCGCCATGGCGAAGTGCGCCCACGCGGCCAGCCGATCGAAGGTGTACGCCCCATCCAGCCAGTCGCGCCCGGCCTCGTATTCGGCGCCGGCCTCCAGGTCCGTTGTGAACCCGTGCCACTGGAGCTCCAGCCGTCCGAGGATGCTGGTGATCCGGCCGTCATCCACGCCCGGGCTGGCCCGGGCCGTGTCGCCGAAGATATGCCACGGGTCGCTCCCCGACAGCGACGCGGCGTCCTCGATCTGCGCCGCGAGCCGGAGCCGGCTGTGGAGCCGCTTGGCCACGTCCCCGAACTCCCGGGTCGCGGCCACCCATGCCCGCTCCGCCTCGAAGTAGTTCCGGTAGTCGTCGCCGTCCCAGAGGTAGTTCAGCGAGTTCCGGACATCGCCCACTGCCCAGTCATCGCGGGTGTCGGAGCCCAGGGCGTACCCGAACGACGCCGTGGTGGCCCCGCCCTGCAGCTCGAGCTCGGCGCCGTAGACCGCGCCGAGGGACGTCCGCCACCCGACGTGGCCCTGGAGCCGCGGGGTCACGCCGCCCAGCCGGGGGAGCCGGAAGGCGCCTCCCGCCGTGGCCGTCAGCCCGCTAACCCGGTCATACGTGGGAGGCCGGAGTCCCGCGAATCCGTCCGGCTCCCAGCGGGAGGGGGTCCGCGTGGCCTCGATGACCACCCGATCCTCCTCACGGACCACCCGATAGCTCGCTTCGGGCAGGTCGATGATGGTCCCGCCGATGCGGGCGCGCTCGGAGCGGTAGAGCCCGCCGCCGATGTTGACCAGGTCTCCCCCGACCACGGCCTGGTGCCGCACGAAGACACCGGCATCCACCAGCACCAGGTCGCCGGTGATGGTCCCCTCGTGGATGAGGGTGGCGTCCAGGACCAGGACCGACTGGCGGATCGTGTCACCGAGGTGGATCCGTCGATCCTCGATGATGATCAGCGGATCCCCGTCGAGCAGGCGCGTCAGGCGACGGTCCAGGGCCACATCGGAGCTCCCGACCAACTCCACGGTCTGGGCCGCCCCCGCGGAGGCCATGGTCAGCGCCGCCGTGGCCAGCACCCAGGTCCGGGCCCTGCGGAACGCGCTCATGCCGTATGCTCCAGGAAGTTGCGGAGCAGCCGGTCACCGTGGCCGCTCGCCACCGATTCGGGGTGGAACTGGACGCCCCAGACCGGGTGCTCGGAATGCCGGACCGCCTGGATCTCGTCCTCCCATCCCGGCTCCTCCGTCCACGCCTCCACCACCAGCTCCGCGGGCAGGCTCTCCGGTTCGAGTGTGAGGGAGTGGTAACGGGTCATGGGCACCGGCGACGGCACGCCCTCGAAGAGCCCGGTACCGCGGTGGCCCACCGGCGAGACCTTCCCGTGCATCAAGCGCCGGGCCCGGACCACGCGCCCGCCGTAAGCGGCGCCGATAGCCTGGTGCCCGAGACATACGCCGAAGAGCGGGACCGAAGACCCGAAGCGGCGGATCACGTCCACGCTGATCCCGGCCTCCGTGGGCGTGCCCGGTCCCGGGGAGATCACGATCCGGTCGGGGGCCAGATCGGCGATCCCGTCCAGGTCGATCTCATCGTTGCGGCGAACCCGCACCTCGGCGCCGAGCCCGCCCAGCAGCTGGACCAGGTTGAAGGTGAAGGAATCGTAGTTGTCGATGACCAGTATCATGCTCGGGGATGATAGCGCCGGTGGACGTCTCGCAGATAGTCCCGATCCACGTGGGTGTAGATCTGCGTGGTCGAGATGTCCGCGTGGCCGAGCATCTCCTGCACCGCAGCCAGGTCGGCACCCCCCTCCAGCAGATGGGTCGCGAAGGTGTGCCGCAGCGTGTGAGGCGACACCTTCCCCTCGATCCCGGCCCGCTCCACGTGCTTCCGGAGGATCTTCCATACGCCCATGCGCGTCAAGGCGCCGCCCCGGGCGTTCAGGAAAAGCGCCCCCTCCCCTTTTCCACCCCCCTCCTCGAGCCGCGGCCGCAGCTCCCGGACGTACACCCGGATCGCCCGGACCGCCGCGCCACCCACGGGTACGAGCCGCTCCTTCGAGCCCTTCCCGTACACGGTGGCAAAACCCTCCTCCAGATCCACGTCCCGGACCTTCACCCCGATGAGCTCGCTCACCCGTACGCCCGAGGCGTACGCGAACTCCAGCATCGCCCGGTCGCGCCAGTACAGCCGGTGCGACGGGTCCGGCGCCTCCAGAAGCCGCTCCATCTCGTCGCGGCTCAGCACGTTCGGCAGACGCTGCCACGTCTTCGGCGGCTCCACCTGCTCCGTCGGGTCCGAGTCCACAAGCCCCTCCACCAGGAGGAACCCGAAGTACGTCCGCACCGCGGAAAGGGTGCGCCGGATCGAGCTCGGTGCCAGCCCTTCATCACGCAGGTGGTAGATGAACTCCCGGATGTCCACGGCGCTGGCGGCGCCCGGCCGCTTCACGCCCCGCGACAGGAGAAACGCCTCCAGACGCTCCGTATCCCGTCCGTACGCCTCCAACGTGCGGGGGCTGAGACCACGCTCGAACGCCAGGTAGTCGTGGAACCGCTCGAGGTGGAAGCTCATTGGTCGTCGTGGTGGTGCCGGGTCCGCCACCACCACACACCCACCACCGCCGCCACGGCCGCGGCGATCCAGAGGAGGGCATCGTTGATCCCACCGAACCAGCGGACCACCGCCTCCAGGTTGTGCCCCAGGAACACGCCGAGATAGACCAGCAGGCCGTACCAGAGCCCGGAAGCCACCACCAGCGGCGGCACCACCTTCAGCGCCCGGACCCGCGAGACCCCGGCGAACACCGGCACCATGGCCCGCCACGCCGGCAGGAACCGGGAGCCGAAGATGGCCGGGACGCCCCAGGTGTGGTAGAACCCGCCGATCTGCTCCAGTTGGTGCTCGCGCAGCAGCCACCGAGCGATGGGCATCTTGAAGAACCGGCGGCCGTAGTGCCACGCGATGGCGTAAACACCGATGGCGGAGAGCACGTTGAACCACCAGGTGACCAGGAAGACCGTGACCGGGTTCGCGGCGCCCTGGGCGGCCAGCACCGCGCCGGCCAGCACGAAGGTGTCCGCCGGGACCGGCGGCGCCACGTTCTCCACCGCCGCACCGGCCCCGAGCAGGAGATAGAGCAGGAGCGGCGGCAGCCGGGTCAGCGCCTGGAGCGCGGCCCCGATGGTCTCCAGCATGGCCTCAGCCCTCGTCGATCACGGCGACCACCAGGGCGGCGATCCCCTCGCCGCGGCCGATCCATCCCATCCCCTCGTTCGTGGTGGCCTTCACCGATACCGCGTCCCGGTCCAGGTCGAGGGCGTCCGCGAGGCGCTCCCGCATCGCACCGATGTACGGCCTGAGGCGAGGCGCCTCACACACCACCGTGACGTCCACGTTCACCGGGCGGTACCCCTCGGCCCTCACGAGCGTCATCGCCCGCTCGAGCAGATCGATGGAGTCGGCGTCCCGCCACTGCTCGTCGTCCGGTGGGAAGTGGGCGCCGATGTCGCCGAGCGCCGCCGCGCCCAGCAGCGCGTCGGTCACGGCGTGGCTCACGGCGTCGGCATCAGAGTGCCCGGTCAGCCCCTGCTCGTGCGGGATCTCCACTCCGCCCAGCACCAGTCGCCGCCCGTCGGCGAAGCGGTGCGAATCGTAGCCGATACCAGCGCGCATTGGTTTCCCCCTCGAAACAAGACCGGGAGCGAAGCGGTGTCGCTCCGGGCCCACCGCATGGAGCGGAGCGGTCCGTGCCGCGCTAGTCGTCCCAGCGCTTCACGGCCAGGCACACGTTGTGCCCGCCGAACCCGAAGGAGTTCGTCAGAGCGACCCGGACTTCACACTCGCGACGCTCGTTGTGCGCATAATCCAGATCGCACGCGGGGTCCTGCGTCTCGAAGTTGATGGTGGGCGGGATCTGCCCGTCCCGTGTGGCCAGGGCGCAGAGCACACCTTCCAGCGCGCCCGCCGCCCCCAGCAGGTGCCCGGTCATGGACTTCGTCGACCCGACCACCAGGTCACGGGCCCCATCGCCGAACACCGCCTTGATCGCCAACGTCTCGTTCTCATCGTTCGCGGGCGTGGAGGTGCCGTGGGCGTTGATGTAGTCCACGTCCTTCGGCTCCAGGCCGGCGTCACCGAGTGCGGCGCGCATAGCCAGCTGTGCCCCCGCGCCTTCCGGGGCCGGCGCCGTCATGTGATAGGCGTCGGCGCTCTGGCCGTACCCCACCACCTCGGCCACGATCGACGCACCCCGATCGAGCGCGTGCTCCACCGATTCCAGGATCAGCGCGCCGGCACCTTCCCCGAGGACGAAGCCGTCTCGATCCGCGTCGAACGGGCGGCTCGCCTTCTCCGGCGCGTCGTTGCGGGTGGAGAGCGCCTTCATGTTGCCGAACCCCGCGATGGTCAGCGGTGTGACCGAGGCCTCGGTCCCTCCCGTGATCATCACGTCGACCTCGCCATCCTGAACCAGACGGTAGGCGTTGCCCACCGCGTGGGCGCTGGACGAGCACGCAGACACCGTGCAGTAGTTCGCACCCCGGGCCCCGTAGCGCATGGAGACGAGCCCCGCCGCCATGTCCGGGATGAACATGGGCACGAAAAAGGGGCTCACCCGTCGTGGCCCCTTCTCGATCATGGTCCGGGCCTGATCCTCGAACGTGTGGATCCCTCCGATCCCGCTCCCGATGATCACGCCCACCCGGTTCGGATCGGCCGGCGCCAGGTCATCGTCGAGGCCGGCGTCCTGCACGGCCTGGACCGATACGGCCATGGCGAACTGGGCGAACCGGTCCGCTCTCCGGGCCTCCTTCCGATCCATGTACTCTTCCGGATCGAACCTCTTCACCTCGCACGCGAAGCGGGTGGAGTAGTCCTCGGTGGCATCGAACTGGGTGATGGGTGCCGCGCCACTGGTTCCCGCCAGCAGCGCGGCCCATGCGCTCTCTACGTCGTTCCCCACCGGGGTCAACAGGCCGAGGCCCGTGATCACCACCCGATGGCGTCCGTCCTTGGTTCGAGTCCGCATCAGCGCCGAGTTATCCGGCCGCCTGCTCCTCGATGTACTTGATGGCGTCACCCACCGTCTGGAGCTGCTCGGCGTCTTCGTCCGGGATCTCCATGCCGAACTCCTCCTCGAAGGCCATCACCAGCTCCACCGTGTCGAGCGAGTCCGCGCCCAGGTCCTCCACGAACGACGCCTCGGGCGTGACCTTCTCGGCCTCCACGCCCAGCTCGTTCACGATGATCTCCTTGACCCTCGCCTCAGTGTTCTCCGCCATCCTGTCCTCTCTGGTTGGATTGTAGGGGGTTCACATTACCATGCCGCCGTCCACCACCAGCACCTGGCCGGTCATGTACGCGGCGTCGGGACCCGCCAGGAACGCGACCACGCCGGCCACATCCTCCGGGTCCCCCAGTCGTCCCAGGGCGATCTGACCCTGGAGCGCGGACCTGGCTTCCTCCGTCAGGCCCGCCGTCATATCCGTCTCGATGAAGCCCGGTGCAACGGCATTGCACAGGACGTTCCGCGAGGCCAGCTCCTTGGCCACCGACTTGGTAAGCCCCAGCAGTCCGGCCTTCGATGCTGCGTAGTTTACCTGTCCACGGTTCCCGGTCAAGCCGACCACGCTCGTGATATTGATGATCCGCCCCGAGCGACGCTTCATCATCCCGCGCGACACCGCCCGGACCACGTTGAACGCGCCCTTCAGATTCGTGTCCAGGACCGTGTCCCACGCCTCATCGCTCAACCGTACCAGGATATTGTCGTCGGTGACGCCGGCGTTGTTCACCACCACGTCCAGCGGGCCGACCTCCGCATCGATCCCCTCGATCAGCGCCTCCACCGACGTGCGGTCGGCCACATCGCACGCCGCGCCCAGGTGCCCGCTCCCGGGCAGCTCGGCGGCCACCGCCGCCGCCCGCTCTTCCGACCGCGATGTGACCACCACAGTGGCCCCGTCCGCCGCCAGGCGGCCCGCGATGGCGCGACCGATCCCCCGGCTCCCGCCGGTGACCAGCGCCACCGTATCGCTCAATCTGCCGTCCGCCATGGTCTATCCCTTCAGGAAGGTGTCCACCTGCTCGGCCGTGTCCACGCTCACGACCTCGGCGCCCCGCTCGATCCGTCGCATCAGCCCCGTCAGCACCCGGTCGGGTCCGAGCTCGATGAATCGGTCGACGCCCTCGTCCAGCATGGTACGCATGGAAGCCGCCCAGCGCACGGGCGAGGTCAGCTGCTCGATCAGCAGTACACGCGCTTCTTCCGGATCGGAGACCGGCTCGGCGGACACATTCGAGACCACCGGGAAGGCCGGCAACAAGAAGTTGACGTCCGACAGGTGCTCGCGCAGTCCCGACTCCGCCACCTCCATGAGTGGCGAGTGGAAGGCGCCGGAGACGTTCAACGGCAGCGCCCGCTTCGCACCGGCCTCCTTGGCCATCGCCATGGCCCGGGCCACCGCCGGCTCATCCCCGCTGATCACGATCTGGCCAGGCGTGTTGAAGTTCGCCGGCACGCAGTCGCCGCCGGCCTCCGCCGCTTCCCGGCAGACCCGCTCCACCACCTCGTCATCGAGTCCGATGATCGCGGCCATCGTCCCCGGCCTCGCCTCCCCCGACTCGAACATCAGCTCGCCCCGACGCCGCACCGCCCGGACCGCGTCCTCGAAGCCGAGCGTCCCGGCGGCCACGTGGGCGCTGAACTCGCCCAGCGAATGGCCGGCGGCCATGCGCACATCGCCGAGGGACTCCGCCACCAGCGTGTGGACCGCCACCGAGTGCGTCAGGATGGCCGGCTGTGCGTTGTGGGTGGCCGTGAGCTCGTCCTCCGGGCCGCTCCACATGACCTCGGTCAGCGCCGTGCCCAGGGCCTCGTCCGCCCGCTGGAACACCGCCCGCGCCTCGGGATACGCCTCGGCCAGGTCCCGGCCCATTCCGACGTACTGGGAGCCCTGACCCGGGAAGAGGAGCGCTACCACTGAATCACCGCCGAGCCCCAGGTGAAGCCCGCCCCGAAGGCCACCATCAGGATGTAGTCGCCTTCCTCGATCCGGCCGGCTTCCAGCGCCTCGTCCAGCGCCACCGGGATCGTGGCGGAGCTCATGTTCCCGAACCGGTCCACGTTCACGTAGACCTTGTCCATCGGCACGTCCGCGTACTTGGCCGTGGCCTCGATGATCCGGATATTCGCCTGGTGCGGGATGAACAGGTCGATATCCCCGCCGGTGAGCCCGGCCCGCAGCAGCGCCTGATCCGCAGACTCCGCCATGGAACGGACGGCCGCCTTGAAGACCTCCCGGCCCGCCATCTGGACCAGGTGGCTGCGCGCTTCCAGCACGTCCCGGGTCATCGGCTCCTTCGCGCCGCCGGCCGGCCGCCAGAGCAACTCGGCCAGCGAGCCGTCGGAGCGGCTGAAGCTGGAGATGAGTCCGCGGCCGTTCTCCGTCTGCTTCACCACCGCCGCCCCCGCGCCATCGCCGAACAGCACCGCCGTGGAACGGTCTTCCCAGTCCACGATGGCGCTCATCTTCTCCGTGGAGATCACCAGCGCGATCTCCGCGCGGCCACTGATCAGGTGCCCTTCCGCGATGCTCAGCCCGTAGAGGAACCCGGAGCACGCCGCCGAGATGTCATACGCGGCGGCGTTCTCGGCGCCGAGCAGCGCCTGGATGTCCACGGCCGTGGACGGCAGCAGCCGGTCCGGCGTTGCCGTGGACACCACGATCACGTCCACCTCACCCGGATGGATCCCCGCCCGCTCCATGGCGATGCGGGCGGCGTTCGCCCCCATGTCGGCGGCCCCGACATCGTCCGCGGCGATCCGCCGCTCCACGATCCCGGTTCGCTCCCGGATCCACTCGTCCGACGTGTCCAGCTCCTCCTCCAGGTCGTGGTTCGTCACCACCCGGTCCGGGAGCCAGCGGCCGGTCGAGATGATCTCTACCCTGGGCTTCGGGATCCTCATGCGTGTTCGGGGTGAATGCCGACCTCCTCGCGGATATGGCCGACCATGTGAGCGTTCGAGGCGGTCTCGGCCGCCCTCAGAGCGTTCGTGATTGCCCGCGGCGGCGAATCGCCGTGACAGATGATGGAGATCCCGTTCACGCCCAGCAGCGGCGCTCCGCCGTACTCGGCGTAGTCCAGGATCCGCGCGACCCGGTCGTCGGGCGAATCGCGTCCGCCATCCCCCAGGTCCCGGTGGAGCAGGCCCAGCACGAAGCCGGCCACGCTCTCGTAGAACTTCAGCAGCACGTTGCCCGCGAACCCGTCGGCCACCAGGACGTCGCACGCGCCCTCGATGATCTGCCGACCCTCGACGTTGCCGACGAACTCGAGCTCGGAGACCGCCAGGCGACGGTGCGTCTCCACCGCCAGCTCGTTCCCCTTCTCCGGCTCTTCCCCGATGTTCAGCAGCCCGATCCGGGGCCGGTCCCGGCCCAGCACATCCCGGGCATACACCGCGCCGAGGCGGGCGAACTGCTCCAGGTTCTCCGGCTTGCAGTCCACGTTGGCGCCGGCATCCACGAGCACCATCGGCCCCTTCGAGGTCGGAACCATGGCCGCGATGGCCGGTCGGTCCACCCCGGGCAGCGGCCGCAGCATCAACAGCGATGCCGCCATGACCGCCCCCGTCGAGCCCGCGCTCACGAACGCGTCCGCCCGCCCTTCCTTCTGCAGCTTGATCCCGACCACGATCGACGAGTCCGGCTTGCGCCGCACGGCCGCCGCCGGTGCCTCGTGGGGATCGATGCGCTCGGATGCGTGGATGATGGAAAGCCGGCCGTTCGGCGTGTGCCCGATGGTGTCCAGCTCCTCCCGGACCCGGGCCTCATCTCCGACCAGCACGACTTCGAACGAGTCGGGCAGCTCGTCCAGCGCCGCCACGACTCCACGGACCTCCACCGACGGATGGCGGTCCGTCCCCATGGCGTCTACCGCTATGCGCAACGGGGAGGCTCCCGCCTACAACTCGTCGATGTCGACCACCTGCTCGCCCTTGTACGTGCCACAGGTAGGGCACACCCGATGCGGCAGCTTCGGGTCCCCGCAGTTCGGGCACGCGCTCAGGTTCGCCACCGGCATCTTGTGATGCGTGCGCCGCTTACGCTTCCGCTGCTTCGATGTCCTCTTCTTCGGTACCGCCATGGATCCTCCCTACCCGTCCGACTGCAACTGCCGGAGCGGCGCCCAACGTTCATCCGTCTCGTCCGTGGTGCACTCGCACCCGGACTCGTTCCAATTCGTGCCACACTGGGGACACAGCCCCTTGCAGTCCTGGCGGCAGTACGCGTACCGCGGCACCCCTACCAGGGCCTGCTCCCGGACCGCCTCGCTCAGGTCCAGCTCCGCCGTGTCCGGCAGCGGCATCACGTCCTCGGACTCCTCCTCCCCGAGATCGTCCGCCGCCCGATACAGCCGGCCCAGCTCCTCGTCGACCTCCACCTCCACCGGCTCGAGACACCGCCGACACGCCTGCTCGAACGTTCCACGGACCCGACCGCGCACGACCACATCCGGACCCGCCTGCTGCGCATCCAACCGCACCTCCAGGGGCGACCGCGGCGTCAGATCCGTATCATCCCACAATCCGGCATCGGTCGGGACATCGACCTCGACGCGTAGACGGCCTTCCCGCGCGAGGCGGTTAAGGTCGACATGAAGCATAGCTTGGTAAGATTACGGAACCGCCTCGTTCTGTCAACGCGGGGCCGCGCCGGCATCATCAAGCGTAACACGCGGTTCCGAGTTTGTCAGCGGCTGGCGATCTCCTCCGCCTCCGAGAAGAAGAAGCGGATCTCCCGGGCGGCGGTCTCCGGCGCATCGGAGGCGTGGATCGAGTTGCGGCCCTTGGACTCGGCGTAGAGTGCGCGGATGGTACCTTCCTCCGCGTCGGCCGGGTCGGTGGCCCCGATGACTTCCCGCAGCTTCGGGACCGCGTCTTCGGCTTCGAGGAGGACCGGGACCACGGGGCCGGAGATCATGAACTCCACGAGCTCGGCGTAGAACGGCCGGTTCTTGTGGACGGCGTAGAACTCCCGGGCCTGGGGCTCGGTCAGGCGCATGCGGCGCATGGCGCGGATGGTGAAGCCGGCGTCTTCGAGGTGTGCGAGGATCTGGCCGGTGAGGCCACGCTCGGTGGCATCGGGCTTGATGATGGCGAGGGTCTGTTCCATGGGGCTTCGAATCGGTTCAGAGTTCGGTTTCGTGCTCGGGCGGCTTCAGCCGTGACCGAAGAGTTTGCGAATGATATCGGCCCGCGAGACCATGCCGGTGATGGCACCCTCGTGGACAACGGGGATCTGCTTCACGTCCTTGTTGATCATCATGCTGGCCACTTCGCTGACGCCGAGGTCATCGGAGACGCAAAGCACGGACCGGGCCATGATGTCGCGGACGGGCTGGTCACCGGGGTCCAGTTCGCCCTCCGGCTCGTCGGCGCCGGTCCGGGGGATCTTGGGCAGGAGTGCGCGCATGATGTCGCTCTCGCCGACCAGCCCCATCACCTCGCCCTTTTCCCCTACCACCGGTACGGCGTTGAGTCTTTTTCGCAGCATGAGGTCGAGGGCGCTCCGCACCGTGGCATCGGGCTCGATCGGGTGGATCCGGTGGGCCATGACATCGCGCACGCTCAGACTCGGCTGGATCCGCACGTCCTGCAGCTGCGGGAGCGCGAGGAGCGACGCCGGATCGGACCGGGCCAGCAGCGCGTCCGTTACACGGGGCTCGCGGAACAGCCGGGTCAGAGTCGATGCGGTCTGCAGGTAAAGGGTTGCGGACTCCCGTGGCGCCAGGATAACGGCGACGATGCGGGGCGCGAGCTCGCACCCCTGCTCCCGGCACGGGAGCGGCTCGGGCGATACACCGAGCCCCACCGCGAGGGCGTGCACGTGCTCGGAGCGGTAGTGCGGCAGGACCGCCGCATCGGTGACGGCCACCGCCTCACGGAGCGGCTGCATCGCGATGCGCTCGCGCAGCGCGGCCGAGGGCTCCACGGCGCCGGCCTCCTCGAGGCGGTCCACCAGCACGGTGATGGCCGTTCGCAGGTCGGGCGCCTCGAGGGGCACTACCACGTGCTCCGGCCGGAGCAGGTCGAGTAGATCCATGGGAGGCCGGGCGAGCCGGCTACAGCACGTCCTGGATCAGCTCCACCACATCCGCCGGCCGCTTCATGACGGCGATGCCGTGGTCCTCGAACGCCTGCATCTTCTCCTCCGCCGTACCGGCGGAGCCGCTGATGATGGCGCCCGCGTGGCCCATCCGGCGCCCCGGAGGCGCCGTCTGGCCGGCAATGAACCCGACCACGGGCTTCGACATCTTCTCCTTCACGAACGTGGCAGCGTCCTGCTCGGCGGTGCCCCCGATCTCGCCGATCATGACCACGGCATCCGTCGCCGGGTCCGCCTCGAAGGCTTCGAGGGTGTCGATGAAGTTGGTCCCGATGATCGGGTCGCCGCCGATTCCGATGCAGGTGGACTGTCCGATCCCGGCCTGGGTCAGCTGGTAGACCACCTCGTAGGTCAGGGTGCCGGAGCGGGAGACCACGCCCACGTTGCCCTCGGCCACGATAGAGCCCGGCATGATCCCGACTTTCGCCTGGCCCGGCGAGAGGGCGCCCGGGCAGTTCGGCCCGAGCAGCCGCGCACCCTTCTCCTGGACGAAGCGGTAGACCCGGGTCATGTCGAGGACCGGGATCCCTTCGGTGATGGCCACAATGAAGTCCACGCCGGCTTCGGCGGCCTCCATGATGGCATCGGCGGCGAAGCGCGGCGGCACGTAGATGACGCTCGTGTTGGCCTCGGTTTCGGCCACCGCCTGGTCCATGCTGTCGAAGATCGGCACACTCTGGCTGGCCGCGTCGAATGTCTGGCCGCCCCGGCCGGGGGTCACCCCCGCGACCACGCTCGTGCCGTACTCCATCATCTCCTCGGTATGGAACGCCCCATCGCGCCCGGTGATCCCCTGGACCACGAGCCGGGTGTTCCTGTCAATGAAAATCGCCATGGTTTATCTAGCCTTCCGCTTGGATCTCAGCCCGAATACGAATACCACCCCGAGTACGCTGGAAACCACGGGTCAGCCCGCCATCTCCACGGCCCGCTCCACCACATCGTCCATGGAGGTGGAGGCGCTGAACCCCGCATCCTCCAGAATCTCGACCCCCTCCTCTTCGTTCGTCCCGGTCAGCCGGATCACGATCGGGAGGTCGAAGTCCAGCCGCTTCATGGCCGTCACGATCCCGTTGGCCACGTCGTCGCACCGGGTGATCCCGCCGAAGATGTTGAAGAGGATCACCTTCACGTTCGTGTCACTGGTGATGATCTCCAGCGCGCTGATGACCTTCTCCGGGCTCGACGAGCCGCCGATGTCCAGGAAGTTGGCCGGCTCGCCGCCGTAGAACTTGATCAGGTCCATGGTGGCCATGGCCAGTCCCGCGCCGTTCACCACCGCCCCGATGTTCCCATCGAGCTTGATGTACGTCAGGCTCGCGTCCCGGGCCTTGGTCTCCGACGGCGGCTCTGCCGACGTGTCCCGCAGCTCCTCGATCTCCGGCTTCCGGAAGAGTTCGTTGTCATCGATGTTCATCTTCGCATCGATGGCCTTCACCTCGCCCTCTGGCGTGGTGATGAGCGGGTTGATCTCCGCCAGGCTCGCACCAGCGTCGATGAACGCGTCGTAGAGCTGGCTCATGGCCTTGGCGGCCGCCCGCTGCTGCTTCACGTCATCGTACAGGCTGGCGCCGAGCCAGTACGCCTGGAACGGGAGGAGCCCGTAGCGGGGGTCCACGGCCAGACGACGGATGGCGTCCGGGTTCGTCTCGGCCACCTCCTCGATGTCGACCCCGCCCTCGCGGCTCACCATGAAGACGGGCCGCTTCGAGCCGCGGTCGACGATGACGCCCACGTACGACTCGGTCTCGATGTCTTCGGTGGGCGTGACCAGCACGGTCTCCACGGTCAACCCCTTGATGTCCATCCCGAGGATCGCCTCGGCGTGCTCGCGGGCCTCGTCGGCGGAGCTGGCCAGCTTCACCCCGCCCGCCTTCCCTCGCCCGCCGGTGTGGACCTGTGCCTTGACCACTACCGTTCCGCCATACTTCTCGGCGATGGCTCGCGCCTCGTCGGCAGTTTGCGCCACCTCTCCCGGCGGTACGGGGAGCCCGTGGTCGCGGAAGATCTCCTTCGCCTGGTACTCGTGGATATTCATGTCACCCTGCCCGGATGGTCGTTCCAGTTCGTCCTTCGACTACGTCCAGTCCCGCTTCCAATCGGCCGATGTGCGCGGCCTCGCCGCCCGATTCAACGAACGCGACGGCCGCCTCCACTTTCGGAGCCATGCTGCCGGCCCCCAGCTCATCAGTCGCGAGCAAGGCCCGCGCCTCGCTCACCGTCAAGTCCTTGATCAACTCCTCGGTCGGGGTGCCGAACCCCCGGTAGACACCGTCCACGTCGGTCAGGATCACGAACTTCATGGCGTCGATGTCGCCGGCCAGCACCTGGCCCGCCCGGTCCTTGTCGATCACCGCGTCCATCCCTTCGATCCCGAGCTTCGGGTCGATGTAGACGGGGATCCCGCCCCCACCCGCCGCGATCACGATGGTGCCGGATTCCACCAGCCGCCGGATCTGGTCATGCTCCACGATCCGGATCGGTCGAGGCGAGGCGATCAGGCGACGCCACCCCTTCGGCGTCTCCCGCACGGGCACGCCCTCCTTTTCCAGGGCCCGGGCCGTAGCCTCGTCCATGGTGCGGCCGATGGGCTTCACCGGCTCCCGACTCTCCGGGGCGTCCACGTCCACCACCACCTGGGTGACGATCGTGGTCACATCCCGTTTCACGCCGAACCGATCGAGGACGTTCTGGAGCGACTGCTGGACCATGTACCCGATCCAGCCCTCGGTCCCGGCCACCAGGACCCCCACCGGGAGCGGCGGGATCTCCTCGCGCACGGCCTCGCTGCGTCGCAGATCGTCACCGATCTGGGGCCCGTTGCCGTGCACCACGGCGATGCGCCAACCCTCACGGGCCAGCGCCACCAGCGGCTCGAGACTCGCCCGGGTATGGGCGAACTGCTCGTAGATATCGCCGCGTCCTTCTGGCGGCTGCAGCGCGTTCCCGCCCAGCGCCACCACGATGGTCCGACCCTGCTCCGGCGGCGCCATCATAACCCGCCCCCCGGGCACCGGCAACCGTGACGCGGACCGCGATCCGCGCCGTTCCGCTCTCGATCTATATTCACAGGTTTCCGCCTCTCTGCTGTTCCATCCTCTCCAGCAGCGCCCGCAGCCCGGCGAGCGCCTCTCCGTAGCCGGCCCAGTCGCCGGCTCTCAGCCGCTCCTGCGCCCGGTCCAGGAGATCGAGCGCCTCGCGAGACCAGCGCAGCGATGGTCCATCTTCTGTCCCCCCGCGTCCGGTCTCCTCCCGGTCTTTCAACGGGAGCTCCAGCGCGGCCATGGCCCCGGGCAGCGTCTCGGCCATGGCCACGTTCCGGCCGTCGCTCACCACCACGCGCCAGAGCTCCGGGATCGGGTTCTCATCCGCGCTCAGGAAGAGCGGCTGCACGTAAAGCACCGAGCTGTCCAGCGGCACGACGCGGACCCGACCCGTGTTCACGCCGCTCCCCCGCTGCCGGAGGAGCGAGAGCTCCGGGGAGATCACCGGGTCCTGCTCGATGATGGCCTGGACCTGCCCGGGCCCCGGGATCTGCTGGTCCCGGGGGAACTCGTAGAGCGTCAGCTCCCCGTACCGGCCGCCGTCATTCCCCACCACCAGCAGCGCCGTCATGTTCTGGCGGCCCCGTGCGATGAACGGGATCGTGCCCAGGAACTCGACCCGTCGCTCCCCGGGGACGGGCAGGAGTCCGTAGACCGGCCCCACCTCCCGCATCCCCCCGTTGGGCGCCGACTCCCGGGGCCGCTCCCACACGTCCTGGCCGGCGTAGAACGGCTCCGCCCGCTGCAGGTGGTGTTCCTCGAGGATCTCCGCCTGCACCTGGAGCGCCAGCTCGGGATAGACCAGGTGGCGCCGGAGCGCGGCGGGCATCTGATCGAGGGGCACGAAGAGATCCGGGAAGGTCGCACGGTACGTCCGCAGCACGGGGTCGTCATCCACGGCGTAGAGCCGGACCTCGCCCGTGAGCGCATCCACAGAGGCTTTCACCGATGGCCGCATATAGCGCACCTGCCTGCGGCCGAGGGGCACGGCCCGGGACAGCGGAAACGACTCCGACACGGTGTAGCCGTCCAGGAGCCAGACCACGCGCCCGTCCACGATGGTGGGCGTGGCGTCCTCGTCCCACACGACGAACGGCGCCAGCGCCGCCACCCGCTCGCCGACAGCCCGGCGGAAGACGATCCGGCTCTCCCGGGTCACCTCCCCGCTGAAGAGGAGCGTCTCATCCCCGAACCGCCAGGCGAAGGCCAGCACGCGGAAGAACGAGCTCAATGGCACGCCCCGCGGGAACGCCTCGCCCGGTTCACCGGTGAACTGGTTATCCCGACCGGGCACCACGATCACGTACTCCCCCATGGTCTCGCCGAAGAAGATGCTCGGCCGGTCCAGCGGCCGGGCCGGCCACGCAACCGTGTCCGTGACCACGGGGTTCACGTTCCGGATCCAGAGAGTGGGCGTCCCATCGGACCGCACGTCCGGGTGCGCGGGGGCCACCACGGCGCCGAGCCCCCGGATGTACGACGGGTTCAGGCGCAGGCTCTGCCAGGTCCGGCTCCCCTCCTCCAGCCCCGACGGCTGAAACTCCCGAACGCCGAGAGCCACCTGCTGCTCCTCGCCGGGCGGACCGTAGCGGCCGTAGTCGACGTCGGTGAACCGGTAGTACGGGTACAGCGTCTGGATCTCGTTGAACGCCTGCGCCAGCGGCTCGGTGTCCCACAGCGGCAGCCGGGCCAGCCGGCTCGGGAGCGTCGCTCTGGCCGGGCGCGCCCCCTCCCGGTACGGGAACGACCGCCGCTCCATGGTATTGAGGGCGTATGCGCGACGGGTGAACTCCAGGTTCCAGCGGATATACGGCGCCTCCCTGCTCAGCTCGTTCGGCTCCACCTGGAACTTCTGCACCAGCGCCGGATACGCCCCACCGAGAAGCACGCCGGCCACCAGGAGCCCGCCGAGTGCCACCACCGGGACCATGAGCGATCGTCGCCACACACCGTAGAGGAACGCCGCGGCGGCGACCGCGGCCAACAGCGCGAGGACCCAGACCATCGGCAGCCGCGCCTGCACATCGGTGAAACCGAGGGCGCCGGCCACGCCGTTCCCGTCGACCACCAGCAGGTAGCGTCCGAGCCAGAACCGGATGCCCAGGAGCACCAGGATCGCCGCCCCCAGTACCCCGAGGTGGCGCCGGGCCGGGCCCGTCATGGAGACGCGGCCCTCCTCCCACTCGATCCCACCCACCAGCACATGGCCGAGCGCCACGAGCGCCACAGACCATACCGTCACCAGGATCATGTACTCGAGGACACGGATCGCAACCGGCAGCGAGAAGACGTAGAAAGCCACGTCGTGACCGAACAGCGGGTCCACCACCCCCCACGCCACCTGATCGAGCCAGGCGGCCACGGCCAGTACCACCGGCTCGCCGAACTGGAACTCCGCGAGCCACCAGCCACCCAGGACGGCCACCAGCACCACGATCCCCAGCAAGTACTTGCGGGGCACCTCCTCGGCGATCTCGATATTGGCGTACCGACGGCGGACCCGGACCGGTCCCAGGTGCCGGGCAACCCACCAGAGGTTCGCGAAGACGAACCCGGCCGCCACCAGCGCCGCCACGGACCGGACGGCGAGCCCGAGGGTGAACCGCTTCCAGAAGGTGGACAGGTAGCCCACGCCGTGGTACCAGAGGAGGTCGGTGTAGAACTCCACCGCCATCCGGCCCGCGATCATCAGGACCAGGACGGCGACGACGCCGATCAGGGCGATCCGTCCTACCCGACGCATCTCAGGGCTCGATCCCCTGGCTTTCGAGCCAGCCCTCCATCGTCTCCCGGATGGCGTCGAGCTGCGCGTCCGTGCGCGCCTCGTAGCGCAGCACGAGCACCGGCTGCGTGTTGGATGCCCGGAGCAGACCCCACCCGCCTTCGAACAGCACGCGGGCGCCGTCCACGTCGATCACCTCGTGCTGCTCGGAGAAGTGCGCTACGGCCCGGGCCACGATCTCGAACTTCTCCGTCTCCGGCACCTCCACCCGGATCTCCGGGGTGGAGACGTAGTCCGGGAACCGGCTCACCCGCTGGGAGAGGGGCTCCTCGGACCGGGCCAGCAGGTCCACCAGCCGGCACGCCGCGTAGACCGCGTCGTCGAACCCGTAATAGTCATCGGAGAAGCAGATATGGCCGGAGAGCTCCCCGGCCACCGGGGCGCCGGTCTCCTTCATCTTCTCCTTGATCAGGGAGTGGCCCGTCTTCCACATGACGGGGTTCCCGCCGTGCTTCTCGAGCACCTCCGGCACCGCCTGCGAGCATTTCACATCGAACACCAGCGTCTGCGGGGCGCCCTCCTGCGCCATCACGTCCAGCGCGAAGAGGAGGAGGAGCAGGTCGCCGCGTACGATCTCGCCGTGTTCGTCCACGGCGCCGATCCGGTCCGCATCGCCGTCGAACCCCACCCCCACCTCGGCGCCCTCCGACTTCACCGTAGCGATCAGGTCGGCGATGTACTCGTCCACCGTGGGGTCGGGGTGATGGTTCGGGAAGGTCCCGTCCGACTCGCAGTAGAGCGGGATCACTTCGGCGCCGATCCGCTCCAGCAGCTTCACCGCCACCACGCTGGCGACGCCGTTACCGCAATCCACCACCACCTTCACCGGTCGGGGCAGATCGAAACGCTCGGCGACGTCGGTCATGTAATCGTCAAGGATCTCCCGCTCTTCGCGGCTGCCTTCCCCGTCGGCGAAGCTCTGACTCCGGATCCGCTCCTTCAGCCGCTGGATCGCCGCGCCGTAGAACGACTTCCCATCCGCCAGCATCTTGAACCCGTTGTACTCGGGCGGGTTGTGGGACCCCGTGATCTGGATCCCGCCATCGGCCTCGAGCCGCTCCACGGCCCAGTACAGGACGGGCGTGGGCACCGTGCTCACGAAGACCACGTTCACCCCGGCGGCTCGCAGCCCGGCGGTCACCTGATTCGCCAGGTCCGGCGAGCTCGGCCGGTTGTCGTGACCGACCACCACCCGCAGGTCCGTCCGGCCGTCGTGGCTCGCCCGTAGCTCGCTGCCGAAGGCCCGGCCGATCCACTCCGGGATCGCCCCGGTCAGATCTTCGGCCACCACGCCCCGGATGTCGTATTCACGGAAGATATGCTCGTTCAGTTGCATCGAGTTCATCGGTTTACGGTCCCTCCCCAGCGGGGAAAAACGGCCCGGGCCCCGTTGTTCGGCGGGGCCCGGGTCCTGGTTCAATTGTCTCGAGCGCTCAGGGCGCGGCCAGCAGACTCAGCGGCAGCTCGAGGAGCGTCGTGGCACTCTGCTGCGCCACATCCAGCACCTGTGCCGGGAAGATCCCGAGCAGGAGCACGGCCACGGCCGCCAGGACCAGTGCGGTCCGGAGCCCCGGAGACACCGTGACCTCTTGATCGGCCACCGCCTCATCGGGCTCACGGAACCACATGTACCACGCCACCCGCAGGTAGTAGTAGTATGACACCAGCGACGTCAGGACGAGGGTCACCGCCAGCCAGATGTAGCGCTGTTCCACGGCCGCCCGCAGGATCGCGAACTTGCCCCAGAACCCGCCGGTGGGCGGCACACCGGCCAGCGAGAGCAGGAAGACCGTCATCGTGATCCCCACCACCGGGACCTGCCATCCGAGTCCGCCGTACTCGCTGATCCCGGGCCGGAGCTCGTGCTTCTGACTCACCAGGAAGACGATGGCGAAGGCACCCATGGTCATGAGCGTGTACACCACCAGGTAGTAGAGGAACGACGCGGCGCCGAGCGCCGAGGCCGCCGCCACTGCCACCAGCAGATAGCCGGCATGAGCGATGCTGGAGTACGCCAGCATCCGCTTCACGCTGTCCTCCCACAGCGCGATCAGGTTCGCCGCGATCATGGTGACCACCGCCAGGATCGCCACCGCGCCGAACCAGACCTCGTACATCCCGAGCAGCCCGGTGAAGAAGACCCGCAGGAACGCCGCGAACGCCGCCGCCTTCACCGCCGCGGCCATGAAGCCGGTCACCGGGGCCGGGGCCCCTTCGTACGCATCGGGCGTCCACATGTGGAACGGCACCGCCGCCACCTTGAAGCCGAAGCCTACCAGGAGCAGCGCAACGCCGCCCTTGAGCAGCAGGTTGTCGCTCCCGCCCTGGATGCTCTGGGCCACCAGCGTCAGGTTCACGCTCCCGGCGCCACCGAAGATCATGGCGATCCCGAAGAGGAAGAAGGCGCTGGAGAACGCGCCGAGCAGGAAATACTTGAGCCCGGCCTCGGCGGATCGCCGATCCCGCCGGTTCACCGCCGTCAGCACGTACACCGCCACGGACATGAGCTCGAGCCCGAGGAAGACCAGCATGAGGTCCCGGGTCCCGGCGAAGAACATCATCCCCACCGTGGCCAGGAGCACCAGGGCGTACAGCTCGCCGTGCCGCATCCGCTCCTCGCCCAGGTAGCGCCAGGAGAGGGGTACGAACAGTGCCGCGGCGCCCAGGAAGAGGTAGTTCGTGTACACCCGGAACGTGTCCAGGGCGATGGCCCCCGTGGCCGTCGCTTCCTCGAGCCCGAGGAGCCACGTGTTCGCCACCGCCGTCACGGCGATTCCCAGGACCGAGAGCCACGCGATACTCAGGTGGGCGGGGCCGCCTTCCTCTCCCCGCTGGAACACGTCCACCATGAGCACCAGCAGCGCGAAGAAGGTCAGTGTGACCTCGGGCGCCAGCGCCCAGAGGAAATCCACGGGCGAGGAGTAATCAATCAGCATGGCGGGCCTCCGCCGCGAACGTCGCTGCCACGGTCATATCGTCTTCTTCTTCCGATCCTCGGGGCGGAGCCGGCTCGGGCTCCGCGGCTTCGTTCTGCGAGATCCGCTGCTGCAGCGCCGATCGCGTGGTCATGTTCGGCGCCAGCACGTCGGCCGGCAGGTCCTGATAGCGCTCCACCGTCTCGATGACCTCACTCACCGCCAGCTCCGTCCGCTCGAGGAACGGTTTCGGATACACGCCCATCCAGATCATGACCACCACCAGCGGGACGAGCACCGTGAGCTCACGTCGGCTCAGATCCGGCAGGTCCTGGTTCTCCGGCTTGTCGGGCGCGTTGAACCAGATCCTCTGCACCATGGGCAGCATGTAGTAGGCGGCGAAGATCACGCCCGTGGCCGCCACTACCGCCACCACCGGGTGGGTCTCGAAGGTGCCCAGCAGCGTCAGAAATTCACCTACGAACCCACTGGTGCCGGGCAGCCCGATACTGGCCAGCGCCGTGATCATGAAAATGGTGCCGAACATCGGCATGGTGGCGGCCAGCCCCCCGAACTCGGCGATGGTCCGGGTGTGCCGGCGCTCGTACAGCATGCCGAGGAGGAGGAACATGGCCCCCGTCGACGCGCCGTGACTCAGCAGCACGATCATGGCGCCCTGCATCCCCTGCAGCGTGAGGGCGAAGATCCCGAGCACCACGAAGCCCATATGGGCCACCGAGGTGTACGCGATGAGCTTCTTGGCGTCGGGCTGCACCGCCGCGACCCACGCCGCGTAGGTGATTCCCGCCAACCCGAGCACCATCATGATGGTGACGATGGTCGGCTCGGTGGCCGCCCACGGGAAGAACGGGAGCAGGAACCGCAGGAAGCCGTACGCACCCATCTTCAGGAGCACCGCGGCCAGCACCACGGATCCGGGCGTGGGTGCCTGGACGTGGGCGTCGGGCAGCCAGGTGTGGAACGGGACCATGGGGACCTTGATGGCGAAGGCGAGGGCGAAGGCCCCGAAGAGCCACGCCTGCTCGCGCATGCTCAACGTCAGGTCCAGCAGGTCCACGTACGCGAAGCTGAGCTCGCCCGTGGCCATCTGGTACTTGAAGAAGAGGTAGAGGATCCCGACCAGCATCAGGAGGGACCCCACGGCCGTGTAGAGGAAGAACTTGATGGCCGCGTAGATCCGGCGCTCACCACCCCAGACGCCGATGATGAAGTACATCGGCACCAGCATCAGCTCCCAGAACACGAAGAACAGGAACAGGTCGAGGGCCACGAAGACCCCGATGATCCCGACCTGGAGGAGGAGCATCATCCCGTAGAAGGTCCGCTCCTTCTCCTGGATGTATTTGAACGAGCCCAGGATCGCCAGCGGCATGAGGAACGTGGTCAGCAGCACCAACAGCACGCTGATCCCGTCGATCCCCACCCGATAGAAGATACCCCAGCTCTCGATCCATGGGACGGCCGTCTGGAACTGGAACGAGGCGTTGAGTGCGTCGAAGGCGAACCACAGCGGGATCGACACCACGAACTCCACCAACGCCACGCCGAACGCCACCTCCTTGGCCCGGCTCGCGGGTCCGAGCATGACGATCGCCATGCCCACCAGCGGGAACCAGAGCAGGAAGTGCAGCACCCAGCCACCGTACCCGATCGCCTCGAGGAATCCCATGACGCTACAGCCCCACGACGCTCAGGAGAATCAGGATCGCTCCCACCGCAATGGCGAAAGCGTATGCATTCAGACTGCCCGTCTGGATCCGTGAACCGATCCAGCCGAACCCCCGGGCGAGAACTCCGGCGCCGTTCACCATCCCGTCGATGATCCCGTCATCCACGAAGCGCCACGCGGCCCGCGACAGCCGGATCACCGGCTGTACGACCACCGCGTCGTAGATCTCGTCCACGTACCACTTGTTGTATAGCACCTTGGCGAAGCCCTCGAACGCGGGGCTCTCGTGCACCGGCTTCCGCTCCCGGCTCTTGAGCCAGCGCGACGACAACAGGATCACCGCCACGGCGAGCCCGAAGGAGAGGAAGGCCCAGAACAGCTCGCCGCCGCCCAACGGCGACGAGTGGGCCAGCGCGCCCACGTTCGCCTCGAAGACGTGATCGGCTTCCGCTGTCAGCGGGTGCAGCCATTCGTGCAGCCATTCGGAGTGCGGCACAATCCCCAGCAGTGCGTTGTCACCGATGGCGTGGGGCACGTTGATCCAGCCGCCCACCACCGAGGCCGCGGCCAGGATACCGAGAGGGATCCACATGACCGCCGGGGCCGCGTGGATGTGCTTGCCACCCTCCCCGCTCCGGTTCTCGCCGTGGAAGGTCATGATCATGAGCCGCGTCATGTAGAACGCGGTCAGGAGCGCGGCCACGAGGGCCAGGATCCAGACCAGGGTGAACCACCCCTCGAACGGCCCGATCGCCCGGGCGGCGGCCTGCCAGATGATCTCATCCTTGCTGAAGAAGCCGGCGAACGGCCAGACGCCGGCGATGGCCAGCGTCGCGATCCACATGAAGATCCACGTCTTCTTCATGTGGTGGCGCAGCCCGCCCATGTTGCGCATGTCCTGGGCGTCCCAGTCATCCTGGTGCGTGTGGTGAAACGCCTCGTGCATGGCGTGGATCACGGCGCCGGCGCCCAGGAACAGCAGTGCCTTGAAGAAGGCGTGCGTCATCAGGTGGAACACGCCCGCTGCGTACGCGCCCACACCCACGCCCACGAACATGTACCCGAGCTGGGAGACGGTGGAGTAGGCCAGCACCTTCTTGATGTCGGTCTGGACCAGGCCGATGGTGGCGGCGAAGAGCGCCGTGGCGGCCCCCACCACGGCCACCGTGATGGCCGCCGCCGGTGCCAGGGCGAAGAGCACGCTGGCCCGAGCCACCAGGTACACGCCCGCCGTGACCATGGTGGCCGCGTGGATCAGGGCGCTGACGGGCGTCGGGCCCGCCATGGCGTCCGGGAGCCACACGTAGAGCGGGATCTGGGCGCTCTTCCCGGTGGCACCCAGGAAGAGGAAGAGCGCGATGGCCGTCACCACACCGCCGCCGTACGCGAACGCCTCAGGCGCTGCGTGGAAGACCTCCACGAAGTCGAGCGTCCCGAGGTGGCTGAAGAGCATGAACATGGCGATCAGGAACCCGAAATCGCCGATCCGGTTCACCACGAACGCCTTCTTCCCCGCGTCGGCCTTCTCCCTGTCCTTGAACCAGAACCCGATCAGGAGATAGCTGCAGAGCCCGACACCCTCCCAGCCCACGAACATGAGCGGGAAGTTGGCGGCCAGCACCAGCGTGGTCATGAAGAAGACGAACAGGTTCAGGTACGCGAAGTAGCGCGCGTACCCCGGGTCGTCCTTCATGTAACCCACGCTGAAGACATGGATCACGAAGCTGACGCCCGTGACGATCATCGCCATGAGCATGGACAGCTGATCCAGCTGCAGCGCCGCGTCCACCTGGAGCTCCCCGATGGGCATCCAGGACCAGTACGTCTGGACGATGGGGTCGTGGAGATCGGCCCCCAGCATACCGACGAAGTTGATCAGCGCCACGAGGAACGACAGCCCGATGGCGCCGGGCCCGATCCAGGTCGGCAGCGACTTCTTCTCCGGGGCCAGGAACGCTACTGCGCCGTTGACCAGGAACCCGATCAACGGGAGCAGGATGATCCATCCCAGGAGGGTCGGCTCGAATCCGTGCATGTGCGCCTACCACCTGAGCAGGTTGAAGTCCTTGATATCCACCGTCTCGTTGAGCCGGAAGATCGAGATAATGATGGCCAGCCCCACGGCCGCCTCGGCCGCCGCGACGGTCATCACGAAGAAGACGAACACCTGGCCCTCGATCCCCACCTGCTGCGACAGGGCGACGAAGGCCAGGTTCACGGCGTTGAGCATCAGCTCCACGCACATGAAGAGGATGATGGCGTTGCGGCGGATCATGACGCCGGCCACACCGATGGCGAACAGGATTGCCGACAGGACCAGTGATTCGGTCAGCAGCATCTCACACCCTCCGCTTGGCCAGGAGAATCGCTCCGACGATCGCCGCGAGCAGCAGCAGCGACGCCACCTCGAACCCCACCACGTACTCCTGGAGAAGCGGCATGGCCACGGCGCCCACCGCGCCGTGCTCCGCCACCGCCTCGGAGGGCAGCATGCCCGGCCCCCGCACCACCTCCGCGGCCGGACTGGTCAGCGCCCGTGTGAGGAGCCAGGCCGTGAAGCCGAAGACCACACTCCCCACGATCAGCGTGGGGAGCCCCTTCAGGTCCGCCTTGTAATCGTGCCCCAGATTCAGGAGCATGATCACGAACAGGAAGAGGACCATGATGGCCCCGGCGTAGACGATCACCTGGACGGCCGCGATGAAGTGGGCCTCCATCAGGACGAACAGGACGGCCAGGCTGAAGAGCGTCAGCACCAGCGAGAGCAGACTGGCCACCGGGTTCTCCCGGGTGACCATGAAGAGCCCGCCCAGTACCGCGAGTGCTGCGAAGATCCACCAGAGTAGTTCGATCATTATTCAGAGCGTGGATCGCTGGGGTCCCAGAGCGCCGTGACCGGATGGTCCTGCGCCATGAGACGGTCCAGGTCGTAAACGAATCGTTCCCGCGTGAACTCGGCTGCCTCGTAGTCCTGCCCGACGTGGATCGCCTCCACGGGGCAGACCTCCTGGCACATGCCGCAGAAGATGCAGCGGAACTCGTCGATCTCGTACACGATCGGGTAGCGGTTGCCCTGATCGTCTTCGCCGGGGATCAGGCGGATGCAGTTGGCCGGGCAGATGGTCGGACAGAGGCCACACGCCACGCACTTCGGCCGCCCGTCCGCATGCACTTCCATCCGGTGCGTGCCCCGCCAGCGCGGCGCGATGTTCGGCTTCACGTCCGGGTACTCCTGCGTCACCTTCTTCGGGTTCACCATGTGGCGGAAGGTCAGCGCCATCCCCTTCAACGACGCCCGCAGGTACGACGTGCCCGCCTCCGGGCGGCGTACCGTCTTGACTCCGATCCCCATTCAGCCTCCTCGCGTCCTCACGTCCTCGTCCGCCTCACGCCCCGGCCGTCTCGGCCACGGGCTCCTTCACCTGCTCCTCGAGCACAGCGCCCATCGCCTCCCGGTCCGTCGGCCCTGGCCGCTTCGCCGAGCCGCCCCGGATCACCCGGTCGCTATCCAGCAGCCACAGGAACACGAACGTGGATACCAGACTCACCGCCGTCAGGATGAGGCCGTAGACGAACCCGTACTCCATGCCGATCCCGTCCAGGATCAGGATCGTGGTGGCGATCAGCATGATGTAGCCCAGCGAGACGGGCAGAAGCCCCTTCCAGCCCAGGTCCATGATCTGGTCGTAGCGGAACCGGGGCACGGTCCACCGGACCCAGATGAAGAGGAAGATGAAGAAGCCGGTCTTGATCAGGAACGCGGCGAACGTCGCCAGCGTCTTCCACACCGTGGGCTCGGCCCCCATGACCACACCCTCGGAGACGATCCGCATGTCATCCCAGTTGGTGAACGGGATGTCCCACCCCCCCAGGAAAAGGGTGGCCATGAGCGCCGAGACCGTCACCAGATGCGCGTACTCGCCCATCATGAACACGCTGAACTTCATGGACGAGTACTCGGCGTGGTACCCGGCCACCAGCTCGGACTCCGCCTCCGGCATGTCGAACGGGAGGCGGTTCGTCTCGGCGAACGACGCGATCACGAAGAGAAAGAAGGCGAGCCCCAGCGGGAAGGCGAACCACCAGCCCAGCCCCTCCTGCTGGTACCAGACCATCTCCGTGATGGTCACGTTGCCCACGATCATGAAGATCGGGATCAGGCTCAGCCCCAGCGCCACCTCGTAGCTCACCATCTGGGCCGAGGCCCGCAGCCCGCCGAGGAAGCTGTACTTGTTGTTCGAGCTCCAGCCGGCCAGGAACGCGCCGTACACCCCGAGGCTGGAGAGCGCCAGGATGAACAGGATCCCCATGGGCACGTCGGCCACGATCATGTCGATCACATAGTCCGCTCCCCCGATGGAAATGGGGAGCGGGGACGCCCACGGGATCACCGCGAAGAGCACGAACGCCGGGGCCAGTGCCAGCATCGGCGCCAGCACGAAGTAGAAGCGCGATGCCTCCTCGGGCATCGTCTCTTCCTTGATGAAGTTCTTCAGCCCGTCGGCGAAGGGCTGGAGCAATCCGTACGGCCCCACCCGGTTCGGCCCCAGGCGATCCTGAATGAACCCGGCGAACCGGCGCTCGGCCAGCGTCAGCATCGCCACGGTGATCAGCACCACCAGGAACGCCACGATGGTCCGGATGGTGGCGATCCAGAAGAAGGCCGTGTTGGACATGGTCCCGAACTCCCACAGCTGGTCCATCACGCCTCCTCTCCGGCCGCCAGCCGGGTCGGTTCATTCAGCAGCGCGCCCCTCGTCCCGATCCGGGGATAGCTGAGCCCGCTGAACGCCTCGTTCAGCTCCGCCACACGCAGGAACGCGTCGCCGGCGGAGGCCGGTGCGGTGCCATCGTCCAGGCCGGCCAGCGTCACGCCCAGCACCTGCCACGCGGGCCGCGCCATGGGCGGCGCGTTGAGCGCCGGCCAGAACCGCTGGACCCGACCCTCGAAGTTGGTGAACGTGCCCTCCTGCTCCGCGTAGCTCGTGATCGGCAGCACGAAGTCGGCGCCCAGCGCCGGGCTCTCCACCGTGCCCAGGTAGACTACCAGCTCCGCCCCATCGGCGAACCCTTCGGGCAGGTCGGCCAGCGGGTCGCCGAGCACCAGGAGCGCCCCGGTCGGCTCGCTCAGCCCGCCGGTCCCGTCGTCACCGCCCACGCGCTGGAAGCCCAGCGTCTCGAGCCCCCGTCCGTTGGCGGACAGGTCCCGGCGTCGCGTCAGCTTCTCGAAGCCGGGCAGCGTGACCTCATCCTCGGCCCGGGGCGAGCGGTACACGGCATCGCCGCCTCCCACCACCTCCTGCAGCCGACGGAGCAGCCCGTTCCCCTCGTTGGCCTGGTACGGCGAGCCCACCACGGTGAGCCCGCTCACGCCCTCCAGCCGCTCCACGAGCGCGGTGATGGCATCCTTCCACGTCACCGACTCCAGCGCCCCGCCCTTCTTCATCATAGGCGCTTCCAGCCGGGTGCCGGCGCTCGAACCGCCCAGCGTCACCGCGCCCCGGTTCATCCACTCGTACCGGTAGCGGCCGTAGTCGCACATCCAGTAGGAGTTCACGTCCGGGTTGTGCCGGGGCTTCAGCCGCTGCACCAGGTTGTCCCGGGTGTCCAGCGTGATGTTGCACCCCTGCGAGCAGTTCGGGCAGATGGACGGGGTCCGATCCAGGTCCCAGGCCCGGGCCTTGTGCAGGAAGTCCTTCGAGAGGAGCGCCCCCACCGGGCAGATGTCGATGATGTTCGACGCGTACGGCGAGCTATCGAGCCCGTCCTCGAAGAAGGTGTCGATCACCGACCGGCTGCCCCGCTGGACCACGCACAGCTGCTCGTCATCCGCCACCTCGCGCATGAACCGGACGCAGCGGGTGCACATGATGCAGCGGTCGCCGTCGTAGATCACGTCGCCGCCGAAGTCGTCCTGGCCGAGCACCGCCTTCGGCTCCACCGACCGGCCGTGGGCGCGCCCTTCCTGGAAGACGTAGTCCTGGAGCTTGCACTCGCCGGAGGCGTCACAGATCGGGCAGTCCAGGGGATGGTTCACGAGGTAGAACTCGAGGACGCCCGTGCGGGCCTCCTCGGCGTCCTCGGTGTCCGTCCGGATCACGGCGCCATCCTGTACCGGCGTCACGCACGCCGGCTGCAGCTTCGGCGCCCCTTCCACCTCCACCAGGCACATCCGGCACATGGCGGGCGCCGAGAGCGCCGGGTGGTAGCAGTAGTGGACGATCCCGATCCCCAGCTGCTCGCACGCCTCGATGATCCGGGCCCCCTTCGGGACCGTGACCTCACGGCCGTCGATGGTGCAGCTGACCGTCTCGTTTCCGTTGCCGTTTGCCATTCGCTATCCCCGCCCGTTCAGACCGTCGCGGCCGCAGCCGCTGCCGTCCCGGTCCGGCCCACCAGCCGCTCCACATCGTCCGGGAACTTGTTGATCCAGCTCATGATCGGGGCCCCCGCCGAGTCGCTCAGCACGCAGATGGTGGTGCCGGTGGCGTTCTTCGCCACGCTGGTGAGCGTATCGATGTCTTCGGGGGTCCCCTGCCCCGCCTCGATGCGGCGGAGGATCTTCACCATCCACGACGTACCCTCTCGGCACGGCGTGCACTGGCCGCAGCTCTCGTGGGCATAGAACTCCACCATCCGCCGCACCTGCGTGACCAGGTTCGTCTGGTCGTCCATCACGATGAACGACGCCGTGCCCAGCATGCTGCCGGCCTCCGCCACGCTCTCGTAGTCGCTGGCGAGCCCCTCGATCTCCTCGGCCGTCAGGATCGGCACCGAGCTCCCGCCCGGGATCACCGCCTTCAGCGTCCGGCCGTTCCGGATCCCGCCGCAGACGTCGTAGATGAACTCGTCCATCGGGAAGCCGAGGGGCAGCTCGTAGTTCCCTCGCCGCACCACGTGCCCGCTCACGTTGAACATCTTCGTGCCCGGGCTCTTCTCGGTGCCGAACTGCCGGTACCAGTCACCGCCGTTCTTCACGATGTGCGGCACGCTGGTGACCGTCTCCACGTTGTTGATCGTGGTCGGCTTCGCGAACAACCCGCTCGCCGCCGGGAACGGCGGCTTGATCCGGGGCTGGCCTCGCCGGCCCTCCAGCGAGTTCATCAGCGCCGTTTCCTCGCCGCAGATATAGGCGCCGGCGCCCAGGTGCATGGTCACGTCGATGTCGATCCCCGTGCCCATGGCGTTCTTCCCGGCGATCCCGGCCGCGTACGCCTCCTCGATGGCTCGCCCCATGATCTGGGCCACCTCGAAGAACTCGCCGCGGATGTAGATGTAGACGTCCTGCGCCCGGATCGCGTGGGCTGAGATCATGGCGCCCTCGATCACCTGGTGCGGCGTCCACCGCATCAGCTCCCGGTCCTTGAACGCCCCCGGCTCGGACTCGTCCGCGTTGATCAGCATGTAGTGGGGGCCCTGCTTCTCCTTCGGCATGAAGCTCCACTTCACGCCCGTCGGGAAGCCGGCACCACCACGGCCCCGGAGCCCGCTGGACTTGACCTCTTCGGTTACGTCTTCGGGCGTCATTGCAAGCGCCTGCTCCAGCGCCTCGTAGCCACCGAGCTTCTTCCAGCCTTCGAGGGTCCGGGTGGCCGGGTCACCGAAGCCCCGGCTCATGACGCGAACCTCCCGCTCGTGGGTGTAGGGATAGGCCATGGCTACTCCACCTCCTCCCCGGACTCCGCGCTCTCCGGCTGTTGGGTCGGCTCCGTACTGCCCGGTCTCGGGCCGCCGTTCCCGGTGGGATCGACCCCGGTCGCCTTCAGCCGCTCGAGGATGTCGGGCACGTGCTCCGGCTCCACATTCTCGAAGTAGCGGTTGTTGATCTGGACCACCGTCGGGAACCCGCAGCCGCCGAGGCACTCGGCCTCGATCACCGTGAACTCGCCATCCTCGCTGATCCCGCCGGGCTCCGTCGCCGTGTGCTCCAGAAACGCCTCGAACACGTCGTGGCCGCCGCACAGGTTGCACGACACGTTGGTGCAGACCTGGATCAGGTGGCGCCCCACGGGCCGCTTGTTGTACATGGTGTAGAACGTGGCCACACCACGGACCGTGGCCGGCGACTCCTCCACCAGCTCGGCCACCTTCTCCATGGCCTCCTGCGAGAGCCAGCCCTGGATCTCCTGGGCCAGGTTCAACAGTGGCAGCAGGGCGGCCCGCCTGGTGGGGTAGCGGGCGAGGATCTTCTCCACCCGCTCCTTGTACGGCCCCTCGAAGAGCGGCGCATCCGGGTCACGCTCGGCCCGCTGGTACGGCACGGCCGTCACGCCCCCGTTCTCCCACCCTTCCGCAGGCTGCTCGCCCACGAAGTCGACACCCCGGACCTCTGCTTCGGAGAGGTCGAACTCGCCGGTCTCCCCGGCCCATCCCGGGTTCTTCATCCCTTCACTCACCGATCGATCTCCCCCAGCACGATGTCCAGGCTTGCGTTCGTGGCGAGGACGTCCGCCAACAGGTGACCCTCCACGAGCTGCGGCAGGGCGCTGATGTTGACGAAGCTCGGCCCGCGCACGTGCCAGCGGACGGGCTTCGAGCCACCGTCGCTGACCACGTACATCCCGAGCTCGCCCTTCGAGCTCTCCACGCCGAACCAGCTCTCTCCGGGCGGCGCCTTAACACCCTCCATCACCACCTTGAAGTGGTGGATCATGGACTCCATGTCGTTGATGGCGTCGGTCTTCGACGGCAGGATCACCCGTGGGTCATCCACGTTGATAGGACCTTCCGGCAGCCGGTCGATGGCCTGGCGGATGATCCGCAGGCTCTGCCGCATCTCCTCCATCCGGCAGAGGTAGCGGTCGTAGTTGTCGCCGTGCTCCCCGACCACCACGTCCCAGTCGTACGTCTCGTAGTCGTAGTACGGCCGATCCTTGCGGACATCGTAGTCCACACCGGAGGCCCGCAAGTTCGGCCCGCTGAGCCCGGCGTCGATGGCGGCATCCCCGCGGATCACGCCGATCCCCTGGTTGCGTCCGATCCACAGGTTGTTCGCCGTCAGCAGCGTCTCCGTCTCGTCCAGCGTGGTGGGCATGACCTCGTCGGCCCAGTACCGCAGCTCTTCGATGAAGCCGGCGGGGAAATCCGCCATCATCCCGCCCACACGGGTGGCCGACGTGGTGATCCGGGCGCCGGTCAGCGCCTCGTGCATGTTGTAGATCTCCTCACGACGCTGGAACGTGTAGAGGAAGACCGTGAAGGCGCCGATGTCCAGGGCGGTGGTCCCGATCCAGATCAGGTGGCTGAAGATCCGGTCCAGCTCCATGAGCAGCACCCGGGCCACCTTGCACCGCTCGGTGATCTCGATCCCCATGAGCTTCTCCACCGCCGCCACGTAGGCGATGTTGTAGATCAGCGGCGCCAGGTAGTCCATCCGGTCGGTCAGCGGCACGATCTGGTTCCACGTCCGGTACTCCCCGAGCTTCTCGAAGCTCGAGTGCAGGTACCCCACGTGGGGCTTGCACTTCACCACCGTCTCGCCGTCCAGCTCGAGCACCAGCCGGAGCACGCCGTGCGTGGCCGGGTGCTGGGGCCCGACGTTGATGAGCATGTGCTCGCCTTCCAGGTCCGGCTCCACCCCGTCCGGCAAGACCGGCGAGGCGACGGGGCTCCCGTCCACCCCCATGACCGGCGTGCGACTGACCTCGTATTCCACCGTTCGCTTGCTCATCCCTGCTCCTCCGCCACCGCTCCGTCCCGGGGATCCCGCGACTCTTCCCGGTCTTCCGGGAAGTCACCCCGGGAGGTCTGCTGCGTCCTGGCCCGCCGCTGCGCCTGCTCCCAGTCGGCGTCGGTGAGCACGTCCAGCTCCTCGGGCGTGTAGTAGGTCTCCAGGTCATAGGAGAGGGCCCGCCGCGTCTGCTCCGCCCGGCTGAACCGGCCCCGGAGCGGGAAGTCCTTCCGCAGTGGATGCCCCTCGGCGTAGTTCTCGGGCATCATGATCCGCCGGAGGTCCGGGTGGTTCCGGAACTCCACGCCGAAAAGGTCGTAGACCTCGCGCTCCAGCCAGTTGGCCGTGGACCAGATCGGCACCACGGATTCGATCTCCAGCGCCCGGGTCGGCAGCTCCGCCTTCACCCGCAGCGCCCGCTTGTTCGGGATCGACCAGAGCTGGTAGACCACCTGGATCGGCCGGCCCCCGCCGTAGTCCACCGCCGTGACATCCGCCAGGAAGTTGTAGCGGTGGTCCGGCTCGTCGCGCAGCCAGCGCAGGATCTCGGTGTTCCTGGCCGGGTCGATGAAGACGACGTGCTCGTCACCCGCGTGGAGCTCATGGTGCAGGATCGCGTCGCCGAATTCCTCCCTCAACGCCGTGACCGAACGGTGCTCGACGTCCGTGGCCGTTGCCCGCTCCGGCTCGACCTCACCGGTGGTCTCCGGACCCGTCTCGAGCCCGTCCAGTCCCTTTTCGAATTCGTCCGCCATATCAGGGCCGCCGATCTCTGGGCCGGGACAGCGCCCGGGTGCTCACCATGCCGCTCGCCTTGTTCTGTTGCGTGGAGTTGCCGAACGGGCCCGCGATCTGCTCGATCACGTCCGCCGGCAGGTTCGGCCGGCTCGTCCGCTCCACGTCCTCCCGCCGCAGCTCGGTGTGCAGCTCCTTGGTCAGGCTCTCACCCTTGATCTTCTCCTGCAGCATCAGGAACGAGTAGACCAGCCCCTCCGGACGCGGCGGGCACCCCGGCACGTAGACGTCCACCGGGATGATCGTGTCGATCCCCTGGACCATGGAGTAGGCGTCGAACACGCCCCCACTCGATGCGCACGCGCCCATGCTGATGGCCCATTTCGGCTGCGGCATCTGGTCCCAGATCTTCCGCAGCACCGGCGCCATCTTGTAGCTCACGCGGCCCGCGCAGATCAGCAGGTCCGCCTGCCGGGGGCTGAAGCTCATCCGCTCCATCCCGAACCGGGCCACGTCGAACCGGCTCGCGTAGCTCGCCATCATCTCGATGGCGCAGCACGCCGTACCGAACGGCATCGGCCACAGCGAGTTGCGCCGGGCCCAGTTGACCACGAAGTCCAGCTTCGTGGTCAGGAACCCGGGGCTCCCATCCTTCCCGGACCCGAGGACCGGCAGCTGGTGTCCGACTCCCTCTACTCCCATCGCAATCCCCCCCTCTTCCACTCGTAGACCAGCCCGACCGTAAGCACGACCACGAAGATCGAAGCCGCTACGAACCCGGACCACCCCAGCTCACGCATCTTCACCGCCCACGGGATCAGGAAGATCGTCTCCAGGTCGAAAACGATGAACATGATGGCCACGAGGTAGAACTTCACGCTGAATCGCTCCCGCGTGCTCCCCAGCGGCACGATCCCGCTCTCGTACGGCGAACTCTTGGCCGGCGTGGGCCGGGTCGGACTCGCCAGGTGGGAAAGAACCACCATCCCCACAGCCTGCAGCACCGAGATCCCCAGCAGGATCAGGATCGGAAGATAAGATCGCATTTGGCGTGCGTTTCGAGCCTTGTGAAAACGTTCACTTTGACGGCCGCCGCAACTTACCCGCACCGTCTGCATCGGTCAACCCGCGATCCGGCTTGCCGGACGTCCGCTTCGTGCCATAGGTTGCCGCCGTCCGACGGAGCCGATTCAGGACTCGAGACCCACCCGACCGGAGGCCCCCCTACGATGGCGATTCTGAGCGACCACTGGATCCGCGAGATGGCGGAGAACCACGGCATGATCGAGCCGTTCGAATCGGGGCAGGTCCGTGACGGCGCCATCAGCTACGGCACGTCTTCTTTCGGGTACGACATCCGGGTCGCCGACGAGTTCAAGGTCTTCACCGATGTTCACAGCGTGGTGGTGGACCCGAAGAACTTCGATGAGCGGAGCTTCGTGGACATCGAAGGCGAGGGCGAGTGCATCATCCCGCCGAACAGCTTCGCGCTGGCCCGGACGCTGGAGTATTTCCGGATCCCATCGGACGTGCTGGTGGTTTGCGTGGGCAAGTCCACGTACGCCCGCTGCGGCATCATCGTGAATGTCACGCCGCTGGAGCCCGAGTGGGAAGGCCACCTGACCCTGGAAATCAGCAACACCACCCCCCTGCCGGCCAAGATCTACGCCGACGAGGGGATCGCCCAGCTCCTGTTCTTCAGGGGAGACCGGGTGCCGAGCACCACCTACGCCCAGCGGAGCGGGAAGTACCAGGGGCAGCGGGGCGTAACGCCACCGCGGCTGTAGGCGACGCGGTTTAGGGCCGGCTTCGCGGGGCGGGCCGACCTTCGCGGCCGGGCAGCGTCCGAATTCACGCCAGGGTCTTCGACATCTGGAGTGGGTGAAACGGAGCCAGGGTCGGCTCCCGGGGGCATGGGCGGGGCGGACGCCCGGTCAACCGCGGAGACGCGAAGGCGCGGAGCATACGCGGAATTTTTTCGTTTTGTTGCGGTGAGGCGACGCCGCCGGCGGAGGGCGGCATGCCGGCGGAGGGCGGCATGCCGGCGAGGCTGCCTTTCCGGGCGAACGTCTCCGCCAACGCAGAGCTTGCGTCTTCCGCCGACAAAGAAGTTCTCCGCGCGTGCTCCGTGCCGCCGTGTCTCCGCGGTTAACGGTGCCTCCGGAGCCCACGACCCACTCGAAGTGTCAAGGGATCGACGAGGGTCTGCCAGACGCCCCCCTCGCGCCCCCCGCTTCACCTCTGCCTTCCCTCTACGTCTTCGCGTGAATCCCGCCCCGAACGCAGCCCCGCCGCGAACGCGGCGGCGCCGCCAGCCGCGCAGCCCGGCCCCTCGTCGCATGAAAAGGCCCCGGAGCGGAGATCCCGCCCCGGAGCCCGATCACTCCGCGAACTGCTCAGATCTCAGATCTCGGAGCTGCCCTCACCCCACTTTTGCCTCGGGCCTCGCGGTACTGGCGCGCATGAGGTACCGATTCAGCTTGGCGATGTAGTCCACGCTGATCCCCTTGGGGCACGCCTCCTGGCAGGCGCCGTGGTTGGTGCAATGGCCGAAGTTCTCGGCGTTCATCTGCGCGACCATGGCCAGCGTGCGCTCATCGCGCTCCGGCTGGCCCTGGGGCAGCAGGTTCAGGTGGCTCACCTTGGCCGCCGTGAAGAGCATGGCGGACGCGTTCGGGCACGCGGCCACGCAGGCTCCGCAGCCGATGCAGGTAGCGGCATCGAAAGCCAGGTCGGCGTTGTCCTTCGGCACCGGGATCGAGTTGGCGTCGGGCGCGGAGCCCGTGCGGACGGAGATATAGCCCCCCGCCTGCATGATCCGGTCGAATGCGCCGCGGTCCACGATGAGGTCCTTGATGACGGGGAACGCATCGGCCCGCCAGGGCTCGATCCAGATATCGTCCCCATCGTCGAAGGCCCGCATGTGCAGCTGGCACGCCGTGGTCTCCTTCCACACACCGTGGGCGATGCCGTTGATCATCATGCTGCACGTGCCGCAGATCCCCTCGCGGCAGTCGTGGTCGAAGGCCACCGGCTCCTTGCCCTCGGTGGTGAGCTGCTCGTTCAGGACGTCCAGCATCTCGAGGAAGGACATCTCCTTCGAGACGTCATCCAGCGCGTACGTCTCGAAGCCCCCCTTCGCGGCCCGGGACGCCTGTCTCCAGATATGAAGTGTCAATCGCATGTGTGCGCCCCTTACTTGTACGACCGCTGTGACGGCGTGACGTATTCGAACTCGAGCTGCTCCTTGTGCAGCGTGGGCTCCTCGCCGACCCCGTTGAACTCCCACACGGAGACGTAGCTGTACGCCTCGTCGTTGCGTTGGGCCTCCCCCTCGTCCGTGGTGTGCTCCACCCGGTAGTGGGCGCCGCACGACTCGTCCCGGTCGAGGGCGTCGTAGGCCATGATCTCGGCGAACTCGAGGAAGTCGGCCACGCGGCCGGCCATCTCGAGCGACTGGTTCAGCGTCTCGGCGCTGCCCGGCACCTTGACCTCCTTCCAGAACCGCTCGCGGATCTCCGGGATCTTCTGCAGCGCCTCCTTCAGCCCGTCCCGGCTACGGGCCATCCCGATGTGGTTCCAGACCACATCGCCGAGCTCGCGGTGGAACTCGGTGACGGTCCTGTCTCCATCGACGGCCAGCAGCCGGCTGATCTGGCCCTTCACGGCGTCCACCGTCTCCTTCACCTCCGGGTGGTCCTCGCCGCCATCGCCGTGCCCTTCCCGGCCGATGAAATCACTCACCGTGGCCGGGAGGACGAAGTAGCCGTCGGCCAGCCCCTGCATGAGGGCGCTGGCGCCCAGCCGGTTGGCCCCATGGTCGCTGAAGTTGGCCTCCCCGCCCACGAAGAGACCGGGGATGGTGCTCTCCAGGTTGTAGTCCACCCACAGGCCGCCCATGGTGTAGTGGGGCGCCGGGTAGATCCGCATCGGCACCTCGTACGGGTTCTCCCCGGTGATCTTCTCGTACATCTCGAAGAGGTTGCCGTAGCGCTCCTCGATGGTGTCCTTCCCCAGGCGATCGATGGCATCACGGAAGTCCAGGTAGACCCCGTTCTCCATCGGCCCCACGCCCCGGCCCTCGTCCACCGCCTCCTTCGCCCGCCGCGACGCGATGTCGCGGGGCGTCAGGTTTCCGAAGCTCGGGTAGAGCCGCTCCAGGTAGTAGTCCCGATTCTCCTCCGGGATCTGCCCCGGCGGGCGCTTGTCCTCCGGGTCCTTCGGCGCCCAGATGCGGCCGTCGTTGCGGAGCGACTCGCTCATCAGGGTGAGCTTGGACTGGTAGTGCCCGCTGGGCGGGATACACGTCGGGTGGATCTGCGTGAAGCTCGGGTTCGCGAACCCGGCTCCGCGCCGGTACGCCCGCCACGCCGCCGTGACGTTGCACCCCTTGGCGTTGGTGGACAGGTAGAAGACGTTGCTGTACCCGCCGGTGGCCAGGACCACCACGTCCGCCAGGTGGACATCGATGGCGCCGGTGACCATGTCCCGGGTCACGATGCCCCGGGCCCGGCCGTTCACCACGATGACGTCCAGCATCTCGTGGCGGCTGTACGTCGTGACCGTCCCGGCGGCCACCTGCGCCTCCAGCGCCTGATAGCAGCCCAGAAGCAGCTGCTGCCCGGTCTGGCCGCGGGCGTAGAACGTCCGCTCGACCTGGGCGCCGCCGAAGGAGCGGTTGTCCAGCAGCCCTCCGTACTCGCGGGCGAACGGCACGCCCTGGGCTACGGACTGGTCGATGATGTTGTTGCTGAGCTGCGCCAGCCGGTACACGTTGGCTTCCCGTGACCGGAAGTCACCGCCCTTCACCGTGTCGTAGAACAGCCGGAAGATGCTGTCGCCGTCGCCCCGGTAGTTCTTCGCGGCGTTGATCCCGCCCTGGGCCGCGATGCTGTGGGCCCGGCGGGCGCTGTCCTGGTAGAAGAAACACTTCACGTTGTAGCCCATCTCGCCCATGGTGGCGGCGGCCGCGCCGCCGGCGAGTCCGGCCCCAACCACGATCACCTCGTACTTCCGTCGGTTCGCCGGGTTGACCAGCTTCATCTCGAACCGGTGGTTGTCCCACTTCTCGCTGATCGGTCCCGACGGGATCTTGGCGTTGAGCTCCATTAGCTTATCACCCCCGTCAGTACGGCCAGCGGAATCGACAGGTACCCGACCGTGATCAGGACTGCGATGATCGCGGCAGCCGGCCTGCGGTAGTTGTTGTATTTGGGGTTGTTGATCCCGAATGTCTGCAGCGCGCTCCAGAGCCCGTGGTACAGGTGCATCCCGAGGGCGATCACGCCCACCATGTAGATCCCGGCCACGGGCACCGACTGGAAGCCGGCCACCACGTTGTGGTACGCGTCACCGACGATGAAGTCGGGGTGCGCATCCCCGGTGGTCAGGTGCAGCAGATGGAACGCGACGAACGCGAAGATCGCGATCCCGCCCCACATCATGGCCCGTGACATCCAGCTGAAGACCTGCGGATCATACTTCTTGTACCGCGTGGTCCGGGCTCGCCGCTTCTGCAGCCAGAGCTGGATGTAGACGCCCACGTGGATGCCGAGCGCCGCCAGCAGCACCACCCGGAAGATCCAGAGCACGCTCTCCTCCGGGAAGAGCGGCTCACCGACCACCCGGAGCCATTCGGCGTAGTGGTTGAACGCCTCCGCGCCGAGGAACAGCTTCAGGTTGCCCGCCAGGTGCGCCACGATATAGAAGACGAGCAGGATCGACGCGGACGCCATCAGCAGCTTCTTGCCGATGGACGTCCCCGTCACCCGCACGTGTTGGGTGTCTGGCATGGTGGTTGCCCCTAGGCGAGCTTGTTCATCGTCTCACGGACCGCGGCCGCGCTGGCTTCCAGCGACGACTGCTCATCGTCCGTGAGCTCGACCTCGATGATCTCCTCGAGCCCGTTCGCGCCCAGCTTGCACGGCACGCCGATGAACAGCCCCTCGAGCCCGTACTCGCCTTCGAGCCACGCGGCGCACGGCAGGATCCGCTTCTTGTCCAGCACGATGGCCTCGGCCATCTGCACCGACGCCGCACCCGGTGCGTAATAGGCGCTCCCCGTCTTCAGGTGGCCGACGATCTCGCCGCCGCCCTTCCGGGTCCGCGTGATGATCTCCTCGAGCCGGTCCCGCTCGATGAAGTGGGTGACCGGGATCCCGCTCACCGTGGTCATGCTGACCACCGGCACCATGCTGTCACCGTGGCCACCCAGCACCAGCGCCTGGATGTCCTCCACGCTCACGTCCATCTCCATGGACAGGAACGTCCGGTAGCGCGCCGTGTCGAGTACCCCGGCCATGCCGATGACCCGCTCCTTCGGGAAGCCCGTGACGTCCTTCGCCACGTAGCTCATGATGTCCAGCGGGTTCGACACCATGATGATGATGGCGTCCGGTGAGGTCTCCTTGACCTTGTTCGAGACCTCCGTCACGATCTCCGTGTTCTTCATGAGCAGGTCGTCCCGGCTCATCCCCGGCTTCCGCGCCAGGCCTGCCGTGATGATGACGATCTCGGAGCCCGCCGATTCCTCGTACCCGTTCGACCCGACGATCCGCGTGTCCCACCCCTCGATCGGGGCGGACTCGTACATATCGAGCCCCTTGCCCTGCGGGATGCCCTCCGCGATGTCGACCATGACCACCTCGCGTGCGAGGTGACGACGAGCGATCCCCTGTGCAGCCGTCGCGCCGACATGACCCGCGCCGACCACCGTAATCTTGCCAACCATGGTTGCCTCGATTGTTCATTGGTGGAAATTGCCCCCAGCGAGGAGAACGTAGGCCGGTGGTATGGGGGTGTCAACGAAATGCGGCGCGGCTGCGTGAGAGAGATCACGCAAGGCCGTGCCGCGCGCCCGTCCATCGAGGGGCGAGCGTCCCGGAGCGCGGGTCAGCCGCCGATCTGGGAGAGGGCCAGGAGGCCTCCCGAGCCCTCGTCGCTGCCCTGGACCAGGTCGTGGCGCTCGGGCTTGATCCGGAGCGTCTCCTCGATGAGGGGCTCCAGCGGCTCCCCGGCCCGGAGCGGGTCCCGGAGGTCGGTGTGCAGGTCTCCGAAGAGGCACGGCCGGAGCTTGCCGTCGGCGGTGAGCCGCATCCGGTTGCACGTGTCACAGTAGTTGTGGCTCATGGGCGTGATCACGCCCACGGTACCGGGGGCACCCGGGAAGCGGTAGTAGGTGGCGGGGCCGTTTCCCTTCGGTCCGTCCACCGGCTCCACGTCTCCGATCCGCTGCACGCGCTTCAGCATCTCCGGAGCCGGAACGAACTCGTTGGCCGAAACGTCGAGGTTCTCGCCCACGGGCATGACCTCGATGAACCGGACGTGCCACGGCCGGTCGAGGGTGACGCGGGCGAAGTCCTCGAGCTCGTCGTCGTTGCGGCCTCGCATCACCACCACGTTGATCTTGATGGGGTCGAAGCCCACGGCCTCGGCGGCGGCGAGCCCGTCCATGATCTTGCGGAAGGCGCCGTCGCGGCGAGCGATGCTGTCGACGCGGTCCGGGCGCAGCGAATCCAGCGACACGTTGACCCGGCGCACGCCGGCGCCCCTCAGCTCCTCGGCCATGTCGGCCAGGAGCACGGCGTTGGTCGAGAGGGCGATGTCCCCGATCCCGTCCACCTCGTCGAGCATCCCGATCAGGACCGGCAGGTCGCGGCGGACCAGGGGCTCGCCCCCGGTGACACGGATCCGCTCGAGCCCCATCGGCGCCATGGTGGCCACGATGTCGCGGATCTCCTCGTAGCTGAGCAGCTCGCTCCGCTTCAGCCACGGCAGCCCGCCCAGCGGCATGCAGTAGACACACCGCAGGTTGCACTTGTCGGTGACGGAGATCCGGAGGTACTCGATCCGCCGACCGAACTGGTCCCGCATCGGCGCGTCCCGTGCCGTGTCAGGACGATCCGGGCCCGGTCCGCCGGTCTCCCGAGCCTTAATCACCGGCTGCCTCCCCGCCCACCGGTGGGACCCGACCCTCCAGCCATTTCGATTCCGCCTCCACGTAGTGCTCCTTCTTCCAAACGGGCAGTCGCTGCTTGATCTCCTCGATGACGTAGCGCGTAGCGTCGAACGACTCGGCCCGGTGCGGGCTCGACGCCGCGATGGCGACGCTCACCTCCCCGATCTCCAGCTCGCCGACCCGGTGCACCACGGCCACGCGGTCCGTCCCCAGTCGCTCGGCCGCCTTCCTGGCGATGGCCACGAGCACCGAAGTCGCCATCTCGTCATACGCGTCGTACGTCATGCCGCGCACCGGGGCCCCGTCGTTGTGGTTCCGGACCACTCCCAGGAAGAGCAGAACGGCACCGTCCTCCGCGGCGCCCACGCGGTCGAGAACGTCCCCGGGGGCGATGGGCTCGCGGGTGATCCACGCCGTTACGCTCACCCGCCCGCCACCGGCGGCAGGAGGGCCACCTCGTCGCCGTTCGAGAGGGGGGTGGTCAGCGACGCGTACTCCTGGTTCACCGCCAGCGCCGGCTCGTCCGGGAGTCGATCCAGGCCGGGTCGGGCCCTAAGACGGGTCACCAGGTCACCGGCCGTGGCCCCACCCGGCAGCTCGATCTCGAGCTCCCCGGTACCGGCCATGTCCCGGTAGGTGGCGAACAGCAGTGTGCGGATGCGCATGTGCGAAGATACCCGAAGGGCCGGCTCGGGTTCAAGCCGGCCCCTCGGTCCCGCGGGCCCCGGAGGGCGGCTGTGTCCCGTCCAGGAGCGTCGGAAGACGCAGCGTCAGAGGACGGGAGCCGGATGCAGCGGGCCCGGTCCGGGTCCGCCGGGTCCGCCGGGTCCGGCGGCCCCACCCGACTCACCGGGGCCACCCTGGATTCCCGGGGGACCCTCGCCCCGCATCCCACGCATCTGCCGGACACGGTCATTGAACTGCATCCGCATCATCAGGAACACCGCCCGCTGCCTGGGGTCCAGGAACTCGGCCAGCGCGGCCTCTTCGCGCTCCTCGATGGCGCGCTCTCGCGTGCGGAGCGCCTCGAGCCCCTCCAGGATCTCCTCGTACCGCGCCATGGGGGTGTCTTCGTCGCGGACGGCCTGCATCAGCTCGACCCGCAGCCGGTGGCTCTCCCGCATCAGGTCCACACGGGCCTGCGCACCCTCCGCCATCACGTCGCGGACACCTTCCCGCTGCTCCGCGGTCAGCTCCAGGCGCTCCGCCACCGAGGCCAGGAACCGGTGGCGGATCTGCCGCTCCAGCTCCGCCCGACGCTCCTGATCGGGGCCGCGCCCCTGGGCCATCACCGCGCCGGGCGCCATCAACGCCGCCAGCACCAGCCAGACCGCTCTCCCCGGCCACACTCCGCTCCTTCTCATCGCTCCATCTCCTCCAGCAGCGTCTCCAGCTCTTCCACGGTCAGATCGCTCAGCACCAGGTCACCGGCCACCACCCCATCCGACGCCGGCCAGGCACCGTACGGCTCGTAGTCGGCCACCGCCTCCCCGGCGCCGGCGCCGGTGCCATCGCCGGGGCCGAGGATCGCGCTCCCGCCCAGCCAGATCGCCACCGCCGCCGCCGCGGCCAGGGGCAGCGCCCACGGCCGCCACCGAGGGGCTCCGCCGCGTCGCTCCACCCCGATGGTGGGCGCGGCCCGTTCCTCCGCAGACGTGCCCTCGCCGCGAACCGCACTCCGGATCCGCGCCTCCAGCCCCTCGGTAACGGGAGCCGGCGACCGTCGGACCGCCTGGATGACGTCCAGCGCAGCGCGGCAGTCCCCGCAATCGGCCAGGTGGGCCTCCACGCGCTCGACGCGATCCGGCTCCAGCCGGCCATCGGCCAGCTCCACCAGCGCATCCGCATAGAACTCGCAGCCCGTATTCATGTCAGTTGCTCCCTCAATCGCTTGATCCCCAGGTGGTAGTTCACCCGGGCCGATCCCTCCGACGACCCGATCACTTCGCCGATCTCCCGGTGGCTCAATCCTTCGTGGATCCGCAGGGTGACGGCCATTCGCTGCTTCTCGGGCAGCGTCTGCAGGACCTCGTTCACCCGCTCCGCCTCCGTGCGGACCACGGCGTCCCGCTCCGGGTCACCCAGATCCCCGGCCCGCTCGGCCACCGCGTCCAGCGCTACCTCCCGACGGCGGGTGGTCTTCCGGCCCGCCGACCGGGCCACGTTCGCGGCGATGGTCAGGAGCCAGGTCTTGAAGCTCGCCTCGCCCCGGAACGTGGTGAGGGCGTTCATCGCCTTCACGAACGCGTCCTGGGCCGCATCGGCCGCCGCGTCCCGGTCGCCCAGGATCCGGTAGGTCACCTCGTACACCGCCCGATGGTGCTCGGCCACGAGGGCGTCCAGCGCCGACGCCTCACCGGCCTGCGCCCGGGCTACCAACCCCTGGTCCTGGTCTTCCACTCGTGTGGCCACCGCTGTCGCTGTCATCGTCGTCCCATTAGACGGGCGGGCCGACGGGTCCGTTAAACCTCACCTCACATCGTACGTGCCGCCTAAACACGACGGGCCCTGCCCGGCACGCACCGGACAGGGCCCCTGCCACCTGCTCCGTCTGTGTTCCGCCCGGGCTACGGCGTGGAGATCGCCGTGGTGTCGCCCTCCTCGACCCGCTCCCGGAGATCCTTCGAGGGCTTGAACACGGGCACCATCCGGGCCGGAACCTCCACCCGCTCCCCCGTCCTGGGGTTCCGGGCCACGCGCGACTTCCGCTCCCGCACCTTGAACGTTCCGAACCCGCGAATCTCGATGTTGTCGTGCTTCGCCATCGCCAGCTTGATGGCGTTCAGGAGTCCATCCACCACCAGAGCGCAGTCCTTCTTGGTGATCCCGGGCCCGATGGCGTCGGCCACCTGCTCGACCAGATCCGCTTTCGTCATGATGCCTCCGTACCTGCGGGTTCGCTCGGGAGAACGGTCCTCTCCCGTGTTCTCTACTGGAGTATGTATCGCACCGTGGGCCACGTGCCCACCGATCCTTCCACTCGCGCAGCGAGACGCTGGATCGCCCTGGCCGCCGACTCGCCGAGAATGGCGTCGAGGAGCCAGTTCGCCCGGGGCTCCGGCGGCCGGATGATCCGGGGCTCGGCTCCCAGCCCGGCCAGCTCGCCCGCCAGCCGGATGGCGTCGTCGAGGTTGCCGAGCCGATCGACCAGCCCGGACTCGAGCGCCTGGCGACCGGACAGCACCCGTCCGTCCGCCAGCTCCCGGACCCGATCCTCCGACATGCCGCGCGCCCTGGCCACCGCCTCGATGAACTGGGCGTGCACGTCGGCGATCATGGCGTTCAGGATCTCCCGATCCTCGGGTCCCATGGTCCGGAACGGCGAACCCAGGTCCTTCTGCTCGCCCGCCTTAACGACCTCCATCCGGACACCGACCTTGTCGAGGAGCTCCTGCACGTTCGGATATTCCATGATCACGCCGATGGAGCCCGTGATGCTGCCGGGGAGCGCCATGATGGAGTCCGCGCCCAACGCCACGTAGTAGCCACCCGAGGCCCCCACGGCGCCGATGGACGCCACCACCGGGACCCCATCCTCGGTGCGGATCCGTTCGAGGGTCTGGTAGATGCTCTGCGACGGGGCGACCACGCCCCCCGGTGAGTTGATGGAGACCACCCAGCCCCGGACGGAGCCGTCGCGACGAAGCCTGCGGACGTCGCGAAGGAACGCCTCGTCGTCGCTGATCACGCCATCGACTTCCACGACGGCGATCCGGTTTCCGAACGTGAAGCCGGGGGCAGTCCCGGACATGGCGGACACGGCCAGGCCGAGCCCGGCGAGGGTCATGATGGAGATGAGCGTCACGACCAGGATCGTGACCAGAGAACGGCGAGACACGCCAAATCCCCGCGTAGTCTGTAGTTAGGTCGGGTACAACGCGAGGAGTACCTTAATGCGCCGAAGTCCCGCAAGTCAAGTCTATCCTCGGACTTGCGCCATTTCCGAGACGAACCGGTCGAAGAGGTAGCGGGAATCGTGCGGCCCGGGTGCGGCCTCCGGATGGTACTGCACGCTCAAGATCGGCAGCTCGCGGTGCTCGAGCCCTTCCACGGTTTGATCGTTGAGATTCACGTGACTGACCCGGAGCGCGGGTGCGCCTGCCACCCCGTCGTCGTCGTCGCCCCGAACGGCGAAGCCGTGGTTCTGCGCCGTGATCTCCACGGCCCCATCGCTGAGCCGCCGGACGGGATGGTTCCCGCCCCGGTGCCCATAGAGGAGCTTGTACGTGCTGCCGCCGAACGCCCGGGCGAGGAGCTGGTGGCCGAGGCAGATCCCGAAGATGGGGATTCCCCGCTCCGCCGCGCCCCGGATGGTCTCCAGCGCGTGGGCCACCGCCTCGGGATCGCCGGGGCCGTTGGAGATGAAGAGCCCGTCGAGCCCCGACTCCAGCACTTCGTCCGGCGTCGCGCCACGGGGCACCGTCCGCACCCGGCAGCCGCGCTCGGCCAGCAGCTTCGGCGAGTGCCCCTTGATCCCGAAGTCGTATGCCACCACGAAGTGCTGCTCCTCGCCGACCGCCTCCACCTCGTACGGCTCGGCGGTCGAGACCTTCCCGGTGAGATCCAGTCCCTCCATGGACGGGTGCTCGGCCAGACGCTCCCGGAGCTCGGATTCGGGCACATCCCGACTCGCGATAGCGGCCCGCATAGCGCCCGCCGATCGGATGTGCCGGGTCAGCGCACGGGTGTCGACCTCCGAGAGCGCCACCACGCCCGTCCGTTCCAGGTACACGGGGAGCGACTCGGTGGCCCGCCAGCCGGTGGTCATCGGCGAGAGCTCACGCATGACGAAGCCCGCCACCTGCGGACGGTTCGACTCCTCATCCTCGGCGTTCGCCCCGTAGTTGCCGATCTGAGGGTACGTCATGGTGACGATCTGACCCGCGTAGGAGGGATCCGTCAGGATCTCCTGATAGCCGGTCATGGAGGTGTTGAACACCACCTCACCGAGGCCGATGCCATCGGCCCCGACCAGCACGCCGTCGAAGGCGCGCCCATCTTCCAGCAGAAGGTAGCCCGGGGGGAAGTCCAGAGGTGTCATCGGGGAGCGATGATAATGGGATGGGGTTGTGGGGGCCAGGGGCGACGATGCAGGAATACGAACAGACAGAATGAACGGACCTGAACGCTGAACGGACCTGAACGGACCTGGTTTTACATTTTACGATTTGGCCGCTTCCACCATGCTCGCGTCCCCCACCGCCATGCAACACGCGATTTCGGGGGCTGTAACCCCGTCCCGAAGATCCTCGGCAGTGTGTTCCGAAAAGGGGTCTTTGACATCTGGAGTGGGTGAACCGGGGCGAGGGTCGGCCCCCCGGGGGCACTGGCGGGGCGAACGCCCGGTCAACCGCGGAGACGCTGAGACGCGGAGCATACGCGGAGTTTTTTCTTCTTTTTCCGGTAAGGCAGCGTGGCCGGCAGAGCAGCGGGGTGCCGGCGAGGCTGCCTTCCCGGGCGAACGTCCCCGACAGCTCGTGTGGGTGAACCCGGACCCGGCCGCCGTGATGCCAACGCGAAGCTAAGCTTGCGTCTTCCGCCGCCCAGCCTGCCCTGCCCGGATCAAATCAACTACCACCACCAGAGGTGGTGGTTTGTTTGGGTGGGTTTAGCCCAA
>CAZSBL010000007.1:0-52562 GCA_964605205.1 uncultured Gemmatimonadaceae bacterium
GCGCGTGAGGTCGGTACTCAGGTTGTTGATCGCCTTGCGCATCTCGTCGGCGTGTCCGGCCAACATCACCCGCAGGTCGGCCCCGCGCGGTAGCCGCGCGGCCCCCGCCCGCCCGAGGACTGCGCCATTGCGTGCCGCGAGGGGGGCCGATGCCCTCCCTCGCGCTTTTCATTATACTTGGAAGCGGATGCCTACGGATCGATCCATCGAGTCACACCGGGAAGAGCAGCGGCTGGCCCCGTCGGAGCTGACCGACGAAGTGGCCCGGGCCGTGGAGTTGGCCCAGGACCGCAAGGGGCGGGACGTGACCGTCCTCGACCTGCGGGGCCTGTCCAGCGCGACGGATTTCTTTGTCATCGTGACCGGCACCTCGGATATCCACGTTCGCTCCATCGCGAACCACATCATGGACGGCCTGAAGGGCGACGCAGAGCGCCCGGACCACGTCGAGGGCATCCGGGGCGGGCGCTGGGTGCTGATCGACTACATCGACTTCGTGGTGCACGTGTTCCATCCGGCGGCCCGGGACTTTTACCAGCTGGAGCGGCTCTGGGGAGACGCGCCGGTGCTGGCCGTGGAGCCGTAGAGGAGGCCGTCGGGTGAGCCGCCGGTGGGCGCTGCTGGGAGCTGTCCTCGCCCTGGGGGTGGGTCTCGCCTCGCCGGCGGAAGCGCAGTTCGGTCGCAACAAGGTCCAGTACCGGGCCTTCGACTTCCAGGTCATCGAGACCGAGCACTTCGACCTGCACTTCTACCCGGAGGAGCGGGAAGCGGCGCTGGACGCCGCCCGCATGGCGGAGCGTGCCTACGCCCGCCTCTCCCGGATGCTGCGGCACGAGTTCCGGGAGCGGAAGCCGATCATCGTCTACGCCTCGCACGCGCACTTCCAGCAGACCAACGCGCTGGCCGGGCTCATCGACGAGGGCACCGGGGGTGTCACGGAGGCGCTGAAGAACCGGGTCATCCTCCCGTTCACGGGCTCGTACCCGGACTTCGATCACGTCCTGACCCATGAGCTGGTCCACGCCTTCCAGTTCGATGTGATCTTCCGGAACGGCGTGATGACCGAGTCGGGTCCGTCGTACGGCCGGATCCCGCTCTGGTTCATGGAGGGGATGGCGGAGTACCTGGCCCTGGGGCACATCGACGCCCATACCGCGTCGTGGGTCCGGGACGCGGCGCTCAAGGGGTACATCCGCAGCATCGGCGAGATGAACCGGCGCGACGACTACCTGTCGTACCGGTTCGGCCAGAGTCTGTGGTCGTACATCGGGGCCACCTGGGGCGACGAGGTCATCGGGATCCTGCTCCAGAAGACGCCCCGGATCGGGCTGGAGCGGGCGTTCGCATCCACCCTCGGCGTCTCGCTGGAGGAGCTCAGCCACGACTGGCTGACGTCGGTCCGCGAAGCGCACCTACCGGAGCTGGTGGCGTACGACAGCCCGGACCGGGTGGCCGAGCGGCTCACGCACCACGAGCGCGTCGGCGATCCGTGGTACCTGGCGCCCGCGCTCTCGCCCGACGGCGAGAGTCTGGTCTTCGCTTCACAGCGTGATGGCTTCTTCATGGATCTCTGGCTCGCCGACGGCCGGACCGGGGAGGTGCGGGAGAAGCTGGTCACCGGGTCGCGGAGCTCCGGCTTCGAGTCGATCCGCTACCAGAGCTCCGCGGGCAGCTTCAACCCCGAGGGCACGCTGGTGGCCTTCGCCGCCCAGACCGGAGGGCGGGACGCCCTCTACCTCTACGACGTGGAGCGGCGGCGAGTGTGGCGGAAGCTGACCTTCGAACTCGACGCCATCGCCAACCCGAGCTGGTCACCCGACGGGCACAGGCTCGTGTTCACCGGGATCGACGGCGGCCTGAGCGACCTCTTCATTACCGACCTGGATGGCCACCTGACCCGGCTGACCCGCGACCGCTTCGCGGACCTCCAGCCCGCGTGGTCGCCGGACGGGCGCACCATCGCCTTCAGCTCCGATCGGGGTCCCACCGCCGACCTCTCCCGGCTCCATTACGGTAACTTCCGCGTGGCGGTCCTGGACCTGGCCGGCGGTGGGATCACCGTCCTCCCGCACCAGGACGAGGGGAAGAACATCAACCCCGTGTGGGGGCCCGATAGCGAGACGCTGGCGTGGGTGGGTGACGGGACCGGAGTCAACAACCTCTACCTCTACCACCTGGAGCGAGGCGAGTTCCGGCAGGTGACCGACCTCCTCACCGGGATCATCGGCACCAACCACCTGACGCCCGTCCTGACCTGGGCACGGGACGCGGACCGGATGGTCTTCGTCCACTTCGAGAGCGCAGGGTACAACCTCTTCGCCCTCGACGATCCCCGCTCCCTGCCCACCGTCCGGCGCTGGGACGTTCCCGCCACCCTCGCCGGCGAGCCGGCCGGGCAACCCGTCGCCGGGCTCACGGACGGGCCGACCGATCCATCGACACGCCCTGACGGGTTCCACGAGTTCGACGGGTCCGACGGGTCCGACGGGTCCGACGGGTCCGGGCTCACCGCCTCGCTATACCGGACCGCCGACGGGTTCAGGGCGAGCGGGGTGCTGCCGGAGCGGGAGTCGGCCCGGGCGTCGCTTTCGGTGATGGAGCTGCTGGAGCGGGGTCCGCTGGCGGACACCACGGAGTTCGACGTGGTGGACTACGGCGCGAAGCTGACGCCGGACGTCATCGGTCGGCCGTCCATCGGGGTGCAGGCGGGCGGGTACTACGGCAACGGGGTGTATGGCGGGAGCTTCATTTCGCTGACGGACATGCTCGGGAACCACAACGTGGTGTTGGCCGGCAACATCAACGGCTCGCTCTCCGACGCCATGTTCTACGGCGGCTACGGCTTCTACGGCCGGCGCACGAACATGCGGTTCACCTTCCAGCAGCTGCCGCTGTACCGGTACCGCGGGTTCCAGGCCTTTCCGCTGGAGGTGGACGGCGAGGTGCGGGATGTGGCGGCCAACGTGTTCCTGCGGGATGTGATCCGGTCGGTGGATGCGGTGCTGTCGTACCCGTTCAGCACGTTCCGGCGGGTGGAGCTCGGGCTCCGGCTGTCGCACTTTCGCCGGGACTACCTCTACCGCGGCTATTTTCAGGATACCCGTGCGCTGCTGGACCACGAAGCCCACGTGGGGTCGATGATGTTCGGCGAGCCGACGGTGGCGCTGGTGTTCGACAACGCGCTGTTCGGGTGGACGGGCCCCATCGCCGGGCGGCGCTACCGGGTCCAGCTCTCGCGCACGGAGGGGGATATCCGGTTCGACGAGGTGCTGGTGGACGCCCGTACCTACTGGAACCACGACCAGTGGCTGGTGCTGGCCACGCGGCTGGTGGCGCTGACGCGCTTCGGGCCAGACAGCGACCGGTTTTCCCTCTTCTGGGGCGGGCCGTACTTCATACGCGGCTACGACGGCCACACGTTCCCGGTGAACGGGCGGGAGTGCGCCGAGAGCCGGGCGGCGGTGGCCGGGGGCACGCCGAGCCAGTGCCCGGTGCGCGACCAGCTCATCGGCTCCAGCGGCGCGTTCCTGAACACCGAGCTGCGCTTCCCGGTGATCACCGAGTTGCGACTCGGGCCCCTGGGGCAGTTCCCACCGGTGGACGGTGTGCTCTTCTTCGATGTGGGGCTCGCGTGGGACGAGCGGGTGTGCGGCACCTTCGACTTCGACCCCACGACCAGCTGCGCCGGGTCGAGCCGCCCGGTGAGCCTGGTGTGGCAGCAAGAGGCGGGGCAGGATCCGTTCTTCTATCGCGCCCCTCTGTCCAGCTGGGGGGTGGGTGTGCGGATGAACATCTTTTACACGGTGCTGCGGCTGGACTACACGTTCCCGCTCGACCGGGCGCACGGCGGCCTCTTCTCCCTGGCGTTCGGGCCGTCGTTCTGAGGCTCCTTTTGTCACGGCGCCGGGCGGTGTATCATTCAGGCGACTTTCTGACCGGCGAATCCTCGAGGAGGGGACTACGGCCACAGTGGAGGACCTGAACCCCTGGCACGAATGAGTCCTGCGTCCAGACCCGAATCGGTGCCGTTCGCCGCCGGGTCCGGTGAGCTCCCGCCACCGCTCGGACCTGTTCTCACCGACCCCGACACGCACCTGCTGCTCCTCGTCGGCCCGGACACGGGCGATGCGGTGGTGCGTACGGCCATCGGCCTGGCCGAGGCCCGGGCGGTGGAGGGGTACGAGACGGTGCTGGTGGACGCCGCATTCGAGGATCCGCGGCTGCACCAGCTCCTGGATGTGCCGAACCTGGAGGGGCTGGCCGACGTGTTCGAGTTCGGCGCCTCGCTGGGCCGGGTCATGACACGGCCCGAAACGCGCCGGTTCGACTTCGTCCCGGCCGGCGCGTACGTGCCGGAGCCGGAGTCGATCCTCCAGAGCCCGCGCTGGGACCACCTGGCGGACGACCTGGCGCCCTCGACGCTGATGATGGTCTTCGTGCCCTGGGACACACCCGGCCTCGAGGTCCTCTCCAGACGCGCCGGGGCCGCCATCCTCCTGGGCGATGCCCGGGGCGTGGAGCGGGCCGCGGAGGCGCTGGACCCGGCGTGCCAGGTGGTGGCGGTGGTGGAGCCGGCGCTGGCCATGGCGCCGGACCGGTTGGCGGCCGAGGCCGGCGAGCGGGGCCCGGTGGATCCCGCGACCATTTTCGACGATCCGGAGCTCACCGAGCCGGTGGTCTTCCGCAGCGACCGCCGTCGACGTCGGCTGCTCCCCGTGGTGCTGGTGATCCTGGCGGTGGCGGCGATCCTGGCGGCGGTCTACTACGGCTACACGGAGTTCTACGCGACGGCCGAGCCGCAGCCCACGCAGCCTCCGGCCGCGGCGCAGTCGACGACGCCGGAGCCCGAGCCGCAGCCGGTGGAGACACCCATCGGCTTCTCGGTGGCCGTGGAGGCGCACCAGGACCTGACGGCGGCCCGGGAGCGGCTGGCGCGGCTGCGGCGGGCGGAGTCCGATATCTCGTTCTACGTGGCGCCGGTGCCCATCAGCGAGTCCGTCTGGTACCGGATCCTGGCGGGACCGGTCCCGGATCGCGACGCCGGGATGGCGTTGATGCGAGTGCTGGTGGACGCCGGGCACAAGACCGCGTTCGACAGCTGGGCGGTGCGACCCACGACCTTCGCGTTCCACCTGGGCGAGTACGACTCCCGATCGGAGGCGGAGGCCCGGGTTTCGGGGTTGGAGGGGCTCGAGGTGCCGGCGTACGTGGTGCCGATCCGTTATGAGCCGGGCGAGCCGCGATACCGGGTCTACGGCGGGGCGTTCGAGAACCGGGCGGCCGCGTCCGTGATGCAGGAGATGCTCACGGATGCCGGGATCGAGGCGTCGTTGATCGAGCGGGTGGGGGAGCCGGTCGAGGTGGACGGATGAAGGTCAAGGGGATGAAGCTGCACGGCTTCAAGTCGTTCCCGGACGAGACGGAGATCGAGTTCCACGAGGGCGTTACGGCCATCGTGGGCCCGAACGGGTGCGGGAAGTCGAACATCAGCGACGCGATCCGCTGGGTGCTGGGCGAGCAGCGCCCCACCGCCATCCGGGGCTCGCGGATGGACGAGGCGATCTTTCAGGGCACGGAGCAGCGGAAGGCGGTCAACCGGGCCGAGGTCAGCATGGTGGTGGACAACGCCGACCAGCAGCTGCCCATGGGCCAGGAAGAGGTGGAGATCCGCCGGACCGTGTACCGGGAGGGCGGCAGTGACTACGAGCTGAACCGCGACACCGTCCGGCTCAAGGACCTCCTCGACCTGCTCCGGGACACGGGGCTCGGCGCCAACGCCTACGCCATCATCGAGCAGGGGATGGTGGACTCGCTGCTGAGCGACAAGGCCGACGAGCGCCGGGAGGTCTTCGAGGAGGCCGCCGGGATCGGCCGCTACAAGGACCGCCGCAAGGTGGCGGCACGACGCCTGGCCCAGGCCCAGGATGATGTGTCCCGCCTCGATGACGTGATCTCCGAGGTCCAGACCAAGGTCCGGAGCCTGAATCGCCAGCGCCGAAAGGCGGAGCGGTACCGGGAACAACGGGAACGGCGCCTGGCGGTGGAGGTCACCGTGGCCCGGCTCCGGCTCGAGCAGCTGAAGGAGTCGCTGGCCGACGCCGATCAGCGGCTCACCGAGCTCACGGAGCTGGCGCCCACGGCGAAGGCGGAGCTCAGTACCGCGGAGGCGGAGCTGGAGCGTCGTCGCCTCGAGAGTGCCGAGGTCAGCCGGGAGCGGGGCGCCCACGCCAGGCGGCTGGAGGAGATCAACCGGGAGATCGCCGAGCGGGAGCGGGAGCTGGCGGTGGCCGAGGAGCGTCGTACCCATTCGAAGCGGCGGCTCCAGCAGATCGAGACGGAGCGGGTGGAGACACGGGAGCGGGCGGCGTCGCTCCGGGACGAGATCGAACGCCTCACCGAAGACCTGGCCGCCCGGGAGAACGCGGTCGCCGAGCTGGCCGTGAACGTGGCCGAGGCCCAGGAGCGGCAGCGGGCGCTGCGCGAGCAGCTCAGCGAGGCCCGGGAGGCCGAGGAAGACGCCCGGACCCGCCAGGAGGAGCTGGCGGAGCGGATCGCCAAGCTGAAGGCGTCCGCCCAGGCCGGCCGCGCCCGGGCGGCCGACGCCGACGAGCGGGCCGAGCGGCTGGCGCTGGAGCACGAGGAGACGCTCAGCGAGCTGGCGCGACTGGAGGAGCAGGGGGATCTGTTCGCCGCCCGGACCCGGGAGCTGACCAGCGCCGAGGACGAGGCCCGCGACGAGGTCCAGTCGGCCCGGGACCGGCTCAACGCGCTCCGCGAGGAGGAGCTCGAGGCCCGGCGGGCACTGAACGAGGCCGAGGACCGGGAGAACCTGCTCACGGCCCGGGTGGCGGCACTGGAGGCGCTGGAGAGCGAGCATCACGGCTTCGGCCCGGCCGTGACCGCGGCGCTCGACCATCGCGATGCGCTCGACGGGTTGATCGGCCCGCTGGCCGAGATGTTGGAGCTCGAAGATGAACGGGCGGCCGCCGTGGAGGAGACCGTCGGCGCGCTGCTCCAGGCGCTGGTGGTGGAGGACGCTGCGGCCATCGATCGGCTCCGGCGCTGGATCGCCGAGCACGGCCCCGAGACCGGTGTGCTGGCACTGCTGCGGCAGGGTGACGTGGGTCGGGTTCGCGAGCTGCTGGAGGCGTTCGAGTTCGCCGGGGAGCCGGCCTCGGAGCCGGTGCTGCTGGGCCGACGGGAGCGGCTGGTGGAGCTGCGGGCGGAGGCCGAGGAGGCCACCCGGACCCGGGAAGCCCGGGCCGCCGCCCGGAGCAGCCTGGCCGGGAAGGTCGAGGCCATGGAGGCGGAGCTGCGGGAGCTGGAGGAGAAGGCCCGGGAACTGGAGCTCGAGCTCCGTCGCCTGGATGCCGATGAGGCCGCCCGGGCCAGCTCCCGGGCCCGGGCCGAGCGGACCCGCGACGAGCTGGACCAGAAACGGGCGGGGCTCCGGGCGGCCGCCGAGCAGGCCCGGGCCGAGGCCGCGGTCGCGGAGGAAGAGGCCGAGGAGCTGAAGGACGAGCTGGCCGGCCTCCACGACCGGCGCCGGGCGGCCGACGAGAAGCTGGCCGAGCGGCAACAGGCGTGGGAGGAGGTCCGCGACGAGGTCTCCGAGCTCCGGATCAGCCACGCCCGGGAAGAGGCGGCGCTGGCGGAGCTGACGCGGCGGAAGGGGAGCGCCGAGCAGAGCCTGGAGCATGCCGAGGCCCGGCTCGAGGCGCTGGACACGGAGGAGGCGGAGCACGAGGCCGCCATCACCGAGCTCGAGGAGGTCCGGGAGGGGAACAGCGCGGAGCTGGAGTCGCTGTTCGAGCGACGGGAAGAGGCCGCGGCGTCGCTCCGGAGCTTCGACGAGCGGCTCGAGGAGGCCGCCGGAGAGGTGGAGGAGCTCGAGAAGAGGGTCCGGAAGCTGCGCACGGTGGCCGAGTCCAGCGGAGAAGAGAAGCACAAGCTCGAGCTCCAGATGACCGAGGCCAACGCCGCGGAGCAGCGGATCAGAGAGCGGCTCGAGGTGGAGTGGGACCGGCCGTTCGATCAGCTCATGGAGACGGTGGAGCCGGTGGAGGGAGACCTGGAGACGCTGACCGCCGAGCTCCGGCAGCTGATCCACGACCTCGACCGCCTCGGCCCCATCAACATGCTGGCGGTGGAGGAGTGGGAAGAAGAGAAGGAGCGGCTCGAGTTCCTCGAAGGCCAGCGCGACGACCTGGTCCAGGCCCGCGACGACCTCCAGCAGGCCATCCGCGAGATCAACCGGACGGCCAGAAAGCTCTTCATCGAGACCTTCGAGGCGATCCGGACCAACTTCCAGGACACCTTCCAGACGCTCTTCGAGGGCGGCCAGTGCGATGTCTGGCTGGCCGACGAAGACGACCCGCTGGAGAGCCCCATCGAGATCAGCGCCTCGCCCAGGGGGAAGCGGACCCAGCGGATCCACCTCCTCTCGGGCGGCGAGCGGGCCCTCACCTCCCTGGCGCTCCTCTTCGCCATCTACCGGGTGAAGCCGAGCCCGTTCTGCGTCCTCGACGAGGTCGACGCACCCCTCGATGAGGCCAACATCGGCCGGTTCCTCAACATGCTGGAGCGGTTCAAGGATGACACCCAGTTCATCATCGTGACCCACAACCCGCGGACCATGGAGAACGCCGACTGGATCTACGGCGTCACCATGGAAGAGCCGGGGGTGAGCTCCATCGTGGGCGTCCAGCTGGATGAGGTGGTGGAGCAGGCCGGCGCGGCGTAATCGAGTTCGATTTCGAGCTCGTGGCGAGGCGGCCCTCGTGGTTCGAGTCCAACCTTCGTAGTGGGCGGAACGAGGACACCCTATGAGAGTCACTATCGTCGGCTCCGGGACCGCGGCACCCACTTCCGACCGCGTCTGCTCCGGCTACTTCCTGGAGATCGGTGACGACCGGCTGCTCATGGACTGCGGCGCGGGCGTGGTTCACGGCATGGCCCGGCTCGGGCTCCCGTGGGCAGAGCTCGACCACCTCCTGATCACCCACTTCCACAACGACCATATCGGCGACCTGCCGATGCTGCTCTTCGCCCTCAAGCACGGGGTGCGGCCGAAGCGGGCGAAGGCGCTGTCCGTGTGGGCCCCCCGCGGCATCGGTGAGCGGCTCACGGCCATGGCGGCGGCGTTCGGAGACCACCTGGCCGACCCCGGGTTCCCGGTGGCCGTCCGGGAGGTGGCCCCCGACGAGACGTTCGCGCTGGGGCCGCTGACCGTCCGGGCCGTATCCACGCCCCACACCGACACGTCGCTGGCGTACCGGCTCGAGGAGGCGGGGGACGGGGACGGCGGCCCCGGGGAGCTGAACCGGATCGGACGGGGCCGCCCCAGCCTCGGCTACACAGGCGATACGGGCCCGTCGGCCGAGGTGGCCCGGGTCCTGGCCGACGTGGACGTGCTCATCGCCGAATGCGCATTGCCCGACGACGAGGCCATCCCCACCCACCTCTCGCCCGCCTCCCTCGCGGCGCTGGCCACCGATGCGGCGCCCGGGCGGCTGGTGGTGACCCACGTCTACCCGCAGCTCGACGCGCTGGACCCGGTGGCCCGGGTGCGGGCGGCGGGGTGGAGCGGGGAGGTGGTGCGGGCAGAGGACGGGCTGGAGCTGAAGTTGGAGCTGTAGACGGACGTGGGGGCGGACCGTCGTCGCCTGACGAGGGCGGTGGCCGCCCGGTACCCGTAGACGCCCTCCGGCCGACCCCTTAGCTTCCGGGGCGCGGCCACCCGGCCGCAGAATCCTGAACACCAGCGGGAAGAAGCGGAAGAGCATGCTCGTCGTCATGAACCACGGAGCGCCGGACGAGGATATCCAGCGCGTTGTCGACACCATCGAAGACATGGGCTACGGGGCCCGACCGATCCCCGGGAAGCAGCGGACGGCCGTGGGGCTCGTGGGCAATGACGGCCGCGTGGACGCCGGCCGGCTCCAGGCGCTGCCGAACGTCCAGCAGGTCATCGAGGTCACCCGGCCGTACAAGCAGGTGTCGCGGGAGTGGCGGCCGGAGCCGACGGTGATCACCCTCGACAACGGCACCCGGATCGGCGGCGATGAGCTGGTCCTCATGGCCGGGCCGTGCTCGGTGGAGTCCGAAGAGCAGATCATGACGTCGGCTCGCCAGCTGCGACACGCCGGCGCCACCATCCTCCGGGGCGGCGCGTTCAAGCCACGGACCTCGCCGTACTCCTTCCAGGGGCTGGGCGTGCCGGGGCTCGAGCTGCTGGCGCAGGCCCGGAAGGAGACGGGGCTCGCCATCGTCACCGAGGCGCTGGAGCCCGACCTGGTGGGCGTGGTGGCGGAGCACGCCGACATCGTACAGATCGGCGCCCGCAACATGCAGAATTACCCGCTCCTGCGCCGGGCGGGGCAGTGCGGCAGGCCCGTGCTCCTGAAGCGGGGCATGGCCGCCACCATCAAGGAGCTGCTCCTGGCCGCCGAGTACATCGTCAGCGAGGGGAACCCCAACGTGATCCTGTGCGAGCGGGGCGTGCGCAGCTTCGATGACCACACCCGCAACCTCCTGGATCTGACGGCCATCCCGGTGGTGAAGAGCCTCTCCCACCTTCCGATCATCGCCGATCCGAGCCACGGGACGGGGCTCCGCTCCAAGGTGGTGCCCATGGCCCGAGCTGCCATCGCCGCCGGCGCCGACGGGCTGATGGTGGAGGTCCACCCGGATCCGGATCACGCCCTCTCCGACGGCGCCCAGTCTCTCTTCCCGGACCAGTTCGAGGAGCTCATGGACCAGGTGGCCATCATCTCCGACGCAATCGGCCGGAAGATGCCGCGGTCGCTCCAGGCCGGGGTCTAGCCTTCCAGCGATCCGGAGAGGCGGCCTGATGCCGGGGGTGGGGCGCGATCCGGAGACATGGCCTGATTCGGGGACGGAGCGCGATTCGGAGACGTGGCCCGATCCGGAGACGTGGCCCGATCCGGAGACCCGGCACGATCCGGAGACGTGAAGTCCACGCGGGCACCGGTCCCCCGGTGCGATCCTTCACTTTACGTGTCCACGCGACGTCAACCCGAACCGCGCCGGCATCGACGCTCGCCGCGCCGCGACTTGACGTCGATATCCGACGTAAACCCCACGGGCGCTGGGCCTCGGACCGGCCGGGGCAGGGTTCACGTCGCTGGTGGTGACCGGCGAGGGCGGCCAGGCCAGGTGAACGCCGCCGGGCGTGCGGCCATTCCCGATTTCGTCCCGTTCCGCTATTCCAACGCCCCGCCCCGGCAGTCATCGTGGAGCCGACACCCCAGCGGGTTCCCGCGCGCGCGTCACCGGGGCAAGGGAGGCCCGCGATACAGTGAAGGAGGCGGGATGGCGACGATCCATCGAAGAGGGCAGCGCGGGGAGGCGCTGGTGGCGGACTACCTGTCCCGGCGCGGCTGGCGGATCCTCGCCCGGAACTGGCGCTTCCATCACAAGGAGCTGGACCTGGTGGCGGAGCGGGGTGGGGTGGTGGCGTTCGTGGAGGTGAAGACCCGGGCGGCGGACGGTCTCGGCCATCCGCTGGAGTCCATCACCGCCCGCAAGCGGCGCGACCTGGCCACTGCCGGCCGCGGCTGGATCGCCGAGCACGGCGGCGCTTACCACACCTTCCGGTTCGACGCGGCCGTTGTGGTCACGGGGCCCGCCGGCACCACCGTCGATCACATCGAGGACGCCTGGCGGGTATGATCAGCTCTCCTGCAGCATCTCTCCCACCCGGGCCATCCCGTTGCCTCGCTCCACGAGCACGTCGCCGAGCTTCCTGAGAACACCGTCGGGGGCGGACTCGGGCTTCTGGCGGTAGGAGCGGAGGTCGGCGACGGGGATGCCGAGGGCCATGGCGAGCTCCTCCTCCGTGCTCACGAACAGGTCCGTCGCGCGCTTGAAGTCCAGCGGCATCATGCCTCCTCTTAGAGTTCGTGATCGATGGGCGGGAGCGGCGCCAGGCCGAACCGGCGATGGTCGGCCATGGTGCACCGGTCCTGGACCACGCGGATCCCGGCCCGGGCCAGCCGCTCGGCGGCCTCGTCGTTGCGGATCCCGAGCTGGAACCAGACCACCTTCGGGCCCTTGGCGATGATGGCGGCGACGTGGGGCGGGATGTCCTGCGGGCGGCGGAAGATGTTCACCAGGTCCACCTCGCCGGGAACCGCCGCCACCTCCCGGTAGACCGGGTGGCCCAGGATCTCGGTGACATCCGGGTAGTAGGTCGGGACGGGGACGATGTCGTAGCCCTGCTCCTGCAGGTACTTCGGGACGTAGTGCGCCGCCCGGTCCGCCCGTGATTCCGGCTTGATCCCCAGCACCGCGATTCGCCGGGAGGTCTCCAGGATCTCCCGCGCCTCCTCGGTGCTCTCCACCAGATTGCGCCGCCACTCTTCGTTTTCAGCCATATCGTTCAGTCTCTGCGCCTTTCCGCGGTGGACGTGGTTCGATGTGTCCGACGTGTTGGACGAAGGTAGACGCCTCGGACCAGCGAAACGAGTCCGAGGCGCGGGAGCCCGGCGCCTTGAATGCCCCGACCCGTTCCGTTATCATCGTGGCGCCCCAGGCCCCGCAGGGCGCGAGCTCATGAATCCCGTCAGGACCGTGAAGGTAGCAGCGGTAAGTGGCGCGGACGCTGCTGCGGATCGCCTGGGGTATTTTCTTTTCAGCGTCGGCCTGCTATGGGTGCAAGGCCCGCGCCGCATTCCCGACACAGCCCGAACGCCTCGAGCCCCATGACCCGCAACGCGCTGGCCCGGACCTACCGACCCCGGCAATTCGCCGAGATGGTGACCCAGGAGCACGTCTCCGACACGCTCCGGTCCGCCGTGGCGCGCGACCGCGTGGCCCACGCCTATCTCTTCAGTGGGCCCCGCGGGGTGGGGAAGACCACCGCCGCCCGGGTACTGGCCATGGCGCTGAACTGCCCGAACCGTGGCGAGAGCGGCGAGCCCTGCGGGACGTGCGAGAGCTGCGAGCGGATCTGGAGCGGGAAGATGTCGCTGGACGTGGTGGAGATCGACGCGGCGTCGAACCGCGGCGTGGACGATGCCCGGGACCTCCGGGAGCGTGCCATGTACGCGCCTACGGAGGAGGACCGCTACAAGGTCTACATCATCGACGAGGCCCACATGCTCACCCGGGAGGCGTGGAACGCCCTCCTGAAGATCCTGGAGGAGCCGCCGCCACGGGTGATCTTCTGCTTCGCCACCACGGAGCCACAGAAGATCCAGCAGACGGCGCCGCCGATCCTGAGCCGCACCCAGCGATTCGACTTCCGGCGGCTGAGCGTGCCGGCCATTGTCGAGCGGCTGCGGCAGGTGCTGGCCGCCGAGGGCGTGGAGACCGATGAGCAGGCGCTCCTGCTGCTGGCCCGCCGGGCCGAGGGTGGGATGCGCGACGCCCTCTCGCTCCTCGACCAGGCCCTCTCGTTCGCCGAGGGCCGGCTCGCCGCCGAGGACGTGCAGCGGATTCTGGGGCTCGTGGCCGACGAGGTCTACCTCGACCTCCTCGCCGTGATCGCCGAGGGGCGCGTGGCCGACGTGTTCCGGTTCGTGCAGGAGGTCGTGGAGGGCGGCTACGACCTGAGCGAGTTCTACCGCGGGCTCACCGACGCGCTGCGCACGCTCCTCATCGTCCGGTTCGACGGCGCCGAGGCCGCCGAGCTGCGCCACGACCTGCGGCCGCTCTGGGAGGAGCGGGCCCAGGCGTTCTCCACCGGTGACCTGCTGCGCATGCTCGGCCAGACCGCGGAGCTGGACGCCGACGGGCGCTTCCGCAAGAGCGCCAACCCGCGGATCCTTCTCGAGGCGCTCCTGCTGCGGTTCGCGCACCTGCCCCGGACGGTGGAGCTGGAAGCGCTCATCAAGGCGGCCGGCGGCGGCGATGTCGCGGCACCGGACGCGCGGCCCACGCTGACCTCGGTCGAGCGGCCCCCGGCGCCCGCCGAGGTGGCCGGGCGGGAACCGAACGGCCCCGGCGCCGGGTCGGGGCCCGCCGAGTCGCCGGCATCGGCAGCGAGTCCGGCGGGCACCGGGTCGGGCGACCCCGCCGCCGGGGCGCCAGCCACCGGGTCCCGGCCCGGGCCCACGGCATCGGCGGAGGCCGCACCGCCCACGGGCGTGACGCCCTCGGAGTCGGAGACCGCGGACCCGCGACCGGGTACGCCGTCCGGGCAGGGGCCCCGCGAGTCCGGACCGGCCCCCTCGGGGGGCACCGGCGCACCCGCCGACGCGGCGCTTGCCGCTACCGCCACGATGACGGCGGAGCAGGCGATCCAGGACCTGGCGGGGAACGGGGAGCTGCCGAGCGGGTTGGGGCTCTTCCTGCGGACGGCCCGGGTCATGGAAGAGGAAGGGCGGGTAGTGGTGGAGCTGCCGGCGGGCAGCCCCGCGCTGGAGAAGCTCGAGGGCGATATCCGGGCGCTCCGGGCGCTGCAGGATGCGGTGTCGGAGCGGATGGGTCGGGCCGTGGAGCTCGTCATCCGGCCCCGGAACGGCGAGGACGCGCAGGCCACCCGGATCACGCCGGAGCAGGTGAAGGATGATGAGGTGAAGCGCCTGGCGGAGGAGGAACCGGCGCTGGACCGGGCGGTACAAGAATGGGACCTTGAAATGCTCGACTGACGGAACTCAGCAGGGAATTTGATGACGAACTTCCAGCAGCTGTTGCAGATGGGCCAGAAGATGCAGGCCCGGATGACGGAGCTCCAGGACGAGCTCGAGAAGAAGACCGTGGAATCGACCAGCGGCGGCGGGATGGTGAAGGTCACCGCCGACGCCAAGGGCCGCGTGCGCGAGCTCAAGATCGACCCGACGGTGGTCGATCCCGACGATGTGGAGATGCTCGAAGACCTGGTCCTCGCCGCCGTCTCCGACGCGCAGCAGAGGGCGGAGAAGGTGTACGCGGAGGAGATGCAGAAGGTGACGGGCGGGATGAACCTGCCGTTCCAGCTCCCGGGCATGCCCTGAGGCCGGATGGGGGTGATCGAGGAGCTGACCACCGAGCTCGCCCGGCTGCCGGGGATCGGCCGCAAGACGGCCACCCGGCTGACGTACTTCATCCTGAAGCGGACGCCGGAAGAGAGCCGACGGCTGGCCCGGGTCATCGAGTCGGTGGCCGAACGCGTGCGCGAATGCTCGCGATGCGGTAACCTGACGGAGGCGGACCCGTGTGACATCTGCGAGGATCCGCGGCGAGACGCGTCGGTGATCTGCGTGGTGGAGGAGGCGGCGGACATCGGCGCCATCGAGGGGACTGGCGAGTTCCGGGGTCGGTACCACGTTCTCGGCGGCCACCTGTCGCCCCTGGATGGGGTGGGTCCGGAGGAGCTGAACATCGACGGGTTGATCCAGCGGCTCGGCGACGCCGGCGAGTCGCCGGTCGAAGAGTTGATCATTGCCACGAACCCGAGCGTGGAAGGAGAGGCCACGGCCCTGTATCTTCAGAAGTTGGCGCGCCCGCTGGGCGTGCGTGTCACGCGGCTGGCGCGAGGGCTGCCGGTCGGGGGCGATCTGGAGTACGCGGATGGCGTGACCATTGCCGAGGCGCTGTCGGGACGACGGGAGCTGTGACGGTATGAAGTCGAACAAGATCCTCAAGATCATCGGTATCGGGCTGCTGGCGGCGCTCGCCGCATCGGCCCTGGGCGTGCTCTTCGTCCGCGACCAGATGTCCCGCCACCGGCGGGACCTGTTCAGCAGCCGGCCGCTGCGGCGCCTCGCGGCGCTGGGCTACATCGCCGGTGACGAGCCGTCGGTGGATACGGTGCGGCTGCTCCGGGACTACATCGCCTGGGAGCAGCAGCCGCTGATCCGGCGGCAGGCGATCCAGATCCTGAACAAGGTGGAGCGGAATCTCGAGGCCGCGGCCGCCGGGGCCGCTGGATGAGCGCTGACCCGATGGCCTCGCTCGGGCCCGCGGACCTGGAGCGGATCAACCACCTGCTCCACTCCTTCGTGGCCGAGGCCGGGGCCCGCTGCGCGCTCCTCCTCGACCGGGACGGCCGCCCGCTGACGGCGTTCGGCGAGACCGGCGACCTGGACGAGACCAGCTTCGCGTCGCTGGCCGCCGCCGACTTCGACGCCAGTGACCAGCTCGCCGGACTCCTCGGCGAGCAGGAGTTCACCTCGCTCTACCATCAGGGCGTGGACGGCTCCATGTATCTGTCGGAGATCGCCGGTGTGGCGCTCCTAGCCGCCGTGTTCGACCGTCGGACCACCCTCGGCATGGTCCGGCTCAAGACGCGGAAGGTGGTGCCGGAGCTGGTGGAGCTGTTGACGGAGCTCGGGGCGCGGGGAGAGGTGGATGGTCGCCTCGATGCGGGCTTCGCCGATGACGCGGCCAGCGAGATCGACCGGCTGTTCGCAGGCTGAGGAGAGCGACCCATGTCGATGATCAACTACGCGAGCCGGGAGATCAACTGCAAGATCGTGTACTACGGTCCCGGGCTCTGCGGCAAGACCACGAACCTCGAGTACGTCTACAACAAGGTGAACCCGGAGACCCGGGGGAAGATGATCTCCCTGGCCACGGAGAACGAGCGGACGCTCTTCTTCGACTTCCTCCCGGTGGACCTGGGCAACATCCGGGGGTTCAAGACCCGGTTCCACCTCTACACCGTGCCGGGCCAGGTCTACTACAACGCCAGCCGGCGCCTGATCCTGAAAGGCGTAGACGGCGTGGTCTTCGTGGCCGACAGCCAGGCGGAGCGGATGGACGCGAACCTGGCATCGATGCAGAATCTCTTCGAGAATCTGGCGGAGTACGGCTACGACCCTCGCCAGCTGCCCATGGTCCTCCAGTACAACAAGCGGGACCTGCTCACCCGGGTCCCCGTGGACGAGCTCAGCGCCCAGCTGAATCCCGGCGGGCTCGAGGAGTTCGAGAGCGTGGCCACCGAGGGGGAAGGGGTATTCGATACGCTCCGGGCCGTGAGCAAGCAGGTCATCAAGGCGTTGAGCTGACCCGCTGATGCCTCTCCTCGAGCGGCGAGCCATACCGAACGTGATTACCATGGCGCGCGTCGTCATGGCGCCCGCCGTCTTCTTCCTGGCGCTGAGCGATGGGTTCACGCCCCGGCTCCTGGCGTTTCTCCTCTTCGCCGTGGCCGCCCTCTCGGACCTCTGGGACGGGTACCTGGCCCGCAAGCACGATTGGATCAGCGATTTCGGCAAGCTGATGGACCCCCTCGCCGACAAGCTCCTGATCGTGGCGACCTTCGTACCCTTCTTCATGATCTCCCACCGCCCCGGTGCGTTCGGCGACCTGCCGCACTGGGGCGAACTCCCGGTCTGGGTGCTGGTGGTGATCTTCGGCCGGGAGATCCTGGTGACCGCCGTGCGGCAGATCGCCGCCCGGCGAGGCCGCGTGATCCCCGCCGGGAAGGCCGGGAAATACAAGGCGTTCGTCCAGAACGTCTTCAGTGGGGCCGTGCTCCTCTGGTACACGCTCCAGACTGCCGCGGCCGAGCACCAGTGGGACGGCGCTTTCTGGGAGGCCTGGCAGGCGCTGCACGGGCCCGTGATCGGGCTCTCGCTCCTCGTGGCGCTGATCCTGACCGTCTACAGCATGGGCGTGTACTTCTGGAGCTGGAGCCGGGCGTCGGAGCAGCCGGCGTGACGGATCCGGCGGCGGTCGGCGAAGCGCTGGCTGGCCGGGGGCTCTCCCTGGCGTTGGCCGAGAGCTGTACCGGCGGGATGGTGGCCGCCCGCCTCACCCACCGGCCCGGCGCGTCGCGGTTCCTGGAAGCGGGGCTCGTGACCTACTCGAACGCGGCCAAGGAGGCGCTCCTGGGCGTGGAGCGGGCCACTCTCGAAGCGCACGGCGCCGTGTCGGAGGCGGTGGCCCGGGCCATGCTCGACGGCGCCCGCCGCGCCACCGGCGCCGACGCGGCCATCGCCATCACCGGGATCGCCGGCCCCGAGGGCGGGACCGTGGAGAAACCGGTGGGTACCGTCTGGATCGGGGCCGCGGTGCACGAGGCCGTGGCCGTCCGGCGGTTCCGGTTCGACGGGGACCGGGCGGCGGTCCGGGAGGCCTCGGTCGACGCGTCGCTGGATCTCCTCCTGGAGCTGCTGGAGGCGCCGGCATGAGCGCGGCGGAAGACCGGGACGGACGGGGCGCCGGGGCGGCGCACTACTTCGACGCCCCCGATGGCACGCGACTCCACTACCGGGCCTGGCCCGTGGACGAGCCCCGGGCGGCGCTCCTGGTCCTGCACGGGCTGTTCGAGCACAGCCGCCGCTACATCGAGCTGGCCGGGTTCATGGGCGACGCCGGCATCGGCACGTTCGTCCTGGACCACCGCGGGCACGGCGCGTCGCGTGGACGGCGGGGGCACGTCCACCGGTTCCACCGCTTCCTCGACGATGCCGAGGCCTTCCGGCGGGAGGTGGAGGGGCGGGTCGGCGATCTCCCGGTGTTCCTCCTGGCCCACTCCATGGGCGGACTCATAGGGCTCCGGTACCTGGAGGACCGGGCCCCGGCGCTGGCGGGCGCCATCATCTCCGCCCCCTGGCTCGCGCTGGCCGACCCGCCGTCGGCGGGGCTCAGGGCCCTGGCCTCGGTGCTGAGCCGGCTGATCCCGATCCTGCCGTTCCCGGCGGGGCTCTCTCCCGACGACCTCTCCCACGATCCGGAGCGGGTGGCGGACTACCGGCAGGACCCGCTCATCTACTCCACGCTCACGCCCCGGCTGCACCGGGAAGTGGAGAAGGCGACGCGGACCGCGTTCGAGCGCCGGCACCGCCTCGACCTGCCCCTCCTCTTCCTGCTTCCGGGCGACGACCGCATCGTGTCGACGCCGCGCAGCCTCGAGCTGGCCCGGTCGCTGGAGGCGCCTGATGTGACGATCCGGGTGCTGGACGGGTATTATCACGAGGTTCTGCAGGAGGTGGAGCGGGCCGCCGTCATGGCGGAGATCCGGGGCTGGATCGAGGCGCATCTGCCGTGACCCTGCCGAACCGGCAGGGTCGCCCGGCACCAGCATTGCACGCTGTATGGTCGGAAACGGACCGCAGCCCTCCACACGGAGAACGATGACGGAACACAACGATACGGGACGGGAGCAGGCTGTCGAGGCGGAAGAGGCTGCCCCCGGGCCGACAGCCGATACCGCGGCGGGAGCCGAAGCCGGAGACGCGGCGGCCGACCCCGCGGACGGCGCCGGAGACCAGGCCGACGCGGCCGCGAGCGAGGTCGACGAGCTGCGGCGGGAGCTGGAGTCGCTGAACGACCGGCACCTGCGGCTGGCGGCGGAGTTCGACAACTACCGGAAGCGGAACCAGCGGGATCGTGAGGCGCTGGCGAGTCGGCTCCAGGCGGACCTGGTGGGCTCGCTGCTGGATGTGCTCGACGACCTCAAGCGGGTGGCCGAGGGCGGTGGGGAAGACACCGACGCAGAGGCCGTGCTGGAGGGTGTGCGCCTCGTGGAGAAGAAATTCACGACGGTGCTCGAGGGAGCCGGCGTCGAGCCGGTGGACGCCGAGGGCGCCCGGTTCGACCCGGAGCTGATGGAAGCGCTCGGGATGGTCCCCACCCACGATCCGGAGAAGGACGGCCATGTAGCCGACGTGTTCCAGCGCGGCTATCGTCTGCGGGACATGCTCCTGCGCCCGGCCCGGGTGCGAGTCTACCAGTACGACGAAACCGAGTAACCGGGTATGGCGACGGCAGGCACCAAGGACTACTACCAGATCCTCGGGGTCTCCGAGAAGGCCGACGCGAGCGAGATCAAGAAGGCGTACCGGAAGCTGGCGAAGCAGTACCACCCGGACGCCAACGCCAACGATCCGAAGGCGGCGGAGCGCTTCAAGGAGATCGGGGAGGCCTACGCCGTACTGTCGGATCCCGAGAAGCGGAAGCAGTACGACCAGATGCGGCGGATGGGCCCGTTCGGCGGCTTCGGTGGCGGCTCCGGCGGGGGCTTCGGCGGGGGCTTCAGTGGCCGGCCGGGGGGCGGTGGCCGCACCACCGGCACCACCGGCGGCCGGATCAACATGGAGGACCTGGGCGATCTTGGCGGGCTCGGCGACCTGTTCAGCTCGATCTTCGATTTCGGTCGCAAGCGGCAGCAGCCGCGTAGCGGCCCGGAGCGGGGCGGGAACGTGGAGTACACGGTGGAGCTCCCGTTCGAGACGGCAGCCCGGGGTGGGACCATCAGCATCACGGTGCCGGTGACCGAGGAGTGCGCCACGTGCGGCGGGACCGGGGCGGCGCCGGGCACGCGGACCACGGTGTGCAGCGAGTGCAAGGGGACGGGCACGGTCTCGTTCGGGCAGGGCGGGTTCGCGGTGAACCGGCCCTGCCCGGCGTGCTACGGTCGGGGCCAGGTCCCGACGCAGCCGTGCGCCACGTGTGGCGGGAGCGGGCAGGTCCGCCAGGAACGGCAGATCCGCCTGAAGGTGCCGCCCGGCGTCGACTCAGGCTCCAAGCTCCGGCTCTCGGGGCAGGGGGAGCGGGGCCGGGGTGGCGGTCCGGCGGGCGACCTGATCGTGACGTTCCAGGTGAAGCCGCACCGCTTTTTCCGCCGGAAGGGACTGGACGTGCATTGCACCGTGCCGGTCAATATCGCGCAGGCCGCGCTGGGCTCGAAGATCCGGGTCCGGACCGTCGACGGGAAGAAGGTGTCGCTGAAGATCCCGCCGGGCACCCAGTCGGGGACCAAGTTCCGGGTGCCGGGGCAGGGGATCGAGAAGGGGGGTCAGCGCGGGGACCAGTACGTGCAGGTGAAGATCACCGTCCCCGACACAATGGATGAGGAAGAAGAGAAGCTGATGCGCGAGTTCGCGGAAGCTGCGGACCTACGGTACTGAGACCAGGACGCCATGATACGAACGTTCCAGGACCACGATCTCCTGCACTGGGAAGTCTACGCCGCCGCGCCGAAAGCCGGGCGTGACCAGGATGAGCGGGAGCGGGCGCGGATGATGTTCCACTGCCTTACCGACACCGGCCGCCGGGCCCGGGTCCTGGCCCGTGAGGAGAGCCGGACCGCTATCGAGGGGCGGATCACCGAGGCCAGCGACAACGAGCTGATCGAGCTCCTCGCCACGGCCGAACCGCTGGACTGAGCGGCGGTCCGGCGGCCTCCGGGCTCGCCCGGCCTACCGAGTCCCGGCCGGTCTACCGGATCCGGCCGCCTCCCACGAGCACGTCTTCGCGGTACACGGCGCCCGACTGACCGGGCGTGACCGCCCGCTGCGGTGTCTCGAGCGCCAGCCTCAGCGATCCTCCGGACCGGGCCGCGACCGTGGCCGGTACCAGCGGGGCGCCGTGGCGCAGCCGGACCGAGACCGGGTCGCCGGGGGTGGGCGGGTCGGTGAGCCAGTTCAGATCACCGAGAGCGACCTCGCCCCGGTCCAGCTCCTCCTCATCGCCCACCACCACCTCGTTCACTTCCGGACGCGTCTCGATGACGTAGAGCCGCCGCGGGAATCCTCCGCCGAGCCCCTTTCGCTGGCCTACCGTGTACCGGGCGTAGCCATCGTGCTCTCCGAGCTCCTCGCCCGCGGGCGTAACCATCCGGCCCGGGGTCAGCGCCGGGTGGTCGGGGCCGAGCCGGTCGACCAGGAAGTCGGTGTAGTCGTCCGTGGGGACGAAGCAGATCTCCTGCGACTCGGGCTTCTCGGCCGTGCCGAGCCCCAGGTCGCGGGCCCGGTCGCGGACTTCCGGCTTGGTCAGCTCGCCCACCGGGAAGAGCATCCGGTCCAGGACGTCCGACGGGATGCCCCAGAGGAAGTAGCTCTGGTCCTTCCGATCGTCGGTGGCGCGGAGGAGCTCCGTGCGGCCGTTCTCCCGCCGGATCCGGGCGTAATGCCCCGTGGCGATCCAGGTGGCCCCCATGGCCCGGCCCCGGCGCAGCAGGTCCGGGATCTTCGTGTTCGAGTTGCAGCGCACGCACGGATTCGGCGTGCGGCCGGCCACGTACTCGCCCACGAAGTCGTCGATCACGGCATCTGCGAAGGAGTCTTCCATGTCGAAGACGTAGTGGGGGATCCCCAGACGGTTGGCCACGCGACGTGCGTCCATGATCCCATCGAGCCCGCAGCAGGTATTGCGCGGAGCCTCGTTTTCCGAGTAGCAGAACGTCTTCATGGTGGCGCCGATGACCCGGTAGCCCTGCTCGACCAGGAGCGCCGCGGCCACGGAGCTGTCCACGCCGCCGGACATGGCCACGAGCACGGTGCGCTCCGTCATGCGCCCACCCCACGGGTGCGGTCCACCACCTCCCGCAAGACGGCGATGGCCCGGTCGATCTCGTCGTCGGTGGTGGGCCAGCCCAGGGAGAAGCGGAGCACCGCGTCGGCCTCGGCCCCGATGGCCAGCAGCACGTGGCTCGGGGCGGAGGCCCCGCTATGGCACGCGGAGCCGGATGACACGGCCAGCCCCGCCATGTCCAGCGACGCCAGCAGGATGTCCGACTCGATGTCCGGGAGCGACACGCTCAGGACGTGCGGGAGCCGATCCGCGCCAGCGCCGTTCACCAACGCGCCATCGACCGTGTCCAGCACCGCCGCCTCCAGGCGGTCGCGGAGCGCCCGCAGACGCTCGTGCTCCTGCGGCAGCTCGCCCACCGCCCGCTCCAGCGCCTCCGCGAGCCCCACGGCGCCGGCCACGTTCGATGTGCCCGCCCGCATCCCTCGCTCCTGCCCGCCGCCGTGGAGGAGCGGGGCCAGCTCGATGCCCGAGCGAACGTACAGCGCGCCCACGCCCTTGGGGCCGCCGAACTTGTGGGCGCTCATGGAGAGCAGGTCCACCGGCACGTCGGCCACGGACACAGGAATGTGCGCCACGGCCTGGACGGCATCGGTGTGGAACGCCACGCCCCGCTCCCGGCACCGGGCGGCGAGCTCCGCCACCGGCTGGATGGTGCCGATCTCGTTGTTCGCCCACATCACCGAGACCACGCCCACCGGCTCCTGCAGCGCCTCGTGGAGCGCGTCGAGGTCCGCACGTCCGGCCTCGTCTACGGCCAGCGTGGACACGTGGGCGCCCTCCCGGGCCGCCGCCGCCGACGAATGACGCACCGCGCTGTGCTCGATGGCCGAGATCACCACGCCGTGCACACCCTCGGTGCGCGCGCCCCGGTACCGGCCGAGGACCGCCAGGTTGTCGGCCTCCGTCCCGCCGCCCGTGAAGACGATCTCACCGGGCTCGGCGTCGATGGCGGCGGCTACCCGCTCGCGGGCCTCCTCCAGCGCCGACCGGGCGGCACGGCCGGGGCCGTGGGTGCTGGATGGATTGCCGTACCGCTCCGACAGGAACGGCTCCATGGCGGCCCGGACCTCCGGTCGGACGGGGGTCGTGGCCGCGTGGTCGAGGTACAGCGTCTGGTTGGTCATCAGGTGGCGTAATAACCCGCGGTGGCTGCCAGGGTCCGTGGTTCGAGCGGTGGCGCTCCTGCCTCCCGCTCCGTGGAAATGTGCCCCGGTTCGACTATATTTCAAGGCGTGAGCAACGTATCAAACCACACCACGCCGCCCATGGCCCCGGAGCACCCCGACCGATTCTTCGCCACGGTGCACGGCACCGTTTTCGGTGACCGGTCCGACTCCGTGGACGCCATGGACGCGGGTGAAGAGCTGATCCTGCTCCCGGACCCGCCGGGGACGGAGGACCCTGGTGTGTGGGTCCACCGCCACGGCGGCGACCTCATCGGCCACCTCCCGCCGGAGATCGAGGGGTGGCTCGCGCCGTGGCTGCTGCGCGGCGGCCGCGCCACGGCCCGGGCCGTCCGGGTCAGCGGTCGCGGTGTGCCGAGCTGGCGCCGGGTGCTCCTGGAAGTGCGCTGCGGGTAGGCCGCCGGGAACGCTCGGCTCAGAAGCTGGCGACGTCGATGGCGGTGACGTCGTCGACCTTCAGCGTCTCGCGGGTCCAGAACGGCTCGCCGTAGGCGGCGCGGATCAGCCCGCCGTAGTAGGCGTGGTGAGCCAGGAGCTGGTCGCGCAGGGGCCGGTCGCCACCGGGGTAGATCTCACCCAGCGCCTTCTTCCCCTCGAACTGGGAGCCGTAGGCGTAGATGGCGTCGAGCTTCCGCTCCATCTGGTCGCTGATGTCCACCACGAAGCTCGGCTTCCCCGCGTGCTCCCGATACGCCATGGCGTAGATGATCTTCTCGGGCCGGAACTTCTCCCCCTCGATGGGCGCGTTGGTCAGGCCGGCCACGAAACAGGCGTCGTACGCCAGCTGGCTGGCTACCCGGTGGTCCGGGTGCCGGGCTTCCTTCCACATGAGGATGACGGTCCGGGGGCGCAGCTCCCGGAGGATGGCGGCCACCTTGTTCCGGGCGTCGGGCGTGTTCTCCATCGACCCGTCCGGAAGCCCGGCGACCCGGCGCTCGGCCAGCCCCAGGATCTGACTCGCCTTCCCGGCCTCCTCTTCCCGCAGCGCCTCGTTCCCGTACGTCCCCGCCTCGCCGCCCGTCAGGTCCAGCACGCCCGTGCGCCGGCCCGCGTCGGCCGCCTTGATGAGTGTGCCGCCACAGATCAGCTCCGCGTCATCCGGATGTGCGACGATGGCCAGGAGATCGAGAGGTTCGGACATGGGCTGCGTTCGGGGTGTGGAGTCCAAGGTCGGGATCCGCGTCGAACATTAAGCCGCCGGGCAGGGAGGCGCGAGCGCCAGCGAGGGCCGCGCGAACGAAGTGAGCGCCCCCGGCGAGCGAAGTGAGCCGCTACCCGGGAGGCGGCGCAGCCGCCGACCTACTCGTAGCGGAGCGCTTCCACCGGGTCGAGACGGGACGCTCGCCAGGCGGGGAAGAGGCCGAAGAAGACACCGGCGATGGCCGCCATGATCAGCGCGGCGATGACGGCGCCGGGCTGCACGGCGGCGGGGATGGGCGTCAGGGTGCGGATCAGCCACGCGGCGCCCGCGCCCAGGAGCATCCCCACCACGGCCCCGACGGTGGTGAGCGTGGAGGCCTCGAAGAGGAACTGCCAGAGGATCTCCCGCCGCCGGGCGCCGATGGCCTTCCGGACCCCGATCTCCCGGGTCCGCTCGGTGACGGAGATCATCATGATGGCGATCACACCCACGCCGCCTACCAGGAGCGCCACGGAAGACAGCCCGATCATGACGATGAAGAAGACGCCGGTGATCTGGTTGAAGGTGTCGAGGATCTGTTCCTGCTTGATGATGGCGAAGTCGTTCGGCTCAGCCGGCCGCAGCCCGCGCATGCCGCGCATGGCGCCGATCACCTGGTCCATGGCCTCCTGCTGGCTGGCGTGGTCGGCGGTGACCACCAGCACCCGCAGGAACGCGTCCCACGTCTTCAGGTGCTTCAGCGATGCGGTGTAGGGGATGACGGCCATGTTCTGGTTCTCGTCACCGAAGATGTTGCCCCGGGGCTGGAAGATCCCGATCACGGTGAACGGCACGCCACCGATGCGGACCATGCGGCCCATGGGGTCGAGGGAGCCGAACAGCGCTTCTGACAGCCCCCGGGTCAGGATCACCACAGCCCGGCTGGCCGCGATGTCGGAGCGGATGAAGTTGTGGCCGGCCACGAACTCGCCCAGGGTGAACTCGTCCCACCCCTCGCTCTCACCGGCAATGGTCACGCTGATGGGCTCGCCCCCGCCGGGAACCTCGATGTCGCGCCCGGTGATCAGCTCCACCACTGCGGTTCGGACGGCCGAAAGGTCTCGCAGCGCCTCGGCCTCCCGGGCCGTGACCTTCGGGAAGTCCTGCCAGGAGGGGCCGCCATCGTGGAACTGGATCTCCACGAAGTTGTAGCGGGCCACGATGAAGTTCTTCGGGCCCGCGGCTTCGATCCCCTCCAGCGCCTCGCCGCGGATCCCCGCGATGGCGGCGCTCATGGTCATGACCGTGGCCACACCGATGACGATACCGAGGATGGTCATGGTGCTGCGGAATTTGTTCGCCCGGAGCTGCTCGAGAGCGATGTAGACGGCCTCGCGGACGCGCTCCACACCGCCGAGGAGGCGGTCGACGGTGGCCTGGACCAGGCGGAGGACGTCCATTATTCTGCCCTCAGCGCCACCACCGGGTCGAGCTTCGCTGCCCGCGACGCCGGGTAGAGCCCGGCCACCACGCCCACGATGATCCCCATGGCGGCGGCGATGGCGAGCCAGTGCCAGCCGACGGCGGCGGGCATGGGTGAGACGGCCTCCACCACCTTGGCCAGGATCAGTCCGAGACCGATGCCGATGGCTGCGCCGGCGAAGGAGAGTGCGCTTGACTCCACCAGGATCTGCATCAGGATGTCCCGGCGCCGGGCGCCGACCGCCTTCCGCATCCCGATCTCCCGGGTCCGCTCCACCACCGACATGAGCATGATGTTCATGATCACCATCCCGCCCACCACCAGCGCGATACCGACCAGGGCGGGGAAGGCGATGAAGAGGATCCGGCTGATGTTCTGCCAGAAGCTCATGGAGTCTTCCTTCGTCTCGATCTCGAAGGTGTTGTTCTGGTCGGGCCGCAGCCGGTGCCGGACCCGCATGATGGCTTCCAGCTCCATCTCGAGGGCCGGCAGCACCTGCGGGTCGTCGGCCTTGACCAGGATCCCGTCCACCACGCCGCGGGGATTCGTGAGGCGGCCCATGGCGGAGCGTGCGGGCGCGATGGCCCGGTTGTCGAGGGACATCCCGAAGAGGCTGCCCTGCTCCTCCAGGATGCCGATGACCTCGAAGGCCGCGTTCTCGATCCGCACGATCCGGCCGAGGGGGTCGAGGGGGCCGAAGAGCTTGTCGGCGGTCTCGGAGCCCAGGACCACCACGTCCATCCCGGCCTCGTCCTCCAGCGGGCCGAAAAGCCGGCCGCGCGCCACCACCATCTCGCGGATCCGGAAGAAGTCGGCGGAGGCGGCCGTAAGGAGCACGCCGGTCACGGCTACGCCGCGGTCGGAGCGGGCATCCCGCTGGTTGTAGCTCTCGACGGCCACGAGGGCGGGGATGGAAAGCTGTTCTCGGATTGCCTGTGCGTCTTCCAGCTCGAGCCGGGGTCGGCGACGCCACTCGCGGCGGAGCTCGCGGCTGGTGTTCATCTGCACCGACGGCGTCCGGCTCACGGTGACGGTGTTGAGGCCGAAGATGGTGCTGGCGAAGTCCTCCTCCATGTACCGGTTCATGCCCTCCACGATGCTGATGACCGCGATGAGGAACATGACGCCGATGATCACGCCCACCACACTGAAGAAGCTCTTCAGCTTCTGGGCGCGGATCTGCCCGAGCGCGAGGCGGATGGCTTCGCGAGGGTTCATGCGCCGACGGCTTCCTTCGTGACGTCGGTCTCGATGAGCCCGTCGCGGAGCGTGATGGTCCGGTGCGCGTGCTCGGCGATGTCGTGCTCGTGGGTGACCAGGAGGATGGTCTGGCCATCCGCGTGGAGCTCCTCGAACAGCGCCAGGATCTCCTGCCCGGTGACCGAGTCGAGGTTCCCCGTCGGCTCGTCGGCCAGGAGGATCGCCGGCTCGTTGACCAGTGCGCGGGCCACGGCCACACGCTGCCGCTGCCCGCCCGACAGCTCGGTGGGGCGGTGGTCCATGCGGTCACCCAGCCCGACCCGCGTCAGCACGTTCTCCGCCCGCTCTCGCCGCTCCCGGGACGGCGTGCCGCCGTAGATGAGTGGCAGTTCGACGTTGTGGAGAGCCGTGGCCCGGGGCAGGAGATTGAACGTCTGGAAGACGAACCCGATCTCCCGATTCCGGATCGCGGCCAGCTCGTCATCATCGAGGCCGGAGACGGCGGTGTCGTTGAGCCAGTATTCACCCGCCGAGGGCGTGTCGAGGCATCCGATCAGGTTCATGAGAGTGGATTTCCCTGATCCCGAGGGCCCCATGATGGCTACGTACTCGTTCTTCCGGATATGCAGATCCACACCGGCGAGGGCGTGGATCGTCTCGGCCCCCATGACGTAGTCCTTCCGAAGGCCTTCGGTACGAATCACCGCGTGTTCCATGTGCGTCCCTATTCCGTGGTGGTGTTCTGGTCGGTGCCGCTCACAGGTAGGACGCGCACCGGGTCACCTTCGTTCAATCCGCGGATGGCCTCGTACGGGCCGGCGACCACCGTATCACCGGCGACGAGCCCGCTGAGCACCTCGAAGTGCTCGCGGCCCGTGATGCCCACGTCCACGGCCACGAAATGGGCCTTGCCATCGCGGATCACGAACACGCCCTCGATGTCGTCATCCTCGTCGACCATCGTCTCGGCGGCGGCCTGAGCCTCGGGCTGCTCGCTCTCGAGGGCTTCGATGTCCTCACGCTCGCGGACGGTGAGCGCGATGATGGGGATCGCCACCGCCTGCGGCCGTTTCTCGGTGACGATCTCGGCCGTGGCCGAGAGGTCCGGCCGGATCGACCCCGGCGGGTTGTCGAGGGTGATCACCACCTCGAAATCCACGGCCTGGCTCTGCTGATTCATCCCCCGGGTATTCGGGTCGACGATGGAGCTGTGGCTGATCTCGGTGACCCTGCCGTTGAATCGCTGGCGGCGGAAGGCGTCGATGGTAAGGGTGGTGCTGTCGCCGAGCTGGATCTCCGGCACATCCGTCTCATCGACGCGGACCACGGCCTCCATGACCGACAGATCGCTGACCGTGAGCAGCAGGCTGCCGGGGTTGTTCATGGTCCCGACGATGGCGGTCTCGCCCTCCTCGATGTTGAGCCGGGTCACCACGCCGTCCATGGGCGCCCGGATCACGGATTTGGCCAGTCGGTCCTCGGCCTCCCGGAGGGCGGCCCGGGCTACCGCTACGCCGTGCTCGGCCGCCTCGTAGAGCGCCTGCTCGACTTCGGCCTGCGTGCGGGCCTGCTCGTACTCCCGGGGGCTCACCAGCAGCGTGTCACGTCGGCGCATCTCCTCGGTCCGCTGCAGCTCCTGGCGGGCCTGCAGCATCGAGGCCCGGGCCCGGGCCTCCTGGGCCAGCGCCTGGCTGACCGATGCCCGCGCCCGGGCCACCGCCGCCTCGTACTGCGTCGGGTCGATTCGAAGGAGGATCTCACCGGCTTCCACGGCGTCGCCCTCCTTCACGAAGAGCTGCGTGACCCGTCCCATGATATCCGACTGGACGTCCACGGCGACCCTGGGCTGGATCCAGCCGCTGGCCCGGACCACCGACTCGAGGTCCCGGGCTTCCACGGCGGCCACCCGGACGCCGGTGGCGCTGTCTCTCCCCCCGGCGACGCTGGCGATCCCGGCGCCCGCGATCACCACCAGGGCGCCGATTCCCAGAAAGACCTTCGTCTTGTGTTTCATGGTTGTCTATCCGTCCTCGGGGGTCGCCAGGTCCTGTCCGACCGCGGCTTCCAACGTGGTGAGCGATTCCTGGAACGCGTATACGTTGAGCAGGTACTCCCGGTCGGCCCGGGCCTTGACGGTCTCGGCCTCCATCAGCTCGAGGAAGGAGGCGGAGCCCACCCGGTACCGCTCCCGGGCAAGCCGGAGCTGGTTGTCGGCGAGCTCGGCGTTCCGCTCGCCCAGCTGCACCGACTCGTACGCCGAACGAAGGTCACGGTACGCGGTCTCCACGTCCGCCCGGATCCGAAGCTCTTCGGCCCGGAGCCGCAGCGCCGCGTCGTCGGCGGCGGCGCGGGCCGTCTCCAGCTGCGTCTGCCGGTTAAACCCCTGGAAGACCGGGACCGAGACGCTCAGCGAGACGGAGATGGGCTCTGTGGTGAAGTCGAATGGGAACTGGTCGTTGGTGGCCAGGATCGACGCCCGCTGCGCGTCGTTGAGCGTAGTGGGGTACTGGGCGTCACAGTCCACGTTGGCCTGGGCCAGCTGCGCCAACAGCTCACAGAACTCGTGCTGAGAGCGCAGGTTCGCTTCCGCCTGGTCGATGAGGTACTCATCGCTGCCCACCTTCCGGGTAAAGCCCGACAGCCCGGTCGAAACGCTCAGCGACGGCCAGTAGGCACTGCGGGCCATCCCCACCCCGGCCCGGGCGCTCTCCTGGCTGGCGCGCGCGGCCTCCAGCTGCGGCTGCGCGGCCATGGCCGTACGGATCAGGGAGCCCAGCTCCCAGGTCGGCTCGAACACCGGAACGTCCGAGGTCAGCCGCACTCCCCGATCCAGATCCACTCCCAGAATCTGCAGGAGGCGCGTACGCTGGTTGTCCAGCGCGGACCGGGCCTGGAGCAGGCTGACCTGGGCACGGCCCCGTTCGACCTCCGCCTGCTGGACCTCGATGACCGTGGCCGACTCCACCGCGCGACGGGCCTCCGCCAGCGACAGGTTCGCTTCCGCTCGGTCCAGCTCCGCCCGGGCCAGGGCCACGGCATCCCGGTTCCGCAGTACCACCAGGTACTGGCGCGTCACGTTCGCCTCCAGCGTGCGGGCCGCCGCGTCGGTGCCGGCGAGAACCGCCCGCCGCGAGGCCTGCTGGCGGCCGAGCTGATAGAACTGGGAGCCGCTCAGATTCAGGTTCAGTCGGGCGCTGTAGCTGGAGTAGAGGTACGACGGGGGATCGCCCAGCCCGATGTCGCCGCTGGTGAACCCGCCGATCCGGGCCTGGCCGCCCGCCTGGTAGCTCAGGCCACCGCCCACCGATGCGCTGGGCAGAAAGTCGGCGTACGCCGAGCGGACCTGCCAGTCCGCCACCGCCTCGTCGTTCCGCTGCGCCTGGTAGTCCGGGTTGTTCTCCATGGCCAGCGCCACCGCTTCATCCAGCGTCAGCGTGACCGGCTCCTGCGCCGCCGCCGCCGTGGCCGCCAGCCACAACAGCGCAGTGAATATCGTTCGTGTCATTCGGTGCCTCACAGGCCGTATCCGGGATCTCGTGCGACCGTCCGCCTCCAGTACGCGCGGCGGGGTACTATTGTTTCCTCGGGGTCGTCGGGGCTTCGTCTTAGTGTACTGGTTAACTAATACACCAACTCAGTGACGGTGTCAAGAAGGCGCGGGGCGCGCTGCGGGGAGGTTGCGTCGAAGGTGTCAGGCGGGCCAGGCCCGGGCCCGCGGCGGGGGGCTGACGCTCAGGGGAGGGAGGTGCGCTGCGCGGTGAGCTCCTGTTCGGGGATATGGATGCGCAGGATGCGGTTCTGGTCGTCGACCCAGAGGGAGCGGGGGTCGAGGCCGTCGATCTGGACATCGAGGTGGTGAGCGGTGACCTGTTGGCCGGCGATCTCGAGGGTCTCGGTCCCGTGGTCGTGGACGCGGGCCGTGACCTGCCGGCTGTCGCGGGGGAGGATGACCGGGACGGTTCCGTCGTGAGTGCGCTGGGCGATGAAGTAGTGCTGGTGCGCGACATCGTGGTCGATGACGATGGCGCCATCCTCGACGAGGAACTCGCGCATCCGTTCGGCGGCGTCGGAGACCATGGTGGCGCGGATGCGTCTCCCCGAAACTCGGCCGGTGATACTCTGTCGGTTGTCGCCGGTGATCTCAATCTGATAGGCGGAAGCGGCGAGGGGAGTGCCGCGGAGCTGGACGACGGTGCGGATCTGCTCTCCGGTGTCGAGCACGATCCGGCCCTGGGCCACGGTGGTGGCGTTGGCACCACGGCCGCTGCGCCGTATGGTGAACGTCTCGGTGCCGATGTCGGAGCCGCGGATGTCGATGCGGAACGAGCCTTCATCGATGACCGTGGTCTGGGCGGAGGCGGGGGCGGTGACGAGGAGGGCACCGAGGGCGAGGGTAGTGGCGGCTCGGGACGTCATGAGAGTCTCCGTTCGGGTGTAGATTGGCGTACACTCGGGGCAGGGCCGGTGTTTCGCCTGGCGGGGCTGGAGGTCACAGGGTGTCGGTCTCCCGGTCGCGCCGGATGAAGACGGCCCGCCGGATGGCGTCGAGGATCCGTTGGTAGATGCGCCGGCCGGTTTCGGCAGTGGCGAGGGTCGGTCGGCCGACGGAGCCGGTGCCTCCGGGCGGCGGCTTGGGCATGCCGCCGCGGATGTAGCGTCGGAACTCATCGGGGTCGAGCTGGAAGTCGCGAGCGCGATCCATCCGGACCAGGTCGGGGTAGAGGTGAAGCATGACGGAGGTCTCGGCTTCGCCGGCGTGCTCGGCCTGCTCCTGGCCATGGAGGAGGTCGTGGATGGGGACATCCCAGACGTCGATGACGCGAACGGTGGCCCGATCGGTGACGAGGGTGGCGAGCGCCTCGAGGTGTGGATCGTGGCGGTGGGCGGTGATGAGGATGAACTCGTCGACGCCGTGAGCCTCCCATGCATCGAGGAGCTCGTTGAGGCCGCGGTGCAGGGTCTTGCGTCCGAGTGACGCGGTGCCGGCGTAGGCCCGGGCGGTCATAACATTGACGCCGAAGCCGAAGGTGGGTGCGCGCAGGACACCGAACTCGTGGGAGAGGTCGACGCAGATGCTGCGTGCGATCAGGACATTGCTGCCGAGGGGCAGGTGGGGCCCGTGCTGCTCGAGGGCGCCCACGGGAATGAGGAGCCGGGCGTCGCGGGCCAGGTGCGCGGCGACATCGATCCAGCTGAGCTCGTCGAGAGCCAGCGCCGTCTTTCGATCATTCATGGCAACAACATGACCACAACCAAGCGACTGCGCACGGTGCTGGGTGCCACGTTCGTCGCGCAGCTCGGGCTCCTGCTGTGGAGTCGGACGCTGTCGCCTCTCGTGCTGGTGGCGGCCACGGTGCTCCTGGTGGGGTGCGTGGTGGTGGCGCGGCGCGGGGGTGGTGGTGGCCGGGCAGCGCCGGCGGCGGAGGGGGCCGAAGCCGAGGCCGGCGAAGGGGCCGGAGGGTGGCGGCGTCGGATCCCGGGCCCGCTGACGCTGGCGCATGTGGTTCTGGTGCTGGCGGTGATCGCCGCGGCGGCGACCACGGCACGACTGGAGTGGGGCGCCGGGAACTGGAATGCGGTGGCGTCGGCGCGAGAGGCGCGGCTGTCGGCACGGCTGGACGCCCGGGTGGGGGATGTGCTGGCGCGGGCCGCCCGGGCGGCGGAGGCCGGGGCGATGGTGCAGGACAGGGACGGTTTCGCGGCGCTGGAGCGGATCCGGGCGGAGACCGGAGTCGACGCACTGGCGCTGCTGGACGGGCAGGGGCTGGCCACGGCGTGGGCAGGGGTGCATCGGGGCAGGATCCCGGTTGCGGCGTACCGTGGCGGGGCGGGTCCGGTATTCCCGGGTGGAACGCTCTTCGACTACCTGTACGTGAGGCGGCCGGCCGGGGAGGGGCTGTGGGCGGTAGCGGCGGTGCTGATGCAGGCTGGCCCTCCGCTGCGGGGGGCCACGCGTTCGGTGGCGGAGATGTTCGCAGGGGCGACGGGCGAGCGGCCGACGTTCCAGGGCCCGGGTGCATCGCGGGCGGACTGGCGGCTGTGGGAGGGGGAGGAGGTCCTGACGGTGCAGTTTCCGCCGCTGAGCCAGGCCGAGTGGCGGGGTCGGGTGGCGCGGACGGGCCGGCAGGTGGTCTTCGGGCTGGTACTGCTGGGGCTGGGGCTCCTCTCGGCGGTGTGGCTGCGCACGCTGGCGGACCGTCGCAGGCTGGCCGGGATGGTGCCGATGGCGGCGCTGAGCGTCACGCTGATGGCCACGCCGCTGCGGCGGACGCTGGGGCTGGATCGACTGTTCTCCCCGGGCTGGTTCGTGCTGCCGGTCCCGGGCGACTTCGTGATCGAGGGTGTGATGGTGGTGCTGCTCCCGCTGGCGGCGCTGCTCTCCACGGTGCGTACGCCGGAAGTGCGGCGGCACGACCTGTGGCTGCGACTGGCGGTGGCCGGGGCGCTGGTGGGTGGCGGCTTCGCGGTGGGGGCGGGGATCATGACGGGGAGTGCCGGGGCGCCGATGCTGATGTCGAGAGGCCCGCTCTGGTACGTTCTCCAGCCCACCACGGTGGTCCTGCTGACGATCCTGGCGGCGCTGCTGATGCCCCGGGCCGCGGAGCCCGAAGGCCGGCGTCGCCTGCTGGCATGGGGGGGAGCGGGTGTAGCGCTGTCCGTGGTGCTTGCGCTGGTGGTGACGGGCGTATGGCGGCCGCAGGACCCGCTGCCCACGGTGGCGCTGTTCCTGTGGGCGGTGCCATTCGTGCTGATGGCGCGGGCCGTGGCGGGGTACGCGGGTCGCGGGGATCGTCTGGTGCGGTGGCTGGTGGCGGGTTGGCTGGCGGCCACAGCGGTGATCCCGCACATGTGGCTGGCGAGCCAGGCGGCGCGTCTGGATGAGGCGGAGACGAACGTGGCCACGTTCGGTGCCCGGGGCGATCCGTACCTGACCTACCTGCTGAACCAGTTCGACGATGGACTGCGTGCCCGGGCCGGAGAGGGGGCGGACGGGTACGGTCTGCTGTACGAAGCGTGGGTGTCGAGCGGGTTGGCCGGAGAGCCGTATCCGGTTTCCATGACGCTGTGGGACGAGGCGCTGCGCTCGGAGGCGTCGCTTCCGCTGGGCGTGCGATTGGAGCGGAACGGGTTGGCGGAGGAGCAGCTGCTGCGGGTGGTGGCGCGGGTACAGCGGACGGGGTTGGCGGAGAACGTTCCGGCGGCGGGAGGTGGGATCAGCCGGATCCTTGCGGTGCCGCTCGCGGGTGGGGAGGCGGTGTCGGTGGCCGTAGCGCCGCGTGCAAGCCTGCGGCCGACCTCCCCGCTGACGCTGTTCATGGAGGGCGAGCCGCAACGGAACGTGACGCTGGAGCTGCTGCCGGTGCCGGCGTTCCAGTCGGGGAACCGGGGGCCCGTGCGGTGGCAGAAGACCGAGGTCGGCTGGCGGGCGGAGCAGCTGCTCCAGGAGGGCGCCGACACGTACCATGCCCACCTCGAGCTGCGCCTGTCCCCCGCAGGCGTACGGCTGGCCCGGGGGGTGCTGCTGGTGACGCTGGACCTGCTGCTGCTGACGCTGCTGTGGGCGGTGGGCCGCCTCGCCCGGGGCGACCCGCCGGTGCCGCCGGGGGGCTGGGTGGGGTGGTTGGGCGGGTTCCGGGCCCGGCTGATCGTGGCGCTGTTCGCCTTCTTCCTGCTGCCCACGGCGGTCTTCGGCTGGGCCGCGTACCGGGCGCTGGCCGACGAGGTGACGCGGGCGGCCCGGCAGGTGGCGGAGCGCTCGGTGGTTCAGGCGGCCGGTACGCTGCCCGGGGCGGGACTGGTGGAGACGGCCCGGCGGACGGGTGAGGACCTGCTGTATTACAACGGGGGCACGCTCAGCTCGGCGTCCACCCCGGAAGCGGCGGAGCTGGGGTTCTACAACGCGTGGATGCCCCCGGCGCTGTACCAGGAGATCCGGAACGGCGCCACGTTGGGCGGGACGCACCGGGGCGAGCTTGCGGGGCGGGGCTATCTGGTGGCGTTCCGGCGGCTGCGCAGCCCCGCGGAGGTACTGGGTGTTCCGGTGTGGCTGGCGGCCCGGGACGTGGCGGTGCGGCAGCAGGAGTTCGCGCACCTGGTGCTGTTCGGGGTGCTGATCGGGGCGGTCCTGTCGCTGGCGCTGTCGGTGCTGGTGGGCCGGGCGCTGGCCGAGCCGATCGGGGCGCTCCGGCGGGGGGCGGCGGCGGTGGGCCGGGGTCAGCTGCGGACCCGGCTGCCCGAGCAGCGGGCGGACGAGTTCGGGGAGCTGTTCGCATCGTTCAACCGGATGACCCGTCAGTTGCGGCAGGCGCGTACGCAGGAGCTGCGGACCGCTCGTGTGCTGGCGTGGGGCGAGATGGCGCGTCAGGTGGCGCACGAGATCAAGAACCCCCTCACGCCGATCAAGCTGTCGGTCCAGCATATCCAGCGGGCGCACCGGGACCAGCGGGAAGACTTCGAGCCGATCCTGGAATCGAATGTGGAGCAGATCCTGGAGGAGATCGATCGGCTGACGGAGATCGCCAGGGCGTTCTCCCGCTACGGCGCGCCGGAGGAGTCTGCGGGTGCGATGGAGCCGGTGGACGTGGCGGCGCTCGCCCGGGACGTGATGACGCTGTACCGCGCGCCGGACCGGGCGGTGACGTACCGGCTGGTGGTGGAGGGTGCCGACCCGGTGGCGCGGGCCCGGGCCGCAGAGGTGCGGGAAGTGATGGTGAATCTGCTGGAGAATGCCCGGGCGGCGGTGAGCGAGGGTGGGGCGGTGGCGGTGCGGGTGGAGGACGTGGGCCCCGGCGTGCGTCTCGAGGTGCGGGACGACGGCGAGGGGATCCCGGCCGAGCAGCTCCCGCAGATTTTCGAGCCCCACTTCTCGACCCGGAGCTCGGGGACGGGGCTCGGGCTGGCCATCGTGCGACGACTGGTGGAGAGCTGGGGTGGGGGGGTGGAGGTGGAAAGCGAGCCGGGCGAGGGGACCACGATCGGGCTCACCATTCCGAAACATGCCGCGGCGCCGGTCCCCGTGGAGGAGACCGAGGCCGAAGCGGACGACATCGAAGAGCCGGACGCCGCCGGTTAGCGCGTCGGGTGACAGCGCCCGGGAGCGCCCCGGATCAGCGGATCCGGAAGCTCACCACGCCGGTGTTGCCGGTGGCCGCGCGCCGGACCCGGAGAAGGACCACGTCGCCCTGCTCGACGTCCTCGGCAAGGCGCCGCAGGTCGCGCACGTTCTCCACGGGCTGACGGTTGAGTTCGAGGATGATGTCACCTCGCCCCAGGACCCCCGCGGCCGGGCCGTAGGGGGACACCTCGGTCACCACCACGCCGCCGATGTCGCGATTGCTGAGTTCCAGCGCCCGCAGGTCCTCGCGGCTGAGCTCGGACACGTTGACCACGCCCACGCCGAGCATCTCCTCGGCGCTGCGGTCTGGCCGGGCCACCTCGGTCTCGGGCCGTTCGACCTCGAACTCGTCGAGCTCCAGCTCGATACTCGTGCGGCGGCCGTCGCGGATGATCCCGAGGGTGACGTCTTCACCGGGCTGCATCCGGGCGAGCCGGGTGGTGAGGTCGCTGGACGTCTGGATGGGCTGACCGTCCACGGAGACGATGATGTCCTCCGGCTCGATGCCCGCGTCGGCGGCGGGCCCGTCGGGCTGGACCTCGGTGACGTAGGCGCCCCGGATCTCGTCGAGGTCGTAGAGATCGGCCTGGGCCTCGGTCACGTCCTGGATCAGGACGCCGATGCGTGGCCGACGGACGTAGCCGTACTCGATGATGTCGTTGGCGGCCTTGGCGGCCAGGGCGATGGGTACGGCGAAGCCGTTCCCGGCGTACGCGCCGGTGGGGGAAGCGATGGCGGTGTTGATACCGACCACGCGCCCGTACAGGTCGACGAGCGGGCCACCGGAGTTGCCCCGATTGATGGCGGCATCGGTCTGAATGAACGCTTCGAGGGCGGTCTGCCCCGGGATGATGTTGAGGTCGCGGCCCTTGGCGCTGACGATTCCCGCGGTGACGGTGAAGCCGAGGGAGAGGGGGTTCCCGAGGGCCAGGACCCAGTCGCCGACCTGGAGGTCGTCGGAGTTCCCGATCTCGAGGGGCGTGAGCTCAGCGCCGGACCGGGGCTCGATCTTGATGACGGCCACGTCGGTGTTCGGGTCGCGACCGATCACCTCCACGTCGTCGTAGATCCGGCCGTCCACGAATCGGATCTGGATTTCGGTGGCGTTGGCGACCACGTGGTTGTTGGTGACGATGTGGCCGTCGGCGGTGAACACGAACCCGGAGCCTGTGCCCGGGCGGGGTTGCGGGTCGCTGCGGGGATCCTGGCGGAAGGGAAACGGGAAGGGCGTGGCGCCGCCCTCGGGCTGGGCCATGACCTGGACGGTCACGAGGGCGGGGAGCGCGCTGGCGGCTGCTGCCCGGAAGGTCTGCGAGAGCGCCGCGGCCGTGGTGGTATCGACGGCGGCCACGGCCTCCGTCCGCTCAACGGCCGGGCCCTGCCGCTGGCGGTCCTGGGCGATGGCATCGCCGCGGCCACAGCCGATGAAGAACACGAGCGAGGCGAAGAGCACGCGTCGCAGTGCGGTGCTGGTCATATCCGTTCTCCTCCAGAGATCCTGATTCCATTGATCGGACGACGTTGCGTCGCAAGCCACAGGCCAGCGCCGCCGTTCGTATCCCGACGGTTATTCGCATCCGGCGGCCCTTTTGTTCCGGCATCCGGTGGTAGGATGCAGTGCACGCGGCGGACCGTTGTCCGGTGCGAGAGGGGGATACGAGGGAAGGAGACATCGGGAGCCGGATTCAACAAAAAGGAGCGTTGGTGCGTCTGTATAGGCGGCAACGGGAACGGAGCACTTCGATCGAGGGACGGGCATGAAGCGGACACGAGCCGGCTGGATTGCCACCGGACTGCTGGCGCTGCTGGCCACGGGCGGTGGGGCCCAGGAGCTGCCGCCGATTACCCCGGTGGACACGGTGGCGCTGACGGAGGCGGTGGAGCGGGCGTTGGAAGTGAATCCCCAGATGGTGCAGGCACGGACGAGCCTGGGCACCGCGGAGTTCAGCACGAGCCAGGCGTACGCGTCGATGCTGCCGAGCCTGTCGGTGTCGTCGGGGACGAGCCTGTCGAGCGCCCAGCGTTACGACCCGAACCTGGGCACCACGCTGAATACGTCGACCACGAGCTACAGCGCGGGGATCAGCAGCGGGATGGACCTCTTTGCGGGAGGCCGGAACCTGGCGGCGGTCCGGAGCGCGCAGGCGTCGGAAAACGCGGCCCGGGCCACGGTGGTGACACGCCGATTCAGCGTGGCGCTGACGGCGAAGCAGGCGTTCTTCGCCGTGCTGCGGAGCCAGGAGCTGATCGAGTTGAACCGGGAGCGGATCGACCAGGCGGAGCAGAATCTGGCGGCGGCGGAGCGTCGGGAGCAGGCGGGTCGGGCGACGCGGTCGGACGTGCTGCGGGCGCGGCTGGAGCTGAGCAACGCGCGGCAGGCGCTGCTGGAGGCGCAGACGCAGCTGCGAACGAACATGTACACCCTCGGGCAGACGGTGGGCGTGCGAGGACCGGTCGCGACGGTGACGCCCGAGACCCTGGCCCCGACCCCATTGGCGATGAGTGCGGAGGCGCTGCGGGAGCTGGTGGTCGACCAGGCGCCCGCCGTGGAGTCGGCGGTGGCGCAGGTCTCCGTGGCGGAGGCCGGGCTGAGCCAGTCGCGGGCGTCGTACTTCCCGAGCCTGAGCATGAGCGGGGCGTACAACTGGTCGAACGACGAGCTGGGACTCGACCAGGGACGCACGAGCTGGAGCACCAACCTGCGGCTGTCGTACCCGCTCTTCAACGGGCTGCAGCGGGAGGCGAGCGTGGACCGGGCGAACGCCCAGCTCTCGGTGGCCCGATCGCAGGCGGATGAAGCGGTGCGTGCGGCGCTCACGGAGCTGGAAGGTCTGCTGGCGTCGCTGGAGCTGGCGGAGGAGCGGATCGCGATCCTGCAGGAGTCGGTGGCGGTGGCGGGGGAGGACTACCGGGTCCAGCAGGAGCGCTACGGGCTGGGCGCGGCGACGATCCTGGAGCTGGTCTCCAGCCAGATCGCGCTGCTTCAGGCGGAGTACAATCTGATCAACGCGCGCTACGACTATCAGATCACCCGGGCCCAGCTGGAGTCGCTGGCGGGGCGGGAGCTGTGATGGCGATGCGAACACACTCGAATGGAAGGAAGAGGGTGATGGAACGGATGATCGTGCGGGGCGCCGTGGCGCTGCTGGTGGTGGTGGGAGCAGCGGCGTGCTCGGAGTCGGAAGGCTCGGAGTCGAGGAACGGCGTCCGGGATGATCTCGCCCTCACAGAGCGAGGTGATCTGGACATCCGGGTCGAGGCGGCGGGTCAGGTGGAGCCCATCATGGTGATCGAGGTAAAGTCGAAGGCCTCGGGCGAGGTGACGGAGCTGCACGTCGAGTCCGGCGACGAGGTGGAGCGAGGCGAGCTGATGGCGGAGATCGACCCTCGGGATGTCCGCAACGCGCTGGCACAGGCGGAGGCCGACCTGGGGGTGGCCGTGGCGCGGCTCCAGATCGCCGAGAGCCAGGCGGGACGGGCCCGGGAGCTGCGGGAGGCCAACGTGGTCACGCAGCAGGAGCTGGAGCAGTCAATCCTGGAGCTGGCCAACGCCCGGGCGTCGCTGACCCGGGCCGAGACGAACCTGGAGCTGGCGCAGGAGCGGATGCAGGACGTGACGATCCGCGCGCCCATCTCGGGGACGGTGATCGAGAAGCCGGTGGAGGCCGGGATGATCATCGCGTCGGCGAGCGGGAACGTGTCGGGCGGCACGACGCTGATGATGATGGCGGACCTTTCGACCATGCAGGTGCGGACGCTGGTGGACGAGACGGATATCGGGAAGGTGGAGTCGGGCCAGGTGGCGCGGGTCCAGGTGGAGGCGTACCCGAACCGGACGTTCGTGGGGAGCGTGTACAAGATCGAGCCGCAGGCAGTGGTGGATCAGAACGTGACCATGTTCCCCGTGCTGGTCCGGTTGGACAACAACGAGCGGCTACTGAAGCCAAACATGAACGCGGAGGTCCAGATCGAGGTGGCCCAGCGCCAGGACGTGGTGCTGGTGCCGAACGCGGCGGTGGTGGCCGTCAGCGAAGCCACGGCGGCGGGCGCCGTGCTGGGGCTCGACGCCCAGGAGGTGCGGGAGCAGATGAGACGGCCTCCGGCGACGCCCCGGGCGGACGATGGCAGTGCGGCGCCGAACGACCCGGCGGAGGCGGAAGGAGAGGAGGACTGCCAGTCGCTGATGCAGCGAGCGCGGACCGACCGGGCGTCGCTGTCCGAAGATGACCGGGTTCGTGTGCGGGAGTGCTTCCAGCAGTTCGGCGGCGGAATGGGTGGTGGCATGGGTGGTGGCATGGGTGGTGGCATGGGTGCGCGGGCGAGTGGCGAGGCCGGATCGGAGGAGACGCGGCCGGCCGTTGTGTTCGTGCAGACGCCGGGAGGCCCGGAGGCCAGGGCGGTCCAGCTCGGACTGAACGACTGGGACCGGACCGAGGTGGTGAGCGGGCTGGAGGCCGGCGAGGAGGTCATCCTGATCAGCGTGGCGCAGATGCGGCGGGCGCAGGAGGACATGATGGACCGGATCCGCGACCGGGCAAGCCCGATCTCCGGCGGTCCTGGGGGCGGTCGTGGCCGGTAGGCGCCAGGGCCGTTCCGCCATGCTGCTGGGCGAGATCCTGAAGGTGGCGCTGGAGTCGATCCGGGTGAACAAGCTCCGGAGCTTCCTGACCATGCTGGGGATCGTAATCGGGATCGCGGCGGTGATCACCATGGTGGCGCTGGGCGAGGGTGCGCAGCGCCAGGTGGAGGAGCGGCTCGAGGGGCTCGGCACGAACGTGCTGACGGTCCGCCCGGGCCAGCAGATGTGGGGGGGCGTGGACCGGGGCTCGGCGCGGCTGACGGCGAAGGACGCCGAGGCCATCGTGGTGGGTGCGTCGAACGTGAAGGCGGTGTCGCCGGAGCTGGAGCGGCGGCAGCAGGTCGAGTACGGTCGGAGCAACGCGAACCTGTCGGTAGTGGGCGTCTGGCCGGACTACTTCCAGATCCAGAACATGCAGCTGGAGATGGGCCGGCTGTTCACGCTGGGCGAGGAGCGCGGCCGACGCCGGCTGGCGGTGATCGGCTCGGCGGTGGCGGAGCGGCTGGGTGTCACCTCGGCCACCCTGGTGGGGCAGAACATCCTGGTTCGCGGGATCCCATTCGAGGTGATCGGCGTGCTGGAGGAGAAGGGCTCCCAGGGGTGGGACAACCCGGATGAGCGGCTCTATATACCGCTTGCGACGGCCCAGTTCCGGGTGATCGGCTCGGAGTACGTCCGCAGTATCAGCGTCCAGGCCACGAGCGCGGAGACGATGGACGCGGCGATGGCGGATATCGACCGGGTCCTGCGCCGCGAGCACCGGATCATGCCGGGGGAGGACGCGGACTTCAACGTGCGGAACATGGCGTCGCTCATGAGCACGTTCCAGGAGACGACGCAGACGTTCACCTTCCTGTTGGCGGGGATCGCGGCCATCTCGCTCCTGGTGGGCGGGATCGGGATCATGAACATCATGCTGGTCTCGGTCACCGAGCGGACGCGGGAGATCGGGGTCCGGAAGGCGCTAGGAGCCCGCAAGCGCCATATCCTGCTCCAGTTCCTCATCGAATCGGTGGTGCTGTGCGTGGCCGGCGGCGTGATCGGGATCCTGGCCGGCTGGGGCGGTGCCGCGGTACTGCGGAGCACGGCCGGATGGAACACCGCGGTGGCGCCGGAGGCCGTGGCGCTGGCGTTCGGGTTCTCGGCGTTGGTCGGGATATTCTTCGGGATCTGGCCGGCGCGGCGGGCGGCGGCGCTGGATCCCATCGAGTCCCTGCGGTACGAGTAGGTCGGCCGGCTGCGCCGGCCTCCCGGGTAGCGGCTCGCTGCGCTCACCGCGGGTAGGTCGGCGGCTGCGCCGCCTCCCGTTTGGCGCCTCGCTGCGCTCGGCGCGGGTGGGGCGCTCGCCGGCTACGCTCGTTCCCGGCGGTTTCGCTGTTCCCGGGGGGGCGGGCTCCCGAGCGTTGATCGACGGCACGCGCTGTCCCGAAACCGGACGGCCGCGCGTTCGGGAAGTGAGGGGGCGGCCGACATCAGGGTGGGAGGTGGGCGGTCGCCCCCGGACAAATCGGTCCGGACATGCTACTTTTGGAGTGCCGACCGGAGGAGAGTCACCCTATCGTGCTGCCAATTATGATGAGACGCATCCTACCGCTGGGCTTCGCGCTGGTGTTGGTCGGGGCATGCTCCGATTTCTCGACCGCTCCAACGCGCGTGCCGGCGTCGTTCGAGATGAGCCCGGACAGTGTGCTGCTGTCCGAGGGCGAGACCGTGGGGTACGAGTACACCGTGCTGGACGAGGACGGGGAGCCGTACGACGGGCTGCCCGGGTGGGCGTCGCCGGCGTGGACGTACTCGAAGGACTCGGTGCTGAGCGTGGACCCGGCGGGTCTGGGCACGGCGGTGGGCCCGGGGGAGGTGCTGGGGACGGCCACGCTGAACGGGATGCAGGCGCAGACCGTGGTGCGCGTGAACCCGTCGGAGCTGCGGGTGGACTTCGTGTTCGCGCACATCAACCAGGGTACGCAGACGCGGGCGGGCAAGGTCCCGCTGGTAGCGGGTCGAGACGGGCTGCTGCGGGTCTATCTGCGGGGCAACAAGGCGAACTTCTTTCAGCCCAGGGTGTTGGGCACGTTCTACCGGGACGGCGCGGCCGTGCACGCGGTGGAGCTGACGCACGAAGCGGAGGGTCTGCCGGGTGTGCTGCGGGAAGATGACCTTACGCTGTCGTTCGACACACCGGTTCCGGGCTCGTTGCTGCAGCCGGGGACGAGCGTGGTGTTCGAGGTGGACCCCGACGGTGTGATCCCGGCGTCGTCGGGGAGCACGCTGCGGTACCCGGCGACGGGAGAGCAGCCGCTGGACATCGTGGAGGTTCCGCCGTTCCGGCTGCGGCTGGTTCCGGTGACGCAATCGCAGAACGGACTGGAGTCGCGGTTCTCGGACGAGACGGCGGACGAGGCGACGGAGCTGACGGCCGCGGTCTTCCCGATGGGTGAGTTCGACGTGGATGTCCGGACCCCATACACCACGGATGTGGCGCTGAACACGGAGATGGGGTGGTCGCAGCTGATCGATGAGATCGCCACGCTGCGCCTGGACGATGAAAGCCCGCGCTACTACTACGGCGGGTTCACGCGGCCACCGGGCACGAGCTACCTGGGTCTCGGATTCGTGGGCTACCCGGTGGCGATCGGGGTGGACGGGTCGCCGGAGACGCTGGCGCACGAGATCGGGCACACGCTAAACCTCCTTCACGCGCCGTGTGGCGGCCCGTCGGGGGTGGACGCCAACTACCCGTACCCCGGCGGCTACATCGGGAAGCTGGGGTGGGACCCGCGGAACGGAGAGATGAAGTACCCCGCGCAGCAGTTCGATCTGATGACGTATTGTGATCCGACGTGGATCAGCGACTACAACTACGAGCTGGTGATGGGCTACCGGCAGACGAGCCGGTACGACTCGGCGTTCTGGGCGCCGGAAACGGAGGCGGCGGCCGGGTTGGCGGCGTCTTCGGAGGGCTCGCTGATCGTGAACGTGGGCGTGTCCCGGGGCGCGCTGCGGCTCGGCCCGGTGGTGGAGTCGGAGGCGTCGGCCCAGGTACCACCGCTGGGCGGGCCGTACACGCTGGAAGGGCTGGACGAGACGGGTGGGGTGGTCTTCTCGCTCTCCTTCACCCCGCGTCCGCTGGATCACGGCGGTGCGCTGTTCAGCGCCGCGCTCCCTCGCTCGCTGGCCCAGCCGGAGCGGCTGGCCACACTGCGGGTGACGGGTCCGGAGGGTGTGCTGGAGGCGGGCCGCGCCACCTCGGGGCCGCCGCCGATGGCGGTCACCGAGGCGGGCGCCGGCCGACAGGTGGCGCGGTGGGACGCGACCACGTACCGGCTGGCGGTGGTCCGGGACCGGGCCACGGGCCGGATCGTGGCCATGGCGCGGGGCGGGGAGATCCCGCTCCCGGGTGACCCCTCGGAGCTGGACGTGACGCTGAGCGATGGCGTGCGGAGCCATCCCGTGGAGCTGGAGCAGCGGTGAGGGGATCCATGAGGCGGTATACGACGGCAGCGCTGTGCGTCATTCTGGGAGCGGCACTCTTCGCGGCGCCCGGCCACGCCCAGCGCGTGGCGGTGGAGCTCCGGGCCGGCGCGGCGGTGGGCAACTACAGCGGCACCGACGCCGGGCTGGAACTGGTGCCAGCGCCGTCGTTCGCGTTCACGGCGGAGCTGGGGCTGACGGAGTCGCTGGGGCTCTACGCCGGGATCAACCGGAGCTCGTTCGGGTGTGACGAAGCGCTCTGCGCCACGCAGGACGTGCTGCTGACCAGCCAGGGCGTGGCGGCGGGCGGCCGGGCCTCCCTCGGCCCCGGCTGGGTGCGGGCCGGGGTGGCGTTGCAGCAGCTCGAGATCGACTCCGACGTGGACACGGAGACCGCCGACTTCGGGATCGGCTGGGACCTGGCCGTGGGGCTCGACTTCCCCATGGGCCGCAGCTTCCGGGTGAGGCCGGGCGTGACCTACCTGCGCCATTCGGCGGTGACGCCCACCGAAGACGGGCACGCGGCCATCCTGGCGTTCGAGGTGGGCGTGGCCATGCGTTTCTAGCGGGATCGGCTCGGGCACAAGTCGTCCCAACGCGCTATTCCTCTGCCCCACCGCGTCGGCCATCATGGGCGCATGTTAGCGACCATACTGAGTGGAGCGATCCTGGGCGTCGACGCGTACCCGGTGCGGGTGGAGGTGGACCTGGCGCGGGGGCTGCCGTCGATGAGCGTGGTGGGGCTGCCGCAGGGGGCGGTGCGGGAAGGGCGGGAGCGGGTGACGGCGGCGCTCACCAACAGCGGGTACGGACTGCCGCCGAAACGGATCACGGTGAACCTGGCCCCGGCGGACGTGCCGAAGAGCGGGAGCGCGTTCGACCTGCCGATCGCGCTGGGGGTGCTGACCGCGGCCGGAGAGCTGGGCGACTGCGCGGAGCGAGCGTGTTTCCTGGGCGAGCTGGGGCTGGATGGCGGGCTGCGATCGGTGCACGGCGCGCTGGCGGTGGCGCTCCGGTGCCGGGAGCTGGGTCTGGCGGAGCTGGTGGTGCCCGCGCCAAACGCGGCGGAGGCGGCGGTGGTGGAGGGGGTGGTGGTGTACGGGGCCCACACGCTGGCGGAGGTGGTGGGCCACCTGTCGGGCGAGGCGCGGTTGACGGCGACCCGGGGCCGGGCGATGGCGTCGGGTCGAGCGCCCCGGGGGCTGGACTTCGCGGAGGTGCGGGGTCAGGGGGTGGCCCGTCGGGCGCTGGAGATCGCGGCCGCGGGCGGGCACAACGTGATCCTGATCGGGCCGCCGGGCGCGGGCAAGTCGATGATGGCGCGGCGGCTGCCGTCGATCCTGCCGCCGCTGACCCGGGACGAGGCGCTGGAGGCGACGCGCGTGCATTCAGTGGCGGGGCGGCTGCCGCCGGGGAGCGGGCTGCTGGCGCAGCGCCCGTTCCGGGCGCCGCACCACGCGGTGTCGGATGCCGGGCTGGTGGGGGGCGGTGGGGTGCCGCGCCCCGGTGAGGCGAGCCTGGCGCATCACGGGGTGCTGTTCCTGGACGAGCTGCCAGAGTTCCGCCGCTCGGCGCTCGAGTCGCTCCGACAGCCGCTGGAGGATGGGAGCATCCATATCGGCCGGGCCCGGGCCACGGTGCGGCTGCCCGCCCGGTTCATGCTGGTGGCGGCCATGAATCCGTGCCCGTGCGGCCATCACGGCGACAGCCGGCGGAAGTGCACCTGCTCGGCCACGCGGATCCGTCACTACCGGGCCCGGGTCTCGGGGCCGCTGCTGGACCGGATCGACCTGCACGTGAACGTGCCGGCCACGCAGGCGGAGGCGCTGGTGGGGCGGCGCCCATCGGAGCCCAGCGCGGTGATGCGGGACCGGGTAGTGGTGGCCCGGGAGCGGCAGCTGCGACGCTACGACAGCCTGGGGGTGTACTGCAACGCGCAGCTGGGGCCGCGGGCCACGCGGGAGCACTGCGGGCTGGACGATCCCGGTGCGACGTTGCTGGAGAAGTCGATCCAGGACGTGGGGCTGTCCGGGCGGGCGTACCACCGGATCCTGCGGGTGGCGCGGACGATCGCGGACCTGGATGGCGCGCCTGTGATCGACCCGGACCACGTGGCCGAGGCGATCCAGTACCGGACGCTGGATCGACCGGTGATGGCGGAAGCGGACGAGGAGCGGGAAGCGGACGTGGCCTGACGGCGAGGGTGGCTGGCGAGGCCGGGCGGGTTGATGTCTGGCGCCGGGTGCAGGGGCTACGGCGCGGGCTCGACCGTGAGGGTGTAGGCGCCGGTGTCGTCGGGCTGGTAGGAAGAGACGCCGAGGAGGGTGCATCCGGCGCCGAAGTCGCGGGCGAGGGATACCGTGATCTCGCCGGTGCCCCGCGGCGGGTCCGCCAGGAAGGCCTGGGCCACCACGTCACCGGTGGAGCCGAAGACCAGGATCAGCGGCTGGATCTCGACGGAGCTGACCCGGACGATCAGGCGGGCCGGCGCATCGAGGCGGAGCGCCCAGTAGTCGACGAAGGCGCCGGCGAGCCGGGCATCGCCGGAAAGGAGGGTCGCCTCCACGGGCTCGCCGACCGCCACCGTGGGCTGGTCCAAGCAGACGGGTCTGCTGGCGGTGGGGTCTTCGTCGCACGCCGCGAAGAGGGCCGCGAGGACGAGCGCACACCACCGGAGATACGGGCGTTCGGCTCCCGCCGTCACAGCGACTCCGGGTCTGTCAGGTTCAGAGGGTCGGAGGCATGGGTACGCGTCCGGCCTCGCCGCGTCAAGCCGGGGTGGAACCGGGGATCATGGCGGGCGGCGTCACGGGTTGTCCTGGCCCCCGGGATTCGGTAGCTTCGCGCCGGGCGCGGGACACCGATGTGCGGTGGCGGCGCCGGTGCGCGGGTCACACGGAAGCGGGGCGCGGTTGGACGCAGCGACACTGTGGCGGAAGCGGGCGAAGCTGGAGGCGGTCCTGGAAGACTGCCATTCGGTCTGCGTCGGGTACAGCGGCGGCGTGGACAGTGTCTTCCTGGCTCATTTCGCCGTGGCTGTGCTGGGTCGGGGGCGGGTCCTGGCGGTGACGGGGCGGTCGGCGGCGTACCCGGCGGTGCAGCACCGGATGGCGCTGGATTGCGTGTCCCGGTTCGGGATCCCGCACCTGGAGATCGAGACCCGTGAGATGGACGACCCGAACTACGCCGCGAACCCCACGAACCGCTGCTACTACTGCAAGTCGGAGCTGTGGGAGCGGCTGGACGGAGTGGCGGCGGAGCACGGGCTGCGTACCGTGGTGAACGGCTCGAACGCCGATGACGCCACGGACCACCGGCCGGGGGAGGCGGCGGCGGTGGAGCGGGGCGTGCGTTCGCCGCTGCGGGAAGCGGGGCTGACGAAGGCCGAGATCCGGCTGCTCTCCCGGGAGCAGGGTCTGCCCACGTGGGACCAGCCGGCGAGCCCGTGTCTGGCCAGTCGGCTGGTGTACGGGCTGGCGGTGACGGAAGAGCGACTGCGGCAGGTGGAGCGGGCCGAAGCGCTGCTGCGCGAGCACGGGCTGCGGGAGCTGCGGGTCCGACACCATGGGCGAGAGGCTCGGGTGGAGGCGGCGCCGGCGGAGCTGGATCGGGCGACGGCGCTGGTGGCCGAGCTCGGGGGCCGGATGCGGGCGCTGGGCTTCGACGCGGTGCTGCTGGACGTTCAGGGCTACCGCCGAGGCGCGTTGAACGAAGGGCTCGTAGAGCTGAAGGCGGGGTAATGGTGGAGTCGGGCGAGGGGAAGCTGGAGGAGGTGCGTCGCATACTCGAGGACGCGGGGATCGAGGCAACGGTCCGGGCCGCGGGCCAGGACGGTGAGATCGCGGCGGTCCAGGGGTCGCCCGATCTGCGGGAACCGCTGGCCCGGGTGGCGCCGGCGCTCCAGGCGGCGGGATTCCGCTACGTGGCGCTCGAGCTGGACAACGGACGGGGCGAACCAGAACAGGATTCATGAGACTCTTCATCGCCATCAACTTCACGGTCAAGGACCGCCAGCGGATGTACAGTGCGGCCCGCAAGCTCCGGGACGCGGAGCTGCCGGTACGTTGGGTGGATATCGAGCAGCTGCACATGACGCTCAAGTTCCTGGGCGAAGTGCGGCCGGAGCGCGTGAAGGACGTGAAGGCGGCCGTGGCGCAGGTGGCGGAGAAGACGGAGCCGTTCCCCATGGTGGTGAGGGGTGCGGGTGCGTTCCCGACCATGCGTCGTCCGAAGGTGATCTGGCTGGGCGCCGACGCCTCGCCGCAGCTGCGCTGCCTGAAGCACGACGTGGAGTGGGAGCTGGCGCCGCAGGGCTTCGAGCGTGAGGTCCGGGCGTTCCACCCGCACATCACGCTGGGGCGCGCGACGAAGGAGGCCCGGGCCGGTGATTTCCGGGGATTCGAGGCGGTGGTGGACGCCATGGACTTCGAGCGGGAGATCACCGTGCGGAACGTGGACCTGATGGAGAGCTTCCTCTCCGCGAAAGGGCCGCGGTACGAGAAGCTCATGTCCGCCAAGCTCGGCCAGGCCGCGGAGGATATCCTGGCCCGGGCGGGATAGGCCGCGGTGCTGCGGTTCCTGGGCGGCTGCGCGGGCCGGCTCCTGACGCTGGCGCTGACCGTAGCCGTGCTGGCCGTGGCATGGTACAACCGGCACGAGCTGGTGGCGCTGGTGGATGAGCTGCTGGACCGGGAGCCGGAGGTGTCGGCGGTGGTAGCCGACGAGGCGGCCGCCCGGCTGGCGGCCCTGGATGACGGGACCGCCACCCGCGCGGTCTTCCACACAGCGGAGCTGCAGTCGCTGATCCTGTACCGGTGGGCCCCGTTCCTGCCCGCGTCGCTGGGACACCCCCGGGTGGCACTCGACGCCGGTCGGATCACGTTGGAAGGCTACGTGCCCACCGATGCGTTCGTCCGGATCGATGAGCTGCGCGAGGTCATCGGCTTCCTGCCGGACACGGCCTCGGTCCGCATGGTGGCCTCCGTCGTGCCGCTGGACCGTGGGCACGTCTCGCTGGAGGTGCATGAGCTGGGCGCAGCCGGCGTCCCTCTTCCGGGGCGGCTGATCCCGCCGATCCTGGCACGGCTGGGGCCGGAGGGGCTGCCGGACGTGAGCCGGAACGCGCTGGCGATCCCGCTACCGGCCCGGATCGAGCACGTCTACGTCAGCGGGGACAGCCTCGTGGTCACGGCACGGGGAGGAGGATAGTATGGCCCGGATCCTGGTGGTCGACGACGAGGAAGGCATTCGCCACGTCCTGAAGCAGGTGCTGGAGTACGAGGGGCACGAGGTGGCGACGGCGTCCGGGGGCGGCGAGGCGCTCGGGTTGCACGAGTCGTTCGAGCCGGACCTCACGTTCCTGGATGTGAAGATGGCCCGGATGGACGGGCTGGAGGTGCTGGCCCGGATCCGGGAGAAGGAGCCGGAGGCGCTGGTGGTCATGATCAGCGGGCACGGCTCCATCGAGACGGCAGTGGAGGCCACGCGCAGGGGCGCGTACGACTTCCTGGAGAAGCCGCTGGACACCGACCGGATCCTGGTCACCATCCGGAACGCGCTGCAGACCCGGGGGCTCTCCCAGGAGGTGACCCGGCTCCGGGACGAGGTGGAGAGCAAGTACGAGATCGTGGGCCGCAGCTTCGCCATCCGGACGGTGCTGGAGCGGATCGAGAAGGTGGGGCCCACGGACGCGCGGGTGCTGATCACCGGGGAGAACGGGAGCGGGAAGGAGCTGGTGGCCCGGGCGCTGCACCGTGTCTCGCCCCGGGCCGAGGAGCCGTTCGTGGAGGTGAACTGCGCCGCGATCCCGAGCGAGCTGATCGAGAGCGAGCTGTTCGGCCACGTGAAGGGCGCGTTCACCGGCGCCCACGCGGATCGGGCGGGGAAGTTCGAGCGGGCGGACGGCGGCACGCTCTTCCTCGACGAGGTCGGCGACATGAGCCTGAGTGCGCAGGCGAAGGTGCTGCGGACGCTGCAGGACGGAGTGGTGACCCGCGTGGGCGGCGAGAGCTCGACCACGGTGGACGTGCGGGTCATTGCCGCCACCAACAAGGACCTGGAGGCCGAGATCGAGGCCGGCCGGTTCCGCGAGGACCTCTACTTCCGCCTCAACGTGGTGCCGCTCCACGTCCCGCCGCTCCGCGACCGGCGCGACGATATCCCCATGCTGGTCCGTCACTTCACGGAACAGGCCATCGAGGAGCAGCGGCTGCCGCCCCGTCGGCTCGCGCCACAGGCGGTGGAGCGGCTCGTGGACATGGACTGGCCCGGGAACGTGCGGGAGCTCAAGAACACCGTGGAGCGGCTGCTGATCCTGTCCCGCGGGCCGGAAGTGGGCGCCCAGGAGGTGGAGCGGCTGCTCGGTGGGGCCCAGGGGGCGGGGCTGCCCTCCGAGCTGATGCGGGCCGACACCTTCGCCGAGTTCAAGGACCGGGCGGAGAAGGCCTACATCCTGGGCAAGCTGCGCGAGCACGAGTGGAACGTGAGTGCCACCGCCCGGTCGATCGACATGCCGCGCTCGAACCTGTACAAGAAGATCGACAAGTACGGGCTGCAGCGGGAGGAGTGAGAGGCGGGAGGTGCGAACTGGGTGGGGTGAGGGTGTAGGGTGAGGGCTAGGGCGAGGGCTAGGGCGAGGGCTAGGGTTTGGGGGGATGACCGATACTGTGGTTTGGGTGCTGCTGGCGCTGGTGTGGGTCGGGACATCGCTGCTGGGCGGAGCGGTTCTGGCGTCGCTGGCGAAGCGGATCTACGAGGGGTTGAACTGGCGCCGGCTGTGGATCTTCTACAGCGGGCTGCTGGCGTTCCTGGTGGCGGCGATCATGCTGATCGGATGGTGTTGAGGAGCGCCTCGCTTCGCTCGGCGCGGGGAGCTCGGCCGCTGGTGCGGCCTCGCGGGTAGCTCGCTGCGCTCGCGGGTAGCGGCCTTCGGCCGCGCGGCGCTGTGCGCCGGTTGCCGGCGGGAGGGGGGGAGGCCAGGTTGGGGCCAGGAGTGGGAGACGAACGGAAACGCGCCGTCGCAGACGGCAGGAGGGTACAGATGGCAGAGCGGTTCAGGAACTATATCGCGGGCGAGTGGGTGGAGCCGACCACGGGGGAGTACAGCGAGAACCGGAACCCGGCGCGGTGGGACACGGTGCTGGGCGAGTTTCCGCTGTCGGGCCCGGAGGACGTGGCGCGGGCCGTGGCGTCGGCGAAGAAGGGGTTCGAGGCGTGGCGGAAGATCCCTGCGCCGCGTCGGGGCGACGTGCTCCGGCGCGTGGGCGATCTGATGGCGGCGCGGAAGCGGGAGATCGCGGAGGCCATGACCCGGGAGATGGGGAAGATCCTGGACGAGACCGAGGGCGACGTGCAGGAGGGGATCGACACGGCGTACTATGCGGCCTCGGAGGGGCGTCGTCTGTTCGGGCACACGGTGCCGAGCGAGCTGCGGGACAAGTGGGCCATGAGCTACCGCCGTCCGATCGGGGTGTGCGGGATCATCACGCCGTTCAACTTCCCGATGGCGATCCCGACGTGGAAGATCTTCCCGGCGCTGGTGAGCGGGAACAGCGTGATCTTCAAGCCGGCGCACGACGTGCCGCACACGGCCACGCTGCTGGTGGAGATCCTGCTGGAGGCCGGTGTGCACCCGGAGGCGGTGCAGCTGGTGCACGGGAGCGGGAGCAAGGTCGGGAACGTGATCGTGGAGCACCCGGACATCCCGGTGATCTCGTTCACGGGCAGCACGGGTGTGGGCTCGAAGCTGGGTGAGACGTGCGGCCGGATGCACAAGCGGCTGAGCCTGGAGATGGGCGGGAAGAACGCCCAGATCGTGATGCCGGACGCGAACATGGAGCTGGCGCTGGAGGGCGTGCTCTGGGGCGCGTTCGGGACCACGGGCCAGCGGTGCACGGCCACGAGCCGGCTGCTGCTGCACGAGGACATCCACGACGAGTTCGTGGACATGCTGGTGGCCCGGGTGGAGGAGCTGAAGCTCGGCGACGGGCTGCTGGAGGACACGGATGTGGGCCCCATGATCAACGAGGCCGCGGCGGAGAAGACGGCCGAGTACGTGGAGATCGCGAAGCAGGAGGGCGACGAGGTGCGGACCGGCGGGAAGCGGGCCGGTGGCGGCGACCTGGACGGCGGCTGGTTCTTCGAACCGACGGTACTCACGGGCGTGGAGCCGGGCGAGCGGCTGGCGCTGGAAGAGATCTTCG
>CAZSBL010000008.1:0-52165 GCA_964605205.1 uncultured Gemmatimonadaceae bacterium
GGCGCCCCCTCAACCCCACCACCAACGTGGGCGGGCCGCTGGACGGCCGGGACGGGACCGGGACACCGCCATTCATCGCGGAGCCCGACGCGCGGGGGAACCGGCTCCGGTTCGGCATCGCCTGGGCCGGGGACATCGACTTCCTCGGCGGGATCGTGGCCCGGGCCCACGGCCTGAACGCGGGGCTGCTCCCCGCCAGCGTCGACAATACCGACATCTACCGGATGCTATACGCCACGCTGTTCGGCGTCTGGCTGGACTGATCCCGCCTCGCGCCGGGCTCGTCGCTCCCCTATCTTGCTTGCCCCGTACCCCTCTCCGGCCCAGTTGACACCGACGGAGGCCACCGTAATGCGACGTCTTGCTGTTTCTTTCACGTTCTTCTCCCTCTTCCTTCTCGCCGCCGGCTGCGGCAGCGGCGGGGATATGGCCATCGATATGGACGTGGCCACGTCGGCAGCGGAGCAGATCGACACCGATGACCTGATGCACCACGTGGCACGCCTCTCTTCCGATGGGTTCGGCGGGCGGGCGCCCGCCACGCCGGGCGAGGACAGCACCGTCGCCTACCTGAGCGAGCAGTTCCAGGCGGTGGGTCTGGAGCCCGGCAACCCCGACGGCGGCTGGACCCAGCCGGTGACGCTGGTGGGGATCCGGTCGCAGGGTACGGGCTCCATCGACGTCGACGGGCAGCCGGTCTCGCTGAGCTACCCGGACCACTTCATCGGCTGGAGCTACAGGGATGCCCCCTCGGTGCGGGTGGATGACTCGGAGCTCGTGTTCGTGGGCTACGGCGTGGACGCGCCCGAGTATGACTGGAACGACTACGGCGACATGGACATGACCGGGAAGACGCTGGTCATGCTGGTCAACGACCCGCCGGTCCCGATGGAGGGCGACCCGGACGCGCTGGATCCGGCCATGTTCAACGGCGAGGCCATGACCTACTACGGCCGGTGGACGTACAAGTACCAGATCGGCGCCGAGAAGGGCGCCGATGCCGTCCTCATCGTCCACGAGACGGGCCCGGCCGGCTACCCCTGGTCGGTGGTGACCGGGAGCTGGGGCACCGAGAACTTCGACATCGTGAGCGAGGGCGGCATGGAGCCGCTGGCGGTGGAGGCGTGGATCACCCGGGAAAAGGCGGAGGAGCTCTTCGCCGCTGCCGGCCACGGCTTCGAGGAGATGAAGGCCGCCGCCCGCACGCCGGGCTTCGAGCCGGTCCCGCTGAACGGCACCGCGGACTTCCGGGTCGAGATGCGGCGCCGGACCGTCGAGTCGCGAAATGTGGTGGCGAAGCTGCCCGGGAGCGAGCTGCCCGACGAGTACGTGGTCTATACGGCCCACTGGGATCACCTGGGCACCGACCCGTCGCTGGAGGGCGACTCCATCTACAACGGCGCCATGGACAACGCCACGGGCACTGGCGGGCTGATCGAGCTGGCCGAGGCGTTCGTGGCGCTCCCGGAGCCGCCCGCCCGGTCGATCCTCTTCCTGGCGGTGACGGCGGAGGAGCAGGGGCTCCTGGGCGCCAGGTACTACGCCGAGAACCCGCTCTATCCACTGGACCACACATTGGCGAACATCAACATCGACGGGCTCAACACCTGGGGTCCCACGGAGGACGTGGTGGTGGTGGGCTACGGCGCCAGCTCGCTGGAAGAGACGCTCCACACCTACGCCCGGACCCAGGACCGTACACTGACGCCCGACCCCGAGTCGGAGAAGGGCTTCTACTACCGGTCCGACCACTTCGAGTTCGCCAAGCAGGGGGTGCCCGCCCTCTACTTCGGTACCGGCACCCGGTTCGAAGGGCGCTCGGAGGAGTGGGGTGAGCAGAAGCGAGAGGAGTTCACCGAGAACGACTACCACAAGCCGTCGGACGAGATCAAGGAGGACTGGGACCTCTCCGGCGCCGTGGAGGACCTCCGCCTCGTGTTCCTGGTGGGGTACGACGTGGCCGAGGCCGGGACGTGGCCCACGTGGTACGAGGGGAACGAGTTCAAGGCGGCCCGCGACGCCATGATGGCCGGACGATAGCCGCGGCGCGGGCATTGCATCGCTGAAAGCGGGTCGGGCCACCCCGCTCAGGCCCGCGTACGCAGCGAGAGATCGGTACATCCACGGGAGGTCGAGTGGTACAGAGCAAGGAAAAGCGCCGGAAGCGGAGAGAGATGCGGCTGATGCAGCAGGAAGCCACGTGGCTGCAGAAGGCCGTATTCGCCTTCGGTAAAGTGGACGAGATCCGGGAGAAGATCGCGGACATGCACGAGCGGGACCCGGAGCCGTTCATCCTGAAGATCGGCCGCAAGAAGATCGACCTCGATGACGTGGCCGAAGCGATCGAGGAAGAGGTCCAGAGCACTCTCGAGATGCTGCGCGAGCGGCGGGGGATGGTGCCGCGGACCTGACGGTACCCCCGACACAGTCTACAGGGAGAGTCCGCCATGACACGGGAATCCCCATCCCGTGCTCCGGACCGTGGAGCGCGTCCATCGACCGTGTTGAAGCTGGTCGGCTGGTGGCAGTACGACGTTCGGACCGATGAGGTGGAATGGGACGCCCGTGCCCGGGAGATCTTTGGTCTTCCCGGCTCGGGTGTTCTCACGCGCGACCAGGCCCGCTCCGTCATCCACCCGGATGACCGGGAGCTGTCGGAGGCCGTGGTGGCCGAGGCCCTGGCGGCCGGCTCGCAGTACGCGGTGAAGAAGCGGGTCGTGAAGGGCGAAGAGGTCCGCTGGGTTCGCGTGGTCGGGCACGTCCAGCACGGTGACGACCCGGACGCCGCTCCGGTGAGGCTCGTGGGGATCGTTGAGGATATCACGGACGCGGTGGACCGAGGCGTGCCGTTCGAGACCGCCATCGCCGGGTCCGAGATCATCCTGGCGCACTGCGACCGTGAGTTGCGATACACCTGGCTCTACAACCCGGACCCCAATTTCCAGGTCGAGGTGGCGATGGGGCGCCGCGACGATGAGCTGGCGCCGCCCGATTCGGTGGCCGAGCTGGTGGCGCTGAAACAACAGGTCCTCGATGAGGCCAGGGATGTGACGCGGACCGTGGAGGTGATGGTGGCCGGCGAACGCCAGAGCTATCGCATCCACGCGGCTCCGCTCAACGGATCGGACGGGGAGGTTGTGGGCGTTGCCACCGCCGCGGTCCGGGTGACCGACGAGGTCCGCTCCGAGCGTTCCGCCCGGGAGGCGAGCCGGGCCAAGAGCAGGCTGATGTCACTGGTGAGCCACGAGCTCCGCACGCCCCTGGCCGGGATCCTGGGCCACGCCGACCTGCTCGAAGGGGGCATTCCCGTATCGATCCCGGACGAAGCGCTGGAGCACGTGCGGCGGATCCAGCAGGGGGTGGCACACATGCAGGGGCTCATCGATGAGCTCCTGACCTTCGCCCGGCTCGAGGCGGGCCACGAGGAGGCGGAGCTGGCGGCGGCGGACCCGGCGGAGATCGCCCGGGAAGCCATCGACCTGGTGGACGGCGCGGCCCGGGAAAAGGGTGTCGAGCTCCGGCTCGAAATCGAGGGGAAGCCACCCCGGATCCGTACGGACGGACGGCGCGTGACCCAGCTCCTGGTCAACCTGCTCGGCAACGCCATCAAGTACACCGAAGAGGGGGCCGTCACGCTCCGGGTCGAGGGGGACGACGGCTGCCGGTTACGGGTGATCGACACCGGGATCGGGATCGCCGAGGAACATCTGGACAAGGTCTTCGAGCCGTTCTGGCGGGAACCCCGATCCGAGCACACCGGCCGGCGGGGCAGCGGGCTCGGCCTGGCGCTGGCTCGCCAGACCGCCCGGCTGCTCGACGGCGAGATCGAGGTGACGAGTCGGGTCGGACACGGGAGCTGCTTCACCCTCCTGCTGCCCGGGGCTCAGTCCTCGCCGATCCAGCGATAGACGCTCCCCGGCGACGCGCTCTGGCCGCCCGGCCCGCCGAAGCTGACGCACGGCTCGCCGATCTTGGTCAGCTCCTCGCATGGCACCGGGAGCTGGAGGAACGTGCCGGCGTAGAGGTCGCCCCAGCCGCGGCCATCGAAATACCACGGCGCCCCGAACAGCCCCTTCATCCGCGTCTCCAGCCGCTTCTCCCACTTCAGTATCTCCATGAGGTTGCCGCAGTAGCCGTCGGGGAGTCGGGGCACGCAGTCGGGATTGGTGCCCGCGCCGTCGGTGGGGCTCAGCCCGGCGGCCGTCCGGCTGATGTTGATCAGCCCCGCCGCCTCGGCGTCCCGCCCCCGCCGCAGCAGCGCCTCGGCCTTCAGCAGGCGCAGCTCTTCGATGGAGACCTCCGGCCAGCGGCTGTCCAGTAGCCGCCAGTACGGCTCCGGCTCCACGTTCCAGTAGTACGACCAGCGCCAGGTGCCCTGCGCGGGCCGCAGCCACATGTCGCGGATATTCCATCCCCGCTCGCCCTCGAGCCCATCCGGGATCACGTACATGGAGCCCGGGCCCGCCTCCTGCTCCGCCAGCGTGGAGCCCCGGGGGAACCGGGTGTCCGGGGTCTCGATCAGGAGCGGGTCGGGGGTGCCGTCGTCGTTCAGATCCGGGTTCGGGATCCGACCGGGCATGTCCTGGAGCAGCCACTGCTGGTAGCGCCCCGACCGGTCGGCCATGCCGAGGATGAAGTACGTCTCCAGCCCCCAGTCCGGCCGGCTGTTGTAGTACAGGGCCGCATTGAACCAGCCGGCGTTGTGGTCCATTTCCATCCGCCAGGTCTCGGTGACTCCGGCGTCCACGTCGGCGATCACCGCGTTCCAGTCCACCGTGGCCCGGTGGTGCGGGAGCCGCGCCACTGCGGCCCGGAACCGGGCGGCGTACGAGTGGGCCAGGCGCGCCAGCCGGTCCGGTGTAACCTCCACGGTCATCCACCCGGCCGGGATCGCCGGCCAGTCGGCGCCCGCCGAGAGATCCGCCGTCTCGTAGAGATAGCTCAGCGCTCGCTCCATCACCGTGCGGTACTCCACCAGCCGGTTTTCCTCATCGCCCAGCGTGTGCTCGTCCACGATGGCCGCCCGGTCGTACAGCAGCGCCAGGCTGCCGTGGCCCAGCCCCTGGACGAACCGGCCGAACGCCAGCAGGCGGGCGCGCTCATCCGCGCCCAGGTCATCCGCCAGCGCCGGGTCGTTCGCCAGGGTCCGGAGCGCGAACCCCACCGGCACCAGCGCGTCGTAGAGGCCGTACCATGGCGCCGTGATGTACTCGTAGTACGGGTTCGTAGCGTCGGGGAGCGCCGCCCGCGGGATGGTGGAGTAGTAGCTCGGGTGGCAGAACGGACTCGAGTGCTGGAACGACGTGGTGCTCAGCAGGCGACCCAACCCCCCGACCTCATCCGTGTAGCTGGCTTCGAACCACGTGTGGAACCCGCCGGCGATGGCGGCCTCCACCGCCGCGGCGTCACCCGCCGTCTCGGCACCGGTGGGCGAGTTCGGGTTCGTGACCTCCAGATCGGCGCAGCCGCCGGAGACGGCGACGAACGCCGTGACGAGGACCGTACCGACCAGCAGCCGTGCGAGGTACTGCATGCCCACCTCCGATTCGTGGGGGTGTGGGGAGCAGTAGGGGCGTGTCCATCTCATACCCTGGACGAGTACGGGGCCCGGATTCTGTCACGTCGCTCCACCCCGCCGCTCTCGGGCCGGCCGATGGCAGGGGAACGGGCTCCCCCGATGGATACCTGCGCCGCCCGGAGAATACAAGGCGCTCGGTGGTTCCATCTGGAGCGACCTCGCGCCCGAGACGGAGGCCGACTGGTTCCGGGCCGTGAGCGGCGAGTCGGCCGATCAGGTCTGGGCCATCGGCGAGGTCGGCCCGTACTACCAGCGGCGGCGGGTCGTGCTGCGCTACGACGGCGCCACGTGGAGCGAGGTGTACCGGACGTCCGCCCAGATCCGGCGCCTCTGGGCCGGGCCGGGCCCCACCGTCTACGCTACCGGCGACCACGGCGTGGTGGTGGTGGGCACGGGCGATGGTTGGACGCGCCAGAGCCACGGGCTCAGTCTCCTCCCGATCCACGCCGTGTGGGGCGTTACGCCGGCCGAGGCGATGACTCACCCTTCGGAGTGGCTGGTGGAAGCCCGGCGCCAGTAGGCGGCCTTCTAGCGGTGCCCCGTCTCCTCGAGTCGGCGCACGATCTCCGGCGCGAACTGCTGGATGTAGCGGAGGCGTGAGAGCGCGTTCGGGCGCGTGTGGTCTCCGTTCCAGCAGTGCTCGGCCCGGTCGCCGTAGTCGACCTCGCCGTCGTAGTACGGGCCGGTGGTGGACTCGAGGAAGTCCTCGGCCAGGTAGACGGCGTTGTTGAGGTAGTAGTTGTCCATGTCGCCCACGTAGATATGGAGCTTGCCGGCGAGCTTCGGGCCGAGCGTCGCCCAGTCGCGCTTCATGATGTGGACCAGGTCGTAGTTCTCCCGCCAGTATGCGGCCACGTCGGGATCGATCTCGCCCGTCACCTTGTCCCAGATCCGGGCCGGGTAGCCGTCGGGGCCCACCGGCGAGTAGACCGCCTCCCAGATGTCCCACTGCTGCCCGGACCGCGTGCTGGTGCCCAGCGCCAGCTCCCGGTGGTTCATCTCCCAGAGCATGGAGCTGATATGGCCCAGCCAGTCCCGGTGGCCGGGGCGGGGTGTATCGTTCGGATCGCCGTCGAGATAGTAGGCGTTCCGGTGCTCGTACAGGTCCACCACCGTGTACGCCCGGAAGTCGATGGGGTCGGGGCACGCGGCCCACGCCCCGTTGTACTCGTCCGGGTAGAAGACCTGGACGGCCGCGGCCTCCCAGCCACCGGTGGACCCGCCGTAGAGGAACCGGCCCCACCCCTCGCCGACCCCCCGGAACCGCTCCTCGATGTACGGGATCAGCTCGTGGGTGATGGCGTCGCCGTAAGGCCCGAGGTTCGCCGAGTTCACGGCGTACGAGTCGTCGTAGTACGGGTTGGCGTGCTGGACCTCGATGACGAGCATCCGGGGGAACGTGTCGCTCGTCCACGCCTGGTAGAGGGCGTACGCCGCCGAGTCCTGGGTGAAATTGTAGCAGTCCAGGTCGAACCGGGCGCTGTACTGGCAGCGCTGTGTGGAGTCGGGCGGCGTGGTCCGCCAGCCGCCGAAGTCGTAGGGGAAATGGCCGTGGAAGACGGCCAGGGGGTAGCGGCGGTCGGTCTCTTCGTGCCACCCCGCCGGCAGGAGCACGTGGGCGCCGAGGTACATGTCGCGCCCCCAGAACTCGCTGAGCAGCTCGGAGCGGATCCGGACGTGCTTGATCCACTCGGTGTCCGCCGGCGGCTGGATCTCCGGGATGACCTCGTTCAAGGCGACCCGGAGCGTGGCGGCGTCGCCGGCGATGCCCGCCTCCGGGTCCCACACCACCCACTCGGGGGTGCTGTAGAGGTTCCCCGGCTTCCGGTTCCACTGCTGTCCCTCACCCCGGTCTGGCGGCAGCTTCAGCACCCGGCCGTCGGCCAGCTCGAACGTCTCGTACCGGTTGACCAGCGCCTGGACCCGGTAGCGGCCCGCGGGCAGCGCGGCCAGCGACCGGACGGGGTAGCCCCAGGCGCTCCCCCCGGTCGTCACCGTCTCGTACGACGGGATGGCTGCCGGCTCCCCGGCGCGCCACCCGTACACGTCCACGCCGAAGACGTACCCTGTGTTGGGCCCGTCGGAGATGGTGAACCGCGGCTCGGCGGCGTTCTCGGGGTGGAACATGAGGAGGAGCCGACCGTCGAGGGGGCCGCCGGCCAGCGAAGCCGGGTAGGTGATCTCGACGGCGGGGACGCGGTGGGCGTCGGGGCCGTAACCGGTCCGGCCGGTGGAGGCGCAGGCGGTGACGATGAGGGCGGTGGTGAGTGTGACGCCGAGGAGCGGGGCGGCGAGAAACGGGGATCGAACGGACGAGGCGTGGCGTCGCATGGCTGGGTTCTCCCGGTAGCGGTACGGGCGGCGCGAGGCTGGAAGATAGGATCGGGTGTTCGGCGGGCCGCGGCAAGCCACACTGGACGGGCGGGCCTGCCCGGGCGGCGGTACCTCGGTCGGGACGCTGGGGTTCTCGGTCCCCAGGGTTGGCCGCCCACCCGGCGCGGAGGTACTCTACGGGCATGAAGGCAGATGACCCCCGCTTCACCTACACCCTTCCGGGCCTGGCCCACGCCTGGCTGCGGATGCTGCCGGCGCTCCTCGTGACCTGGCTGGTGGCGGCCGCGCCGTCGGGCCCCGGCGTGCGCGAGGTCTTCATCGCGGCCATACTGAGCGTCTTCGTGGTGGTGAGTGCCGCGAAAGCCCGGGGGCTGCACGCCGGCCGGAGTGCGCTGCGGGTGGGGTTGGAGCGGATCACCGGGCACGCCATCAACGTGCTCATGTTCCTCCTGATCCTCTTCCTCGCCGCCGGGCTCGGCGGGACGGTGGGCGCCATGGCCGCGGGGGCCATCGGGTTGCCGGAGGCGCCGGTCTCCGCCGCGGTCACCGTCCTGGCCACCCTGCCCGTGTTCTACTGGTTCTGGCCCGTGGCGGTGCTGGCCGGCGTGGCGCCCGAAGAGACCGGGCGGCGGTCGGGGCGCACGCCGTGGCTGTGGAACGGCCCGGGATACACATCGGCGAGACGCCTGCTCGCCTCCTTCGGGTCGGGCCGCCGCACCGCCCTGATCCTGGCCGTGGGCTACCTCTGGCTCGGTGTTGTGGTGGCCACCGAACAGTACGCGGGAGAAGCCACCGCCTTCCCCTGGCTCACCGAGCTCCTGTCGTACGGCGTCTTCTACCCCCTCTGGGTCTGGCTCGCCACCGTCGACGCCGAGCGGCTGATCCAGGCGGTGCTGGATGGCCGGGCCGCCGCCGAGGCCGAGACAGCCCCGGGCAGTGCCGACGGTCCCGGTGCTGCCGAGGATCCCGGCGGTCGCGGCGGTCCGGGTCCTGCCGGCCCCGACCGGGGCGCGGGATGACCCAGGAAGTGGGGGCCGGGAGACCGCATCGCCCGCCGGCGCCGGCCAGGCCGGTGGCCGTCCCGGAGCGGGCGCGCGGCCCCCTGCTGCCGCTGGTGCTGGCGCTCGCGGCGTGCTCGCCCGGGCAGGAGCCCCACCGGGTCCCGGCCCCGCAGACGGTGGTGCCCGGGACCGCAGGTCGCGAGTGCTACTACGTAAACGAGAGCGACGCCACTCCCGCGTTCTCGCACCTGGCCCGACCAGCCGCCCGGGGCAACGTGGCGCTGTGGGGGCGGGGGTTGGGGCCGGCCGACAGCGCCGAGCTGTCGATCCGGTGGGCCGAAGACGGACGACTGCTCTGGGCCGAGACGATCCGGAGCACGCTGCCGCCGGAGCGCCTGGCGCCCCTCGAGGCGGTTCTGCTGGCGGCCGTACGCGATACGGCGCCACCGGACTGGGGCGTGCGCGTCCGGGTGGTGGGGGGCGATGTGGCCGGCACGGCGCCGTCGGTGATCTGCCCTGCCAGCCCCCGGCAGTTCGGGGGGCACATGGTCGTGAGCCTGGACGACCGGACACTGGCCGGGCTGGTCCGACTCCGGGGCCGGCGGTTCCCGGTCGCGATTCGGATCGATGAGCGGGGCAACGTGTTGGACGTAAAGCTCCTGCGTCGGTCAGGGATCTCGTCCGTGGACCAGTACCTCCTGGAATACGTCTGGCGCTCGTCGTTCTCGCCGAAGCTGCACGACGGAATCGGGATCGTGTCTACGCTGGAGATCGATCTCACGATCCCGCGGCGCTGGCGCTGAGACGGCGGGCCGCGCCATGTTGGAGCGGTCCCGAACCGGCGAAGCCCCGTCGAAAGGGGAGGAGAGACCGTGACGGAAACCCGAAGATCCCGGATCGCGATGGCGCTCCTCGTGCTCGTGGCCCTCACCGGGCTGGGCGCGATCCCGGCCGGGATCGCGCTCCTGGTGGAACCCGGCGGCGCCAATCTGGGAATGAGCACGGATCTGCTGCAGGGGGGACCCTTCCGGGACTTCACCATCCCCGGTCTCTTCCTGGTGGTGGTGCTCGGGCTCGGCGCCGCGATCCCGGTCTGGGGGCTGCGGACCCTGAAGCCGTGGGGCGCCACCGCGGCACTGGTCTACGGGCTCGTCCTCCTGGCCTGGATCACCATCCAGGCGCTGATCATCGGGATCGTCTCGCCGCTCCAGCCGGTCTACGGCACCGTGGGGCTCCTGATCTGCGCCTTCGCCGTGGCGATCCGGGGCGGCCACACCCGGGCTTGAACACCGGCGGGTGACCGGCGGGTGACCGGCGGGTGACCGGCGGGTGACCGGCGGGTGACCGGCGGACCCGCGGTTCGGGACAATCCCCCGAACAAGGGGGCACCGACCGGTTCATCGGGGGCTTTCATACGCATAGTGTATAGAATCACCCGAAGAACCCCGGCCTACGAACGTTGTTTGGGCGATTTGCTACGGTATTCGTAGAGAAGTCCCCAACCAGGGTCGGTCGGGAGCGTTGTTCGGGGACTTCTCCCGACACGGGCCCGCCCGTGCGGACCGCCTGGCCCCGGCCGGAATAGCCCGGCCGCGATAGCCCGGCCGGAATAGCCCAGGCGCGGAATAGCCCAGGCGCCCCTTGAACCGAGGCCGGGTCGTCACCACCTTTCGGGGCTATGAAACAGAGGCTCGAGAAGGAAGTCGATCGCCGGCGCACGTTCGCCATTATCAGCCATCCGGACGCGGGGAAGACCACGCTGACGGAGAAGCTGCTGCTGTACGGCGGCGCCATCCACCTTGCGGGGTCGGTGAAGGCGCGGCGGGCGAAGCGGCACGCCACGTCCGACTGGATGGAACTGGAGAAGGAGCGCGGGATCAGCGTCACGTCGAGCGTACTGCAGTTCGATTACGACGGCTACCGGATCAACCTGCTGGACACGCCCGGCCATCAGGACTTCAGCGAGGACACCTATCGGACGCTGGTGGCGGCGGACAGCGCCATCATGCTGCTGGACAACCGCCGGGGCGTGGAGGCGCAGACGCGGAAGCTGTTCGAGGTCTGCAAGCTACGCCGGATCCCGATCTTCACGTTCGTGAACAAGTGCGACCGGGCGGGGGAGAACCCGCTGCAGCTCATCGATGACGTGGAGGACGACCTGGGGATCAAGTGCTACCCGATCACGTGGCCGATCCACCACGGGAACGACTTCCTGGGCGTCTACGGCCGGACCGAGGACACCGTCCACCTCTTCGAGAAGGGGAAGGACCACGGCGCGAAGAAGGCCGACGTCGTGGAGGGCGGGCTGGACGACCCCGTCGTCGTGGAGCGGGTCCCGCCGGAGACGCTGGCCCGGGTGAGGGAGGAGCTGGAGTTGCTGGAGCTGGCCGGCGCCGAATTCGACGCGGAGGCGGTGGCCGCCGGCGACCTCTCGCCCACCTTCTTCGGCAGTGCGCTGACCAACTTCGGGGTGGAGCCGCTCCTGCAGCATTTCCTGGAGCACTCGCCCACCCCGGCGCCCCGGGAGACGGAGGATGGCGACGTCATCACCCCGGACCACGACGCGTTCACCGGGTTCATCTTCAAGATCCAGGCGAACATGGACCCCCGTCACCGGGACCGGATCGCCTTCCTGCGGATCTGCTCCGGTCACTTCGAGCCGGGGATGCAGGTGGAGAACACCCGGAATGGCGAGAACATCCGGCTGGCGCAGCCCCAGCAGTTCATGGCCCGGGACCGGAAGGCCGTCACCGACGCCTGGCCCGGAGACGTCATCGGGCTCCACGATCGGGGCCAGCTCCGCATCGGCGACACGCTCTCATCGAACGGGCAGGTCCACTTCGGTGGGATCCCCCGGTTCAGCCCGGAGCACTTCGCCCGGATCCGGACCGAGGACCCGCTGCGGCGGAAACAGCTCGATACCGGGCTGGTCCAGCTCTCCGAGGAGGGCGCCGCCCAGGTCTTCTACGAAGACATCCAGGCCGGCCACTCGCCCATCGTCGGCGCCGTGGGGCTCCTCCAGTTCGATGTCCTCCTGCACCGGCTCGAGGGCGAGTACGGCGCCAAGGCGAAGCTCGAGAAGCTGAACTACACCCTGGCCCGATGGGTCACCGGCCCCGAGGCCGCCTGGCGGCGCCTCGCCCGGGGCGAAGGCAAGCTCCTGGTCTTCGACAGCAAGGAGCGCCCGCTCATCCTCTTCAGTTCGAAGTGGGCCCTGGGCCACGCCGAGGAACGGGAAGAAGACCTCGAGTTCCACGCCATCGCGCCGTAGGTCGGAACGCAGCGGACCCATGATCCTGACCAGCCATCCGGCCGACCGGGCGGGCGTCGCCCGTCACTATGACGAGCTCGACCCGTTCTACCGCACCCTCTGGGGGGAGCACCTCCACCACGGGCTGTGGACCACCGGCCGGGAGACACCGGAGGCGGCGGCGCTGGCCCTGGTGGACGAGGTGGCCCGCCGGGCCGGGATCGGGGGCGGAGGGGTGGGCCCGGGAGCGGGCGCCGGGATGGCTTCCGGAGCCGGCGCACCCCGCGGCGCCCTCGACGTGTGCGACGTCGGCAGCGGCTACGGCGCCGTGGGGCGGCGGCTGACGGCGTGGGGCGCGCGTGTCACGGGCCTCACCGTCTCGGAGGCCCAGTACCGGCACGCGAAGAAGATGGTGGCGGACCCCAACGGCGCCGAGGGCGGGGCGGCCGACGCGGCAGAACGGGCGGCCGACGCGGCTGGCTTCGCGGTTGCGGCCGGCCCCGCACCGTCGCCTCGCTTCCTTCTCCGGGACTGGCTCGCGAACGACCTCCGGGCCGCCTCGTTCGACGCGGTGATCGCCATCGAGAGCCTCTCCCACATGACCGACCCGGAGCACGCCATCACCGAGGCCTACCGGGTGCTCCGGCCCGGCGGCCGGTTCGTGGCGTGCGTCTGGCTCGCCGCGGAGCAGCCCGCGCCATGGGAGGTCCGGTGGCTGCTGCGTCCCATCTGCGACGAGGGGCGGCTCACGGGGCTGCCGGCGGCCTCGGACTACGGCCGCTGGATGGCTCGCGCCGGGTTCGTCGCCGCCGATCTCGAGGACGTGTCTCACCGGGTCGCCCGGACCTGGACGGTAGTGGCCCGGCGGGTGGCCGGAGCGGTGCTGCGGCCCGCGTCGTGGCGCTATCTGCTCGACGGCCGGAACACGGAGCGCGCGTTCGCGTTGAGCGTGCTCCGGCTCCTGGCGGCGTACCGGACCGGCGCCGTGCGATACGGGATCGTGACGGGGCGCAAAGGGGAGTGACCGGAGCCGCCGCGGCTTCCCGGCGGAGACAGTGCACGCCGCACCGGGGCATCGCGAGCCGGTTGGGCCTCGCGAGCCGGGTGGGCCTCGCGGGCCGGGTGGGCATCGCGAGCCCGGGTGGCCCGGGCTCCGCTGCGCCGGGGACTTCCGGACGCGTCGGTCGTGCCACATTGCGGGGGGGCTCTGGTCGTCGTATCGATAGGGTCCGGGTCCCGACGGACCTCGAAAACGCCTCGAATCGGAGAGCGGATCATGGAAGTGCGCAAGTACCTGAAGAAGATCAAGGACGACGGCTGGTACCTCCACGACACCGATGGTCCCACGCGGCAGTACGTGCACAAGGAGCACGATGGGTTCCTGACCATCTGCGCGAAGCACAACCACGTGCTCGGTGCGGACACGGTGGCGGCGGCGCTGAAGCCCGCGAGCGTGGATACCGAGGGGATGCCGGAGGTAGTGGTCGAGATCACCACGTCGGGCGTGTCCGCCTATTGCCCGCACTTCCCGGGCGTGGTAGCCACGGGCGAGGACGAGGCGACCACCCGGTCGCGGATATCGGAGGCCGTGGCGCTGCACCGGCGCGCGCTGGCCGGCGAGGCGCGGGAAGCGTGATCGACACGCCGAAGCGCGGACGCCGGGCCCGGTGGGTGGCGGGCTCGCGGGCGGCCTGTCCGGCGTAGCTTGCCGCTCCTGGCCCTGACGCGTCCCGTCAGCCCCACCCTGGCCGACTGCGAGCTGACGTACCGGGAGCGGGAGCCCATCGATGTAGGGCGCGCCGCCGCCCAGCACGCCGACTACGAGGCCGCGCTGGAGGTGGCTGGCTGCCGGCTGGTCCCGGTCCCCGCGGCGCCGGAGCTGCCCGACGCGGTGTTCGTCGAGGACACGGCGGTGGTGGTGGATGAGGTGGCCGTGCTCGCCCGGCCGGGGGTGGCGTCCCGGCGCCCGGAGGTCGACGCCGTGGCGCCCGTGCTGGCCGCGCACCGGCCGGTGGAGCGGATCGAGGCGCCGGGCACGCTGGAGGGCGGCGACGTGCTGGTGACGGGCCGGGACGTGTTCGTGGGCGTGTCGCGGCGGACGAACGGGGCCGGCGCGGACCGGCTGCGGGCGATCCTGGAGCCGTTCGGCTACGCCGTCCGCACGGTGCCGATGACGGGGTGCCTCCACCTGAAGTCCGCGGTCACTGCGCTGACCGAAGACCTTCTGGTCGCGAACCCGGCGCGGGTCGATCCGGCGGCGTTCGGGGACCGTGGGTTGGTGGAAGTGGCGTCCGGCGAGCCCGGCGCCGCGAACGTGCTCCGGCTCCGGGACCGGGTTCTGATGGCTGCGGGGCACCGTGGGACGCGGGCGCGGATCCGGGCCGCGCTGGACGAGGCCGGCCACGGCGACGTGGGTGTGGTGGAAGTGGATGTCTCGGAGCTGGCGAAGGCGGAGGCGGGGGTGACCTGCTGCGTGATCCTGCTCCGAGGGTGAGGTGGCGCGGCCTCGTCAGGCTACGGTGACGATGTAGTTCTCGGTGAACTCTACGGGTCCCACGGGGCGTCCGAGGAGGTAGCCCTGGACCATGTCGCACCCCGAGTCCACCAGTTGTTGCCGCTGCTGTTCCTCCTCGAGTCCTTCGACCACCACGGGCTTGCCCATATGGTGGGCCATGAGGACCAGGGAGTGGAGGAGTCGCTGGGACCGGGGGTGATCGTCGCCGGCCACGAAGAGGCGGTCGAGCTTGACCAGGTCCGGGTCGAACTCCCGCAGGTAGGAGAAGGAGGCGTAGCCGGTGCCGAAATCGTCCACGGCCACCCGGGAGCCGAGGGACCGGAGCCCGTCGAGGATCCGGGTTGCCTGGCCGTCGCCGGCCAGCGCCGCGCTTTCGGTCACTTCGAAGACTACCCTGCGGGGATCGGCCCCCGTCCGTTCGAGGATCTTCTCCACGTGCCCGACCAACCGGGGGTCGGAGAGGGTGCGCCCGGAGAAGTTGACCGAGATCCACCCCGTCCACCCCTGATCTCGCCACGGCTCCGTGTCGATCAGCGCCTGCTCCAGCGCCCACTGGTCCATGGCCCGGACCCGGCCGGTCCGCTCCGCCAGCGCGATGAAGTCGGCGGCCGGGAGCAGCCCCTGGAGACTGTGGTCCCACCGGATCAGGCTTTCCACACCCACCACTTCACCGCTGTCCAGCGAGAATATCGGCTGGTAGTGGAGCCGGAACTGGGAGACGGCGTCGGCGCCGGCCAGGTCCCGCTCGAGTCCGGCCCGGCGCAGCGCCTCCACGCCGATGATGGGGTCAGCGAAGCCGATCCCCGCCCGGCCCGGGTCCCCTGGCACCGCCGCCCGGGCCTGGTAGAGGAGCTCGTCGAGGTCGTCGGCGTCGAAAGGGAAGAAGGAGACCCCTACCCGAACCACCGACGGCGCCCCGCCGTCCAGCGGCGCCGTCAGCGAATGCACCAGCCGCTGCGCGACCCGGACCGCGGCATCCGCCTCCCAGACCTCCGTCAACGCCACCACGAAGCGGTCCGCATCGACACGGGCCACGAAGTCGCTGTCCCGGACCGCGTCCAGGATCCGACCCGTCACGGTGCCGATGAGCGCGCTTTCCCCGTCGGCCGATTCGGCCACCTGCCGGGCCAGACCGCCGATGTGGATGTGCAGGAAGGCCATGGTCCGGGCGTTACGACGGGCCAGCGACAGCATCGGGGCCGCCGCCTCCAGCAGCAGCGCCCGGTTGATGGCGCCGGTGTCTGGATCGCGGAGCGGGATGGTCCCCCCGTCCGTGCTGGCGCGTACGCCGACAGGCGCGCCACATTCATGGCAGGAGGGTGTGGGCTCGGACATTGCCGTTCGGTTCGCGTATGTTGGGAGAGGCAACCAAAATAGGGGTTCGAGGCCTGTTGCGCACGGGTATCTGTTACGAAAGGGCGTACGAGGGCCGCGCCGAGGGAAGAACCCGTGTCGAAATGAACGAGATCGGAGGAGGCAGGATGATCGCGACGGCGGAGATCCAGGTGATCCCGATAGGATCCGGGGTATCGGTGCGGAACGAGGTGAAGCGGGCACACCGGATCCTCGAGGATGCGGGGCTGAGCGCGGAGCTGCACGGGAACGGGACGAACGTGGAGGGCGAGCTGTCGGAGATCTTCGACGCCGTCCGGCGGATCCACGAGACGCTGCACGCGGAGGGCACGGTCCGCATTGCCACGTTCCTGAAGATCGGGACCCGGACCGACAAGCAGCCGTCGCTGGCCGGGAAGCTGTTCTAGCCGTGGCCGGGGCCGGAGCCGGGGCGGGGCGTGGGTGCCGTGCGGGAGTGCCGAGGGGAGTGCCGAGGGGAGTGCGGTTCGGGATCCTGTTCGGGGTGCTGACGACGCTGGCGGCGCTGGTCCCGCTGCCGACCCTGGCCCAGGGGTACGAGCCGGCGTTGATCCGAGTGACCGGTTACGGGGGTGTCAGCCTCCGGGAGGGGATCACGGGATTCCGCTTCGCCGAGGACGTGCGGAGCGCCTCGGTGCGGGTGACGTGGCTCCGGTCCCGGCTCCATCCCTGGCTCCAGGCCGAGCGGTTCGTGCGCCCGGGGCTGGAGTGTCAGCCGCCGCTGACGTGCATCGAGAACGGCTGGACGGCGCTGGTGGGCGTCTCGCCGGCGTTCACGGCTGGCGCCGATACCGAACCGGGGGTCCACTCGTACGTCACCACCGCCATCGGCTGGGCGTTCGCCGAGGAAGATCGGTTCGCCTATCTGCTGGGGATCGGGGCCGCCTTTCCCATCACCCCATGGCTGGCGCCCTCCCTGGAGTTCCGGTATGAGGACCTGCCGGGGATCCGGAACGTCCTGATGATGAACCTGGGCATCCGGCTCGACCTCTTCTAGACCGCCTCTAGGAGGCTTCCCGGTCCGCGCCGTTCTCCCGCTCCCGCTCCTCCTTCCGCTCCCGTGCCGACCGCGTGGGCGGCCAGCTGTCGAGGGCCGAGAGGTCCATCGGCTCGATCTGGTCCGGCGACGTCGGGGGTGGACGGTCTTCCCAGCGGAACTCCCGACGGGATCCGCGATCCGCCGAAGGGGCGGGCTCGCTCGAAGACGACGGGGACGCTTCATCCTCGAGCGCCGGCTCCGGGTGCAGGCGCTCGATCTCGAAGTCGTAGACGTGCGGCTCGGCGGTCTCCGGCGCGTCGTGGGCGTCAGCGTCCGGCTCGTCGAGGAGGGGCGGCGGGTCCATGGCGTCGTCGCCGCTGTCCCCGGGCTGGGACCGGTGCGGCTCCGGCTTCGAGTCCGGCTCCGCCCGCTCGATGGTGGGCACGGTGGCCACCGGCGTCCGCTCGGTCGAACGGCCGGGCTCGCGCCACTCACCGGTCTCCACGTGGACGAGTATGCCGCGCCCGTCGGTGACCACCACGTGCGGTCGGCCGTAGTGGTCCCGGAAGACCGAGGGCCGGGTGCCGGCCCGGTCGGTGAGCGGGTCCGCCACCCAGTCGGCGTCGGCGCTCCAGCCGTACGCCCGGAGGCGTGATCCTCGCCGGACGAAGACGCGCAGCGTGCGGTCATCGCCCCAGGCGGCCACGCTGGCATCACCGTCGGGCCCTGGCTCCAGCGTCGGCCGGGACTCCACCACGTCTTCCACCGCCCACTCGCCATCCCGGCGCCAGCCGTGGAGCAGGCCGCCGTGAATGGTGGGGGCGAAGGTGTGCAGCCCGCTCGGCCCCGTGGTCACGGCGGGGTCTGCGGCGAGGCCGGAGGCCAGTATCCTACGATGCCAGACCCCGTCGGCACCGAGCTCCAGGACCACTAGCGCGTGGTCCTGGTCGCGTCCGAACACGGAGACCCGCTCCGGAGTCAGGTGCATCACGGGCCGACCGGCGAGACGGACCCGTGGACCCGGCCCGGCATCGGTGTCGGTCATGGTCCAAACGTCCCGGCGGGCCCAGTGCAGGACGCGGCCGTCGGAGGCCACGCCCACCACGTGCAGCGTGTCCTCGGTGCGGTCGGCCACGGGATCGTCGGCCACCGGGTCGCCCGGGACCTGCTCGGCGGTCCACCCCCTGAGCGGTGCCGCGTGGTAGTGCACCAGCCCCCCGTCGGCGTCCCGGCCCAGCACGCTGATCCCGAACCGCGGGCCCGGCACCGGTACAGGCCGGCCCCCGATCCGGAAGCGGGCGCCGGCCCGCTTGTGCTCGGTACGGTTCGTCAATGACCACGACCGCAGCCGCCGAAAGTGCAACAGATCACCGGTGTAGCTCCGGGCGAAGACGTGGAGCATGCCGGCCCGGTGGAAGCCCACCGGATCGGAGTGCAGCTCATGGGCACCGAAGTCCTCCGCCCCGGTCACGTTCACGCCCTCCCAGTGGCCATCCCGGCGCTCGAAGTGCAGCAGCCCGCCCCGGGGGTTCCGCGCCAGCAGGGCGATATACCGGCGCCCCGCCGCCGCCGAGGGCGTGCCCCGCACCTCGCGTCGCAGCCCGATGACCGACCGGTCGTCGAACGCTTCGACCCGCAGCGTCGGCCGGACCTCTCGATCGTACGGTACCGCGAAGAAGCCGCGCAGCTCATTACCCCCGGAAAGTCGGGCGTCCAGCTCGCCCGCCAGGCTGAAGGCGAGCCGGATGTCGTCGTCGTTCGGGAAGTCCGGATCGTAGAGCGTCAGCGTGACCCGGGAGCCCGACCGCGTCCCGCCGGTGGCCAGCACCTGGCGCACGGCCCGGGGCCGGTCGTATCCGCCCCCGCCGGGCAGCAGGGTCAACAGCACCGGCTCTCCGGTGTCCAGACGGCGGCGCAGGGTCCCCCATTCCGCCCGTGTACGGGAGGCCAGATCCTGCCCCGTGAACGGGATCGGCAGCGGGAAACGATCCCGCCACGAACCCTCCGGCCGCTCCTGCCAGTCCCGGATCCGGGGCCACACCCCCGCCAGCGCCGCCACCTGGCGCTGGCGAAGCTCGGTATGCAGCGCGCTCCCCGGCTCCGGTGGCGACACCTCCCGATGGATGGCTACGCCCCGGAGATAGCGGTCGAGCGCCGCCCAGCACATCCCGCCCCCGAGCCCGAGCTGTGGCAGCGGTCCACTGGCGCCGAGCTCTGAGATCGCACACGTGTAGCCGTTGCGGAACGGCCAACCATGTAGTGAAGGTCGAAACATTTTTCGCACCTCGTCTGCCCGGGGTGGCTGCTCGCCGTGGCGCCCGGGGAGGAGGGGATAGGGTTCGTCGGAGTGCGCGCAGCAATCTCTGCCCGTGATAAGGGGCAAGGGGGGTGCCAGACACACGGAAACGGCCCGTCGGCGTGAAGCTCGACGGCTGCCGCGTGGGGTTCTGCGAGCCAGGAGGTCGCTGGAGGCCCCTTCCGATGGACAGACGAGGGACCGGGCGGAAAGGTCACGGCTGCGGGCGTGGGGCGGCGTCCCAAGGGAGTTGGAGGGACGGCGGGCGTTGCCGTATCTTTGCGGCGAGACCTCGCAGATGGGAAGGTGCGCAGTGATGGGCTTTTTCGCCTTCATCATGACGCTGGTGATCGGGATCCTGGTCGTGGCGGGCGGGCTCAAGTGGCTCTGGGGCAATCAGGGTGAGCCGCTGCCGCGGGCCGACACGGCGCGGCTCGACCGGATCGAGTCGGCGCTGACCGCGTTGGAGGCCCGGCTCGATGACGTGGCCGAGCAGCAGCGGTTCCTCGAGCGGCTCCTGGAGCAGCGTGAGCGGCCGTCCCTCGGCCCCGGCCCCGGCGCCGAGGGCGGCGCGGGGAGGGAATCGGACGCAACGGACGTGGACAGCGTCCTGTTCGACTCCGAGGAGCCGAAGGGGGACGGCTGACCCCGCGTGTCCGGGTCGGCACCCAGGGGTGGAGGCATGACCACGTCACGGCCCGTTTCCTGCAATCGCTGCTGACGGATCTGCCGGTGGCCGTGGAGTTTCGAGACCGAGCGTGGCTCGAGGCACGATTACCAGGGGCACGGCCCGGCGAGCGCCCGGCGGCTGCAGGAGCTGCTCGGCCACGACCCGGTGCCCCCCCGTGAGCTGTCACCCCAGAGGGAGCTGTTCGGTTGAGTGAAGCAGAGCCGCGATCGGTCCGTGAGAAGGATGACCTGGACACGGTGCTGGAGGAGCGTGTGGCGGTGCTGTACAAGCACAGCCCGCTGTGCGCCGCGTCCGCCCAGGCGGCCCGTGAGGTACGCAGCTTCATGGCCGAGCAGCCGAGTGTGCCCGTCTACCTGATCGACGTGATCCGGGACCGCTCACTGGCCCGGGAAGTGGCCCGTCGTCTGTCCATCCGGCACGAGTCCCCCCAGGCGTTCGTTCTTCGCGGGGGTGATGTGGTCTGGAGCGGGTCGCACGGTGAGGTGACCGCGGAGACGCTGGACCGGCAGGTGGATCACGGGGCCGGGGGTGAGCGATGAAGCGCCCGCTGGCCGGGGTGCTGGCGCTCGTCGTGGCGCTGGGTGCTGCGGGCGGGCCGGCCGCCGGGCAGGCGGGTCCGGAAACCGACCTGACCACCCTGGACGGGATCGTGGCCGCGCTCTACGAGGTCATCTCCGGACCGCCGGGCGAGCGGGACTGGGACCGGTTCCACGCCCTCTTCGTGCCCGGCGCGATCCTCCTGAACGCCGGACCTCGCCCCGACTCGCTGGCGGCGCCGACGCCGATCTCGCCGCGGGGATACCAGGAGCAGGCGGCGCCGTTCTTCCGCGAGAGCGGCTTCTTCGAGAGCGAGATCGCCCGGACCACCCACCGGTACGGCACGGTGGCCCAGCTGTGGAGCACCTACGAGTCGCGTCGGGAGGCCGGGGCGGAGCCGTTCGCCCGGGGCATCAACAGCATCGTGGCAATCCGCCACGACGGGCGCTGGTGGATCACCAGCATCGTCTGGGACGCCGAGCGGCCGGACAACCCGATCCCCGACGCGTACCTGCCGGGCGGCTGACCCGGCGCCGCCGCGCCCGCCCTCGAGTCGGGCTCTCGATGAAGTCGCTTCCGCCCCGCGTCAGTGGGTGGGGACCCCGCCCGAGCGGCCGATCACCGGTGCGTAACGCTGCCATTCGCCGTCGTGGCGGGCGAAGAGCTCGTCGAGGGGCGAGCGGTCCCAGGCCCGGGCGTAGACGGTCATCCCGTGGGCGCTCCCTACGGAGCGCAGCTCGGCGGCGTCCATCTCCGTGGGCGCCCCCCACGGTACCCAGAGCCGGCCGTCCACGATGACCTCGGCGTCAGCGGTGGGCGGCAGCGCGTGGACCTCGGCCACCAGCTCCGGCGGCGGCGCGTGGGTCGCCTCTTCCAGGGGGCGCACCTGGTCCAGCCCTATGGATCCGCAGGCGGGCAGAGCCAGGGTGAGCAGCGCGACAAGCGCTCGCTTCATGCTGTGTTCTCCGGGGGTAGGGGTCTATGGCTCGGGCCGGGTCACCGGCGTCATACGCGGTCGAAAAGATGCGACGACGGCGTGTCCGGCGCCACCCTGCGGAGGCACCCTCCGGGCCGGATCCGGTGCGGGGCGAGGCCACCCCCGACTGGACGCGCGGCGTCCGCTTCCACAAACTTGGGGGCGTCCGGCGCACGGCGCCGGCAGCCACGGAATCCGATCAAGGAGGCAGTCTCGATGCGTATCGCGATCGACCCCGTCCCGCTGGTTCTCGGTATCTACGCCCAGGTCGGGGCGCTGATGAACCGGGCGGTGGAGCGTGCGGAGGACGGCGACCCGAAGGAGCTGGGGAGCCGGTTTGGTGGGCGGCGGGACGAGAGCACGGATCGCGACGTCAAGCGGCTGGTGAAGGCGGTCCACACCGAGGTCAAGACGTCCGACAAGCTCCTGAAGAAGACCGGCGATGTCTGGAAGATCTCCGCCGAGACCGACCTGGTGGAGCTGGTGGTGCACCGGCGGGGCGAGGCGGACGATCCCCGCTCGTACGTGCTGCTGCGGCCGGACGACGTGCGGGAGATCCTGAAGTCGATCCGGGCCGCGGCCGAGGGCGCCGGAGAGGAAGAGCAGACGCTGCAGGAGCTGGATGAGGGGATCGAGAGCATCACGGGTCGACCCAGTGACTACTACACGTTCGGCTTCGATCCGTGGGGGATCTAGGATCCTGAGGCCGCGACCCGGCGCCCGGCTCGCGCGGGTCTTCGGCGCGCTCGCGAGCGCTTTCGCGGCCCTCCTCCTGGCGGGGTCGGTGTCGGGGCAGGACCTGTCCCGGGCCGACCCCGTTCTGCGATACCTCCTGATGCGGCCCCCGGGGGTCGTGGCGCCCCCGACGTTGGCGCCGGACCGGCCCACCCGTCCCGTCGGGCTGCTGGACGCCACCATCGACCGGGAGCCCGGGCAGATCTGGGTTCGCACGCTGGTCCGGGTCGGCGCGGGCGGCGAAGCGGCGCTGCGCCGGGCGGGTGCCGAGCTCCGGACCCGGGCCGGCGACATCGTCACCGCCCGGGTCCCCCTCGAGGCCGTGCCCGGGCTGCTGGAGGCGGCGGGGATCCGGGCCATGGAGGCCGCGGTGCCGCTGGTGCCCCTGGGGTTCGCCGGGACGGCCGCGGCGCCCACCGACACGGCCATGGCCGACGCCGACTTCGACGGGCTCCGGCGGCGGGTGGGCTCCTCCTGGGAGGGGCTCACCGGCGATGGCGTGATCATCGGGGTCTACGACAGCGGCCTCGACCTGACCCACGGAGACTTCCTCCGGCCGGGCGGGACCACCCGCGTGATCTTCGCGTGGGACCAGACCGGCAGCCAGACGCCGGCCCCGGGTGCCATGGGCGGCCACACCTTCGACTACGGGGCCGAGTGCACCGGCGCCATCATCGACGCCGGCGGCTGCGGGATGGTCGACCGGGTGGGGCACGGGACCCACGTGACCGGCGTCGCCGCCGCCGACGGCTCGGCCACGGGGCAGGACCAGCCCGCCTGGCGGTTCGCCGGCGGCGCGCCGGACGCGGACCTGGTCATCGTGAAGGGCGGGGACGGCCAGTACACCGCCGACCGGGTGCTGGACGGTGTGGCGTACATCGTCGCCCGGGCCGAGGCGCTAAGGCGCCCCGTGGTGGTGAACCTGTCACTCTCCTCCCAGTCCGGCCCCCACGACGGCACTACGCTCTTCGAGCGGGCCCTGGACGCGCTCACGGGGCCGGGCCGGATCATCGTGGCCGGGGCGGGGAACGCCGGCGACCACCGGAACACCACGCCCGTGGCACCGAACGGTCCGTTCCACGCCCAGGGCACCGGCGCCGGGAGTCACGCGGTCCGGGTGCCGCCGTACGAACCGGCTCCGGGGGCCATCAATGATGGCGTGCTGGTGGAGCTCTGGTACGGCGGCACCGACTCGCTCTCGATCACGGTCACCAGCCCGGCGGGCGAGTCGCTGACCGTGGCCACCGGAGACTCGGCGTCGCTGGACACCGACGGCGGCGCCATCGCCATCATGAACGCCCTCGACGGGCCGTCACCGCTGAACGGTGACCACGGCGCGCTGATCGGGATCGTGGACGCGCGGGAAGCGGCGCCGCCGGACTCGGGCGACTGGGCCATCCAGGTCAGCGCCGACGCGGTGAACGGCACGGGCGTCTACCACCTGTGGCTGACCGGTGCCACCTTCGAAGCGTTGGTACCGACCGTGCTCGATGGCGGCACCACGAACCGGTACCTGGTGGGGGTGCCCGGGAGCGCCGATCGGGTGATCGCGGCCGGCGCCCACGTGACCCGTCACCGTTGGCTCGGGGTGGGCGGCGACGTGGAGGCGTTCCAGCTCCAGGAGCCCCTCGGCGCCATCGCGTTCTTCAGCAGCCCGGGGCCTCGGCGGGACGGCGTCTCGAAGCCGGACCTGACGGCGCCGGGGAAGATGGTCATCGCGGCCCGGTCGAAGGACGCAGCGCTCTGGGACGACTTCCCGGATCTCTTGGAGGCCGATTCCGTCCACGCGGCGCTGCTCGGCACCAGCATGGCGTCACCGGGAGTGGCGGCCGCCGCGGCGCTGCTCCTGCAGATCGACCCGGGGCTCGAGCCCGAGGACATCCGCGACGCGCTCCGGCTGTCGGCGGCCGTCGACCCGTTCGTGGCCACGCCCACGCCCCACCCGGTCTGGGGCGCCGGCAAGCTCGACGCGGCGGCCGCCACCGAGCGGCTCGCCCCCGACGGACTGGCGGCCGGGGAGGCGGTGAACCTGTCGGCGAACCCGGTCCGCGGTGATGCGCTGGTGATCAACTACCGGGACCCCCCCGAGTCGGTGGCGGTCTACACCCTGGTGGGCGAGCGGGTGCGGAGCTTCTCGGCCGGCGAGCTGGGGCCGCTGAACGTGGTCTGGCCGCTGGACACCGATGCCGGCGGCGAGGTGGCCAACGGGGTGTACGTGCTGGTGGTGGAGCTGCCGGGAAGCCGTGTCGTTCGGAAGATCCTGGTGGCGAGACCATGACGGGGGTGATCGGGTCCGGCGGACGGAACGCGACCGGGGGACTCGGTTCGCGGTGTATGCCGGGTTCCGGGCGTGATTCCGGTTTGCTCGGCCGCTCCCGACCGGGGGCCGGGGGGAGGGTTCTCCCCCGGGCCGCCCTCGCGGCCCTGATGGCGCTCGCTTCCCTCGCCCTGCCGGCGCCGGCCTCCGGCCAGGGTGCCGGGTCGCAGGCCTCCACGCTGCTGCGGTTGGCGCCGGGGCCGCGGGCGCTGGCCCTCGGACACGCCATGACGGCGGTCCGGGACCCGGTGGCGCTGGAGTATAATCCCGCGGCGGCCGTGGCGGGTGGGCTGGGCGCCAGCTACCAGGGGCTGCCGGTGGGCGCCTCGGCCGGGGCGGCGGGGGTGACGTTCGGCGCGGGCGAGACGGGCGTGGTCGGCGTCTCCCTCCGGTTCATCGACTACGGCACCATCGACGTGTACGAGCCGTCGCCCGACCTCCCCGTGGGCGTGCCCACCGGCGAGACCGCCACCGGAGGCGAGCTGTCGGCGCTGGTCGGGGGTGGGGTGGCGGTGGGGCCGGCGAGGCTGGGGCTGGCGGCCCGCTGGCTGCGCCTCGATGTGGCCGGCCTCTCCGACAATGCCTTCGGGGTCGATGCCGGTGTGCTGCTGGAGCCGACCCCGTGGCTTGCGGTGGGCGCGGCGTACCAGGGGCTCGGGACCGACGTGGAGGCGGGGCGCTCCGCCCCGGTGCTGCGGACCGTACGTGCCGGGGCCGCGCTGCGCCATACCGTGCTCGGCCTCGACGGGCTCCTGACCGTGGAGGGACGGCGCCGGGAGGCCCGGACGGGACTGGGCACCGGGTTGGAGCTGCGCGGTGGGGGGGAGCGGCTCGAGGCCGCGTTCCGGATCGGCTATGAGACGAAGCCAGACCCCGGCGACGCCTTCAGCGCCTTGACCTTCGGCGGTGCCGTGCGCCTGGACGGGCTGACCGTGGAGCTGGCGTATCGGGCATTAGGGCCGCTCGGGAGTACGCGGCAGGTGGGGGTACGGTACAGATTCTAGCCGCCGGCGGTGGACTGGGGGACCGGGAGATCGATGGAGCTGGTGTCTCGAACGAAAGCCAGCTCTACCCGACCCCCGGTCTCGGCCGGACAGGTGCGCCTGCCGCGAAGGTTCGGGGCCACGAGCGCACGGAAAGCCGCCGCGAACACAGCCACCCCCAGTCGCGAGGAGTGAGGCGCAGCCTCAGTCCTCGCCGTTTTCCTGCTCCTGCTCCTCCTCCTCGAACATCGGGCTGAGCTCGCGCCAGATCTCCTCGACGTTGTTGCGCAGCTCCCGGACCCGGCTCTCCTCATCGGGCGAGTGCTGGAGGTGGTAGCGCGCGGCGCTCAGCGCGGCATAGGCCCGCCAGAGGGCCGCCGAGGCCGGGGTGCGGTCCCGGCCGCCCCGCTTCTCGTTCCGGATCCGGGAGATGACCCACTCGGACAGCTCGTCGTCCAGCATGTAGACATCGCCGTCCTCCTTGGCCTCCTTCTCCACGAACTTCTGCAGCTTGCGCTTGAAGCTCTTCGGTACCCCGGCAACGAGGTAGACCGAGATGTCGTCGCGCTCGACGATATCAACGCCCATTGGTTCTCCGCGTTCTGGTGATGTGGTTCAGTCTCTGTCCAGTGCCTCGATCAGCCCGTTCCCCAGTGCCTCGACCTGCCACTGGCGCACGCCGTCGATGGCGGCCAGCTCCTGCAGGCTCCGGGACCGGGCCCGGGCGATGTCTTCCAGCTGCGACCGTGGCATCAGGAACCCCTTGTCGAGCTCGAGCCGCTGGGCCGCGTCGTCACGTACCCGCTTCAGTCGATCCACGCGAGCCTCCACGTCCGGGTCCCGCCGCCGTCGTGGCGGGGGCTCGGGCCGCTCGGGCAGATCGGACTCGCTCATCGTCTGTGCACGTTCCACGCCCGCGAGGAGCTCGTCGCCCCAGCGACGGGCGTTCCCCTTCGAGAGCCGGCCCACCGAATCCAGCTCCTGGCGGCTCCGGGGCATCTCTCGCGCAACGGCCACCAGCGCGTCGTTGTTCAGCACACGGAACGACGCCTTGTCACGGGCCCTCGCCACCGACTCGCGCCACTCGTACATCTCCCGCAGCGCCGCCAGGCTCCGGCGGCCCAGGTCGCGCGCCCGCTTCAACTGGAGGTAGGCCGGGCCGTCGTCGCTCTCTTCCCAGCCCTGCTGCTCGGCGATGCGGAACTCCTCCTCCGCCCACGCCAGCCGGCCCATGGACTCCAGCTTCTCCCGCAGGTGGTCACGGAGCCGGGGCAGGTACTTCGTGTCCATGGCCGCGTAGTTCAACATGTCATCGGGGAGCGGCCGCTTCGCCCAGTCCGCCCGCTGGTACTTCTTCGCCAGCTCGATCCCCAGCTCGTCCTCCAGCAGGTTGCCGAGCCCGAAGGATCGGATCCCCACCATCCGGGCGGCGATCTTCGTGTCGAACAGACCCCGGACGTAGATCCCGAAATCACGGTCCAGGAGCCGCAGGTCGAAGTCGGCGTCGTGGAAGATGATCTCCACGGCCGGGTCGGCGAACAGCTCGGCCACCGGGTTCAGTGAGCTCACGGCCAGGGTGTCGATGAGCCACGTGTCGCTGCGCGTCGACATCTGGACCAGACACAGCGAGTCGTCGTACCGGTGGAAGCCCGCCGCCTCCGAATCGGCGGCGATGAGCGTTTCACCGGCCAGCGTCTCGGCCAGCCGTTCGAGCTCCGGTATGGTTTCGATGAGCCGCATGTCCTCGGGACGACGGTAAAAGAATCTGCCGGGGTTTGCGCCCACCCGGCAGCGTCAGTACGATCCCGATCATGACCCGTGCCAGCAGGAGGGCGCCGACAAAGTATGGCATGGACCGGCCTTTTTCCACCGGTCGGGGCCCGTGCACCTGTGGGAGCCGGCCGTGAGCGGGGCCACGGACGGGCTGCCGCTGCTCCTGACCGCGCGTCGGATCCACGCCGCTGGCGGGCCCGCGGAAGCGGTGCTGATCCGCCGGGGCCGGATCGCCGATGTGGGTGATGCGGCCAGGCTGCGCCGGGGGGCGCCGGGCGCGGCGACGCTGGAGCTGCCGGAGCTGGTGGTCACGCCGGGTCTGACCGACGCCCACGTGCACCTGGTGGAGTGGGCGCTGGCGCGCCGGCAGCCGGAGCTGAGCCGGACGGACTCGCCCGGGGAGGCGGCCACGGTGGTGGCGGAGCACAGGGCGGCCCACGGCCCGGGCCCCGGCGGCTGGGTTCTGGGTCGGGGATGGGATCCCCACCGGTGGTCGGACGCCGCCCACCGTCGCCAGCTGGACGAGGCGGTAGGCCACGTGCCCGTGGCGCTGGAGAGCCACGACATGCACTCGTACTGGGCCAGCTCGGCGGCGCTGCGGGCGGCGGGGATTGAACCCGGGACGGCGGACCCCGCGGGCGGCCGGATCGAGCGAGACGCCACGGGCGAGCCCACCGGCGTGCTGCGGGACAACGCGATCCCGCTCCTGCTGGAGGCCGTGCCGGCGCACACGGCGGCGGACCGGCGGGAGGCGCTGCTGGAAGCCCAGACGGCGCTGCACGCCATGGGCGTCACCGGGGTGCACACCGTGGAGCCCGACTCGCTGGGCCTGCTCGAGGCCGTCCGGGCCGATGACGCGCTCCGGCTGCGGATCCTGCAGCACCTGCCGCTGGCGAAGCTCGACGATGCCATCCGGCTCGGGCTCCGGAGCGGGTTCGGCGGGCCGTGGCTGCGGATCGGCGGCGTGAAGATGTTCCTCGACGGCGCCCTCGGCTCCCGTACCGCGTGGCTCCGGGACCCGTACGAGGGGACCGATGACCGGGGCATCAACACGCTGGACCCGGACACCTTCCGGGACGCCGTGCGCCGGGGCTCCGCCGCCGGGCTGGCCATGACGGTCCACGCCATCGGCGATGCCGCCATGGACCTGGCGCTGGAGGTGCTGTCGGCCCATCCGCCCGACGGACCGGTCCCGCACCGGATCGAGCACGCCCAGCTCATGGCGCCGGACCAGCTGGGACTCGGCGCCGATGGGCCGGCCGCCGCCGCCGACGTGTCCGCGGCCACGACACGGATCGTCCTCTCGGTGCAGCCGTGCCACCTCATGACCGACTGGGCGGCGGCGGACCGGCACTGGGGAGGGCGGGCGAGGTGGGCGTTCGCCCTCCGCTCCATGGAGGCGGCCGGGTACACGCTGGCGCTGGGCTCCGACGCGCCGGTGGAGCCGCCCGACCCGCGCCACGGGGTGTGGGCGGCGGTGGCGCGCCGGGACATGGAGGGCGCGCCGGAGGGGGGCTGGTACCCGGAGGAGTCGCTGAGCACGGAGCGTGCATGGAGTGGGTACACGGCCGGTGCGGCCGCCGCGGCCGGGGATCCGCGCCAGGGGCGGCTCGCGCCAGGCTCGTTCGCGGACCTCGTGGCCTGGACGGAGGATCCCCTGGAGACCGGGGACGCCCGGGCCCTCGATCCCGTGTTGACCATGGTGGACGGAGAGGTGGTTTGGAGAGCGTGAACTCGCATCGGAAGACCAAGGTCGTGGCCACCCTGGGTCCGGCCACGGCGTCGCGGGATACGATCCGGTCGATGGTGGAGGCCGGCGCCAACGTGGTGCGGATCAACTTCGCCCACGGGACCCCGGAAACCCATCGCCAGACGGTGGAATGGGTGCGGGAGGTCGCCGCGGAGCTGGAAGTGCCGGTGGCGATCCTGGGAGACCTGGCGGGCCCCAAGATCCGGGTCGGTGACCTGGATGCGCCGGTGGAGCTGGAGGTCGATGCCACGGTGACCATCGCGCCGGAGGAAGACGCCGGCCCTGACGAGATCCCGTGCACCTACGCCGACCTGGCCGAAGACGTCTCGGAGGGCGCCCGGGTGCTCCTGGACGACGGGGAGTTCGAGCTGCGGGTCGAGGCCATCGAGGGCGACCGGGTCCGGGCCCGGGTGGTCCGGGGCGGGTCGCTGCTGCCGCACAAGGGGCTCAACCTGCCGGGCGTGCACGTGAGCGCGCCGGCGCTGACCGAGAAGGACCGGTCGGACCTGGAGCTGGCCCTCGACCTGGGGCTCGACTACATCGGGCTCTCCTTCGTGCAGCGGCCGCAGGACGTGGTGCGGCTCCGGGAGCTGATCCCCGACGACATCCTGATCGTGGCCAAGATCGAGAAGGACGTGGCGGTGGAGCGGATCGAGGAGATCCTCGAGGTGACCGACGCCGTGATGGTGGCCCGGGGCGATCTGGGCGTGGAGCTGCCGTTCGAGCAGGTGCCGGTGGCACAGAAGCGGATCGTGCAGCGGGCGAACATGTACGGCCGGCCGGTGATCACGGCCACCCAGATGCTGGAGTCCATGATCGAGCACGCCCGGCCGACGCGGGCGGAGGCCAGCGACGTGGCGAACGCCCTCTTCGACGGCACCGACGCGGTCATGCTTTCCGGCGAGACCGCCGTGGGCCGGCACCCGCTGCTCGCGGTGGAGGCCATGGTCCGGATCGCCGAAGAGATCGAGCGCACCTCGTCGTTCGTGGAGGGTCCCAAGTACGATGTGCCCATGCACAACTGGCTGCGGGCGGGCGCCACCCGAACCGAGCACGCCATCGCCGCAGCCACGGTGGAGGCCGTGAAGCTGCTCGGCGCGCCGGCCATCGTCACCCTGACCCGGAGCGGCTTCACCGCCCGGCTCGTGTCGAGCTACCGTCCATCCGTCCCGATCCTGGGGCTCTGCCACAACGACCGGGTCTTCCGGCAGCTCGCGCTGGTCTGGGGCGTGCTCCCCTACAAGTGCACCGACGTGGCCATCAAGGAGTACGACGAGGTCCGCGAATGTGCGTTCCGCGGGCTCCGGGAGCTCGGGCTCGCCTCGGCCGGCGACCGGGTGGTCTTCACCGCCGGTGTGCCGTTCGCGGTCTCCGGCACCACGAACATGCTGCGCGTGGAGGAGCTGTGAAGCTGACTTTTCTGGGGACCGGGACCTCGTTCGGCGTGCCCGTGATCGGGTGCGACTGCGAGACGTGCACCTCCGACGACCCCCGGGACACCCGCTACCGCCACGGCGCACTGGTCACGGACGGGCCGGACACGGTGCTCATCGACACCCCGCCGGAGCTCCGGCTCCAGCTGGTGCGGGCGGGCGTCAGCGATCTCGACGCCGTCTGGATGACCCACTGCCACGCCGACCACATCTACGGGATGGACGACCTCCGGGCCATCTCGGCCCATCACCGGAAGACCCTCGCCATGTTCGCCGGCACCGAGTGCGCCCGGACCATCGAGCGGAAGTTCGAGTACGTCTTCGGCAGCTACCGGCCGTGGCCGGGGACCACCAAGCCCCAGCTCGAGCTCCGGACCGTGGAGCCCCTGGAGGCAGTCGACGCCGGGCCATTCCGGTTCACCGCGCTCCCCGTCCAGCACGGTGACATGACCGTCCTCGGGTTCCGCGTGGGAGAGCTGGGCTACATCACCGACGCCAAGACGCTGTTGCCGGGGACCCGGGAAGCGCTGCAGGGCGTCCGTACCCTGGTCCTCAACGCCCTCTGGTTCGGCAACCCGCACCCCACGCACCTGAACGTGGAGGAGGCCGTGGAGCTGGCTACGGAGATCGGTGCCGAGACCACCTATCTGATCCACCTGACGCACCGGGTCCGCCACGCCGAGCTGGAGGAGCGGCTGCCCGCGCATGTGCGGCCCGCGTATGATGGACTGACCGTGGAGGTGTAGATGAGCGACGAGCGACTGGTGCTCGACTACTCGAACATGATGGCGCCCCGCCTCGGCGGACGCGGCCTCGACGCCGACGCCCTTGCCGGCCTCGCCGACCGGTTCCGCGCCGTCCACCAGGACACCGAGGCCCGCCGCGGCGCCGGCGAGCTCGGGTTCTTCGCGCTGCCGGACCGCACGACGCTCATCGACGAGATTGAGGCCTTCGCCGACGGCCCCGGCCAGGCGTTCGAGAACGTGGTGGTCCTCGGCATCGGCGGCTCGGCGCTGGGCGCCACCGCCCTCCTCCACGCGCTCCGGGGCCCCGACTGGAACGAGCGCTCCGCCGAGAGCCGCGAGCACTTCCCCCGGCTCTTCGTCCTCGACAACGTGGACCCGGACACCGTGGCGTCGCTCCTCGACCGGATCGACGTGCGCCGCACCCTCTTCAACGTGGTCAGCAAGTCGGGCACGACCGCCGAGACCATGAGCCAGTACCTGGTGATCCGGGAGCGGCTGGCCGACGTGCTGGACCCCGACGGCGTCCGCCGGCACCTGGTCTTCACCACCGACCCCGAGGGCGGCGTCCTGCGGCAGATCGCCGACCACGAGGGCGTGGTCACGCTCCCGGTACCGCAGAACGTCGGCGGCCGCTTCAGCGTGCTCAGCGCCGTGGGGCTCTTCCCGGCGGCGCTGGTCGGGATCGAGATCGACGCGCTCCTGGCCGGCGCCCGGGCCATGGACGAACGGTGCCGGACCGCCGAGCTGGCCGGGAACCCGGCCGCCCTCTTCGCCGCCCTCCAGTGGCTGGCCGACACCGGGGCCGGCGCCCCGATCCACGTCATGATGCCGTACGCCGACCGGCTCTATTCCATGGCCGACTGGTACCGCCAGCTCTGGGCCGAGAGCCTGGGCAAGCGGGTGGACCGGGAAGGGAACGAGGTGCACGTCGGCCCCACGCCGGTCAAGGCGCTGGGCGCCACCGACCAGCACTCCCAGGTCCAGCTCTACATGGAGGGCCCGTTCGACAAGACGGTCACCTTCCTGGCCGTGGCCGAGCGGGAGCGCGACGTGCCGATCCCGGAGCTCCACGGCGAGATCGACGCCCTGGGCTACCTCGGCGGCCACACCCTGGGCGAGCTGCTGGATGCCGAGCGCCGGGCCACCGCCGCCGCGCTGGCCGACCGGGGGCGGATGAACATGACCCTCACCCTCCCGCGCCTCGACGAGCACGCCCTGGGCGAGCTCCTCATGATGCTCGAGATCGCCACCGTCTACGCCGGCGGGCTCTACGGCGTAGACCCGCTGGATCAGCCCGGCGTGGAGCTGGGGAAGACGCTCACCTACGGGCAGATGGGCCGGCCGGGCGTGGAGCCCGCCGAGATCCCGGAGCCGGAGCCGGAATGGGTGAGTCGGTGAGCCCACGGGACGCGGAGCGCGTCCGCAATCACCTCGCCCTCCTGGGCCGCTGGGCCGACGAGCTGGCCCACGAGATCAAGAACCCGTTCCACGCCATGGTCATCAACCTGGAGCTGGTGAAGCGGCGGGCCGATGGCGATGGCGCCCGCGAGCGGGCGGAGGTGGTGGAGGCAGAGCTGTACCGGGTCCACGGGCTCATCGACTCGCTCCTCAAGCTGGCCCGGCCGTGGCCGGCCACGGAGACGGCGAACGTGGGGGCGGTCCTCGAGGTGCTGCTCCCCGTCTTCCGGGCACGGGCGGCGCTGCACCATATCGACTTCGCCCACGATCCCCGTGAGGGCCCCGCCGCCGTGGCGCTCCCGCCGGCGGACCTGGCGCTGGTGCTCCTGAACCTCATGGACAACGCCATCGACGCGGTCCGGGAGGGTGAGGAGCGCGAGGCGGGCGGAGAGGAGAAGCGGATCCGGCTCAGCCATGAGCGCGGCGACGGGGTCGTGGTGCTCCGGGTCACCGACTCGGGTCCCGGCTTCGGCGCCCTGGCTGGCGATCCCTTCGCCCCCGGCGTGGGCCGGGCGGGGCGGGAAGGGCTCGGCCTGGCCGTGAGCCGCGGGCTCCTCGAAGCGGCCGGCGGTACCCTCGTCGTCGAGGCCGACGGGGAGCCGTCCACCACCCTCGTGGCCACATTGCCCCGGTAGGCCGGCGCCTCCCGGCGGCTCCCGCTTGACCCTTTCTCGCGCCGCCGGGTACCTTATTCCGGTCCGGGCCGCGGGGGTACGGTGAAGGTCGTGCCACCGGTATCCGTCTTTTTTCCGTCCCCGAGCAGTGAGGAACCTCGATACCATGGCTGGAGCCGTCCTGATCGCCGACGACGAGAAGAATGTCGCCGAGGGCCTGCAGATGATCCTGTCCGAAGATGGCTATGACGCCGAGATGGCCAGGGACGGGGAAGAGGCGTGGGAGAAGGTGCGGGACAGGGACTTCGGCGTGGTCCTGGCCGACCTGAACATGCCGAAGATCGACGGGCTCGAGCTGTTCGCGAAGATGCGCGACGCCGGGATCCGCAGCGAGTTCATCGTCATCACCGGCGAAGCCAGCGTGGACTCGGCGGTGGAGGCCATGCGCCACGGCGCCTACGACTACCTGACGAAGCCGCTGGACGTGGAGCGGTTGAAGGCGTTGATCCCGAAGGCGCTGGAAAAGTTCGATGTCCGCACCTCGAACGAACAGCTCCGGCGGAAGCTCCAGGGGCTGACCAAGTACGCCGATATGATCGGCCAGTCGGAGGAGATGCGGGAGATCTTCACCGTCATCGAGGCGGTGGCGCCGTCGGATGCCAGCGTGCTGGTCAGCGGCGAGAGCGGGACGGGGAAGGAGCTGGTGGCCCGGGCCATCCACGACAAGTCGAACCGGGGCAAGGGGCCGTTTATCGCGTTGAACTGCGGCGCCTTCCCCCGGGAGATCCTGGAGAACGAGCTGTTCGGCCACGAGAAGGGCGCCTTCACCGGCGCCACCGATGAGAAGCCTGGCGCCTTCGAGCTGGCCGATGGCGGCACGCTCTTCCTCGACGAGGTGGCGGAGATGGAGCCCGACGTCCAGGTCAAGTTCCTACGGGCGCTGGAGCAGCGGATGTTCCGCCGGCTGGGCGGGAAGAAGGAGATCACCGTGGACATCCGGGTGATCGCCGCCACCAACAAGGACGTGGAGACGGCGCTGGAGGAGGGGCAGCTGCGGGAGGACCTCTACCACCGGCTGGCGGTGATCCCCATGGCGCTCCCGCCGCTGCGGGAGCGGGGCAACGACATCCAGCTGCTGGCCCAGGAGTTCCTCCAGCGCTTCGCCGAGGAGCACGAGAAGGACGTGGAGGGACTCACTGAGGGCGCCCTCGAGTACCTCCAGACCTACAGCTGGCCCGGGAACGTGCGGGAGCTGAAGAACGCCGTGGAGCGGGCCGTGATCCTGGCCAGGGAGCAGCGGATCGAGGCCGGGCACCTCCAGCAGCGGCAGACGGCGCTGGAGGAGAAGGAGGCGCGGATCCCCGTGGGCTCGTCGCTGGAGGAAGCGGAGCGTATCATGATGCTCAAGACCCTCGCCTTCGCCAACGGAGATGTGAAGAAGGCGGCGAAGATCCTCGGGTGCACGCAGAAGAAACTGAAAGAGACGGTCGCGGACGCCGTGAAATGAGGCGTGGAAGCCACAGGGAGGCAGCCAATGTCGGATCAGGATGAGGAGTACGTCATAGTCGAGCACCGTTCGGGGGGCAGCTTCGGCACCTTCGTCTGGGGACTCCTGATCGGCGCCGCGGCGGCGCTGCTCTACGCCCCCAAGTCGGGGCGGGAGACCCGGGAGGAGCTCACCGACAGCATGTACCGGATCCGGGACCAGGCCGAGGGCAAGATGCGCGAGGTCCAGGACACGGTCACCGAGGCCGTGGAAGACGCCCGCCGGCAGTTCGACGAGGGGGTCGAGGCCGCGCGCCGCGCCGTGGAGAGCGGCCGCCAGGCGGTCCGGGAATCCCGGGAGGAGGTCGAGCGCCGGGTCGAGGAGTCCAGCGACGCGTTCCGGGCCGGCTACGAGGCCGCCCGCGCCGCCGCGACCGAGGCTGACGCCGGGGCCGACCCCGAGGCGGATGCCGGGGCCGGGAAGGAGTCCGGTGACACGGACGGCAGCGGCGACACCGGGGACGAGCCCACCGAGGAGTGAGCCCGGCAGAGCGGGCCGGGCCCGGAGTGGAGCGGGCCGGGACCGGGAAGGCGCCGGAACCCGAGGCGCGGGACGGGCTCGACGGGCAGGGCGGGGTGGAGGGCGCCGGCGAGGTGGAGGTTGAAGGCGCTGGAGGCACGGCCCCGTCGTCGCCGGGCGCCCCGATCCCGGTGCCCTCGCGGGAGCTGCGGTCGCTTCGCCGGCGGCTGTGGGAGTACACCAGGGCGCTGGCCCGCGGCGTATGGAGGAAGGGTGAGCAGGACAACATCTTCTTCCTGGCCGGCGCCATCTCCTTCGATGTGATGGTGGCGTTCATCCCGCTGCTGCTGACCGTAGTGGGGATCGCCGGCACCGTGCTGCAGCTCCAGCAGGAAATGCAGGACATGCTGCTCCGCTACCTCGACCAGACCATCCCCACCGCGGTGAACCTGCCGTACCGCCGGATCATCGACGATCTGGCGCAGAACAGCACCGGAATCCTCAGCATCGGTACCCTCCTGTTCCTCTGGATCTCGACCCGCCTGGTCGGCACGCTCCGCATCGTGCTCCGGGAGATCTTCGACCTGACCCAGGGGCGTGGGATGCTGGCGGGGAAGCTGTTCGACATCCGGATGGTGCTCACCGCCGGGACCCTCTTCGCGGTGAACTTCGGTCTGACCGTGGGGCTCCGGATCGGTACCGAGGCCGTGAGCCGGTTCACCGGGATTGAGACCTCGGATGTCCCGTTCCTGAGCCAGGCCACCGCGTGGTGGCCCCAGATCCTGGCCTTCATCACGATCTGGGTCATGTTCTTCCTGGTCTACCGCTACCTCCCACCCCGGCGGATCCAGGTCCGGACCGCCACCATCGCCGCCACCTTCACCGCCATCATGGCCGAGATCCTCAAGTTCGGCTTCACCTTCTACGTCCAGAACGTGGCCGTCTTCGACCAGTTCTGGGGCAACGTGACCACGTTCGTGGTCATCGTCCTCTGGATCTATTACACCTCCCTAGTGTTCATACTGGGCGGGGAGGTGGCCCAGGTAGTGTCCATGCACCGGACACGCCGGCGCCAGAAGCTGCGACTGAGCTAGGAGCGGACCATGACGGCGTGCGGCGACGAGGACCTCGCCACGAGCCCGGCGCCTCCGGGCTGGCCGGCCCGGATCCGGCCCCGGCCCCGGCCCCGCATCCCCCGGCCGCCGGCAATGGCCTGGACCGGCTGGCTGCTGGCCCCTCTGACGGTGATCCTGGCCTCGGGACCGGCGCCGGCCAAGGCGCAGACCGCGAAGGACGCGACCGGGCTCGACCGGGAGGACGCACCCCGCTTCATCGACGCCCCCCTGGACCCCGGCGAGCCGTACATCGTGATCCGGCTGGCCGAGAACCTCCTGCTGCTGGTGGACGGCCGGGAGGTGATCTGGTCGGCGCCGGTGGCCACCGGGACGGGCTTCCGGCTGGAGGGCGCCGGCACGAGCTGGGCCTTCGACACGCCCCGGGGCGTCTTCCGGGTGGAGCGGAAGGAGAAGGACCCGGTCTGGATCATGCCCGACTGGGCGTTCGTGGAGCGGGGCAGTCCGGTCCCGCCGGCGGACTCGCCGGTGCGTCGGCAGGAGGGGATGCTCGGGAGCACGGCGCTCTACATCGGCTACGAGCTGGCCATCCACGGCACCGATCGGCCGGAGCTGGTGCTGAACCCGGACCCGGACGCCCGGCGGGTGTCACATGGTTGCATCCGGATGACCGACGAAGACGCGCGGGGCCTCTTCCACAGGGTGGACGTGGGCACGCTCGTCCTGATCTACTGAGCAGCGTACATTGAAGGGTTAGATGGCGGACCGTGACGGGAAGAAGGTGGTGGCGCGCAACAAGAAGGCGCGCCACGAGTACGAGATCCTGGAGACGTACGAGGCCGGTCTCGTGCTCAAGGGCCCCGAGGTCAAGTCGATCCGGGCGGGGAAGGTGAGCCTGAACGAGGCGTTCGCCCGGATCGATAACGGCGAGGTCTGGCTGTACGGCATGCACGTCTCGCCGTACGACCCGGCGGCCCGGCAGAACCGGGACCCGATCCGGCCGCGGAAGCTGCTGTTGAAGGGCTCGGAGATCCGGCGCCTGATCGGGTCCACGCGGGAGAAGGGGCTGGCGCTGGTGCCCCTGGAGCTCTACTTCCGGCGGGGCTACGCGAAGGTGGCGCTGGCGCTGGCCCGGGGGAAGAAGCTCCACGACAAGCGAGAGACGCTGAAGCGGAAGACCCACGAGCGGGAGATGGAACGGGAGCTGAAGAAGTACACGCCATGAATACGGTGAACCGGGAGACGGAACGCGCGACAGGCGCAGCGCCGCCGGCCCGACCGCGCCCCGCCAGGATCGGGAGGCGCCCGGCCCGGCGTGGGTCGGCCGTGCCCCGCCGATCACCCCGAAGGGGCCCGGGCTTCTCGGTGCTCTCCGCGGGGCTGGCACTCCTTCTCTCCGCGACCTCCGGGCTGGCCCAGGAGACCACGCTGCCGCCGCCGCTCCACGTGGACGGCGTGGGGGAGCCGGTGGCGGTGAACGTGGCCATGCACCGCGGCTACCCGGCGTACCCGGCGTGGACGCTCCGGAACCTGAATGCCCGGGTGGACGGCACGGCCCGGGGTGTCCGGGTGGTGCTGGAGGCCGACACGCTGGAGTTTGATTCCGGCTCGCCGTTCTTCCACGCCCGGGGCGGGAACCGACAGCTGGTGGAGCCGGCGTACCGGGAGGGCGGGATCTTCTACCTGCCGCACCAGCTCTTCGCCGAGTGGCTCCCGGAGGCCTTCCCCGAGGCACTGGAGTTCGCCAGCGGGCACCTGCGCCTGAAGTCGGCCACCACCGCGAGCGATGGGGCGTCCGCGCCCGTGGCCGAACCCCCGGTCGAGGCGGTGGCCGGGCCGCCGATGGTGGTGGTGGACCCGGGCCACGGCGGTCCGGACCCCGGCCGGGTCGGACCCAGCGGGCTGAAGGAGAAGGACATCGTGCTCCAGGTCTCGAAGCGGCTGGCCCGCGTGCTGGCGGACCGGGGCTACGACGTGCGGATGACCCGGACCACCGACACGCTGATCCCGCTGGAGGCGCGGGCCCACATGGCCAACGAGTGGCGCGGGAACCGGCCGGGGCTCTTCCTCTCGATCCACGCCAACGGTGTCGATGACCGGCGGGTCACCGGCTTCGAGACGTTCTTCCTCAGCGACGCCCGGACGGAGGACGAGCGCCGGGTGGCGGAGATGGAGAACGCGTCGCTGGCGTACGAGTCGTCGAGCCGGGTGGTGGGCACCGATGACCTGGACTTCATCCTGAACAACCTGCGCAACGACTTCTACGTGCGGGCATCCCACAGCCTGGCCGGGATGGTCCAGAACGAGTTCGGCGAGTTCCACCGGGGCAACGACCGGGGCGTCAAGCAGGCGGGGTTCGTGGTCCTGGTCGGCGCGTTCATGCCCGCGGTGCTGGTGGAGCTGGCGTTCATCTCGAACCCCGGTGAGGAGCGGCTGCTGGCCTCCGGCACCTTCCAGGTCGACATGGCCCGGGGGATCGCCGACGCCGTGGACCGCTTCTTCGAAGAGAACGAGGATCTGTGGCAGGGCGCGCACGCGGGCTCGCGATGACGACGATGATGATCAAGCTCCCCTCGCGGCGATGGTCGATGCTCCCGGGTGCCGGGCTGCCGACGAGGCCCGGGTGAGACTCGAACAGGAGCTCTTCGGCGTCACGTTCGCCAACCCGGTCCTCCTGGCCGGCGGCACCGCCGGCTACGGCCCCGAGCTCGATGGACTCCTCGACCTCGATGGGCTGGGCGGGCTCGTGACCAAGGCCATCACGCCGGAGCCCCGGGCCGGGAACCCACCGCTCCGGACCGCCGAGTACGGCGCCGGGATGCTCAACTCCATCGGCCTGGCCAACGTGGGGCTCGAGGCCTTCCGCGCGGAGAAGCTGCCGTGGCTCGCCCGCCGGCTCCGGTCCGCGCACGTGCTCATCAACGTGGCCGGCAAGATGGTAGAGGACTACGTGGCGGTGGTGGACGGACTGGATGACGCCGACGGCTTCCTGGGCTACGAGCTGAACGTCTCGTGCCCGAACGTGAAGGAGGGCGGCGCCGTCTTCTGCGCCCGGGAAGACCTGCTCCGGCAGGTGGTGGCGGCGGTCCGGGAACGGACGGAGCGGCCGCTGGTGGTGAAGCTGGCGCCGAACCTGCCCGATGTGGCCGGTACGGCGGCCGTGGCGGTGGAGGCGGGCGCCGATGGCCTCACCCTGATCAACACGTTCCCGGGGCTCCTCTTCGACCTCGACGAGCGGCGGGCGGTGCTGGGGGCCGGCACCGGCGGGGTGAGCGGACCGGCGGTGCTGCCCATGGGTGTCCACGCCGTGTGGAAGGCCGCGCAGCGGGTGGACGTCCCGATCATCGGCGTGGGAGGGATCCGATCCGGTGCCGACGCGGTACAGTACCTGCTCGCCGGCGCGTCGCTGGTGGAGATCGGGACCGCGTCGTTCGCGGATCCCCGGGCGGCTCAGCGGGTGATCGCGGAGTTGCGCCGCTGGGGCCGACGTCACAGCGTGAGCCGTGTGAGCGAGCTGGTGGGAACGGGTCGGGTGGAGCCGGAGGAGAGCGAATGAAAGATCTCATCGTAGCGCTGGACCTGCCGACGGCCGAGGCCGCGCTGTCTCTGGTGGACGAGCTCGGCGAGCCCGGTCGGTACTACAAGGTCGGCACGCAGCTGTTCACCCGTGCGGGCCCGGAGCTGATCGCCGCCCTGAAGGACCGGGGCAAGCGCGTCTTCCTCGACCTCAAGTACCACGACATCCCCCACACCGTGGCCCGGTCGGTGGAGTCCGCCGCCGAGCTGGGGGTGGACATGCTCACCATCCACGCGTCCGGCGGATCCGCCATGATGCGGGCGGCCCGGGAGGCCGTGGCCCTCGACGGCCCGATCCTCGTGGGCGTCACGCTCCTGACCTCGTTCAGTGGCGCCGACGTGGAGGAGGTCTGGGACAAGGAGCTCCGTTCGCTCCGCGACGATGTGGCCCGGCTCGCCAACCTGGCCGCCGAGGCCGGCCTCGACGGCGTGGTCTCCTCCGCCCTGGAGGTGGAGGCGCTCAAGCGGCGCCACGGCGGCGACTTCCTGGTGGTGACGCCGGGGATCCGGCCCGAGGGCGATGCCGCCGGTGACCAGACCCGGGTCGCCACGCCGGCCCAGGCCGTCCTCGCCGGCGCCGACTACCTGGTGGTCGGCCGCCCGATCCACGCCGCCGATGACCCGGTGGCCGCGTTCAAGTCGCTCATGGATGAGATCGCCGCGGCCCGGGAGGCGAAGGTATCCTGATGCGAGCCACCGTCGCGCTGGCCGTGGGACTGAGCCTTGCGGCCGCGGTCCCCGCCGCGGGCCAGCAGAACGATGACCTGGCCGGCCTCCTCGACACCCTGGCCGTGCTCTGGAGCAGCGGCGATGCCGCCGGCCTCGCCGCCCACGGCGCCGACGCGGGCCTCGACCTCGAGGTCCACGGCGAGCTGATGGGCTCGCTCCACGGCCGCCGCGCCGCCGCGGCGCTCCGGCTGCTCCTGGGCGCCACCGAGACCGTGGCCGTACGAACCGGCGCCTCCGCCAAGGTGCTGGGCGTCGATGACCGGGCTTTCGGCGAGTTCATCTGGGTGGTGCGCACGCCGGGGGCCGAGGCCACCGAGGACCGCCGGATCTTCATGGCGCTCGTCCGCGAAGAGCAGGCGTGGCGCGTATCCGAGATCCGGATTCTGCGCTGAACGGAAAGGACATCGTGCTGCAGCAGGCTTCGCAAACCCCCGCCGATACCGTGATGGCCGACACCGCCGCGGCTGCGGCCGACACCGCCGCGGCGCCCGGCCTCGGCGTCGACTGGTCCACGCTGTTCGGGTCGGCGCTGGTCCCGAAGCTCGGGCAGGTGGCCTTCATCCTGATCCTCTCCTTCGCCGCCTACCGCACGCTGCGGTTCTTCACGAAGCGCCTCCAGCGGGAGGTCGATGTAGAAGACCTGGTCCGGAAGCGGCAGCGGGAGCAGCGCAGCCAGACGGTGGCCAGCCTCCTGAACAACGTGGGCGCCATCGCCATATCGGTCATCGCGGGACTGATGATCATCGGCACGTTCATGCCCATCGGCCCCCTCCTGGCCGGTGTCGGCGTCCTCGGCCTGGCCCTCTCCTTCGGCGCCCAGTCCCTGGTCAAGGACCTGATCTCCGGGATGTTCATGCTCATCGAGAGCCAGTTCGCCGTCGGTGACGTGGTGCGGGTCAAGGAGACCGCCGGGATGGTGGAGAAGATCACGCTCCGCACCCTCGTGCTCCGGGACATCAACGGCGTGGTCCACATCATCCCCAACGGTACCGTCGACACCCTCAGCAACCTGACCAAGAGCTGGTCCCGGGCCGTCCTGGAGATCGGCGTCGCCTACAAGGAGGACGTGGACCTCGTCATGGCCATCATGTTCGATGAGGCCGTGGACATGTACCGCGACGACGCGTGGAAGCCCCTCCTCGTCGAGGAGCCCACCGTGCCCGGCGTGGAGCGGTTCGACGACTCCGCGGTCACCATCCGCGTCATGTTCAAGACGCTTCCGCTCAAGCAGTGGGACGTGGCCCGGGAGTACCGCCGCCGCATCAAGAAGCGCTTCGACGCGGACAACGTCGAGATCCCGTTCCCGCACCGCACCGTCTACTGGGGCGACGGGCAGAACCCCATGCTCGCGGAGCTGGCGCAGGACGCGGCGCCGGCGGAAGAGCCAGCGAGTGGCGACGAGTAACCTCGGGGCGGCCGCCCGGTTCGATGGGAGGAACCGCCGGGTACGCAGATCGGCTTCTCGGGCGACGAGGCTCGACCGACCCGTCGGATGGTTGAAGCAGCGGTCGTATGACAATCGGCAGCCCTCTGCGTACTCTGCGGTGGACCAGCCGGAACGTTGATCCCGCCGCGAGGTCACCCCTCGCCGCGAACACATACCACACCATCGTCGCATGACACCATGGCCCTGACTTTCTACAACACGCTGACCCGATCCAAGGAGCCCTTCACCCCGTTGGAGGAAGGGAAGGTGGGCGTCTACGCGTGCGGCCCGACGGTCTACCAGCTCCCCCACATCGGGAACTACCGGACCTTCCTCTTCAACGACATCCTACACCGCTACCTGGAGTGGAAGGGGTTCGACGTCACGTTCGTCATGAACCTGACCGACGTGGATGACAAGATCATCGGTCGGGCGAAGGAGGAGGGGACCACGATCCGGGAGTACGTGGGGCCGTACATCCACGGGTTCCTCGAGGAGCTGCACCGCCTCGGGATCCGCGACGCGGACGTCTACCCCCGGGCCACCGAGAGCATCGACGCCATGACCGACCTGGTGGAGCGGCTCCTGGAGAACGGGCACGCCTACCGGGCCGAGGACGGCTCCATCTTCTACGACATCACGTCGTTCGACGGCTACGGCAAGCTCTCCCGCATCCCCCTCGACGAGGTGAAGCAGGGCGAGCGTGTCTCCAGCGACGAGTACGCCAAGGAGGACGCCCGGGACTTCGCCCTCTGGAAGGGCGTCAAGCCCGTGGACCAGGAGGTGGAGGCGGTCTGGGACGGCCCCTGGGGCTCCGACGGCCGCCCCGGCTGGCACCTGGAGTGCTCCGCTATGTCCATGGCCCACCTCGGCGAGACCTTCGACATCCACACCGGCGGCGAAGACCTGGTCTTCCCGCACCACGAAGACGAGATCGCCCAGTCCGAGGGCGCCACCGGCAAGCCGTTCGTCCGCTACTGGCTCCACGCCCGGCACCTCCTCATGGAGACTGAGAAGATGTCGAAGTCCCTCGGCAACGTGGTCCGCCTCGGCGATGTCTTCCACAACCACTACTCCGCCGCCGCCGTCCGCTACCTCCTCATGAGCGCACACTACCGCAAGGAGCTGCGCTTCTCCTGGGAGAGCCTCGACGACGCCCGGGCCGCCGTCCGCAGACTCACCGACTTCCGCGACCGGCTCCAGACGACCAGGGCGCCCGACGCCCCCGGTCCGGCAGCCCACGTCGCGGCCGGAGACTCCGCCGCTGACACCCCCGAGCCCGCTGGTGGCTCCACGCGCGGCGCCGAGCTCGCACCCATCGCCGAGCGCGCCCTGGCCGACTTCGAGGAAGCCCTCGATGATGACCTCAACGTGCCCGCCGGATTCGGCGCGCTGTTCACCTTCGTCCGCGAGGTCAACTCCGCGCTGGACGAGGCCGGCGGATTCGCCTCGCCCCATCAGGTCGACGCCGCCCGCGCCGCCCTCGCCTCCATGGACGATGTCCTCGGCATCCTCGCCCTCGTGGACCGCGACGCCGACTCCGACGAGGACCTCGCCGCCTGGGTCGAGCAGAAGCTGGCCGAGCGCCAGCAGGCCCGCGAGGACCGGGACTTCCAGCGCGCCGACGCCATCCGCGACGAACTCGCCGACGCCGGGATCGTGGTCGAGGATACGCCCCAGGGCGCGAGGTGGAAGAAGGAGTAGCGCCCGGGTAGGGCCGGCCCGGAACGCGATCGACCCCGGCGCGGTCACCGTTCCCCGGCCCGAGCCAATCGCCGGCCCGAGCCAATCGCCGGCCCGCGTCCGGGAAAAGTCCCCAAACAACGGCTCGTCCGCGCGATCCTTGGGGGATTCCCTACACATATCGTAGTGAATCCCCCAAACAATGATCGCTCGGTCCGGAGGTTTGGGGATTTCCAGACACATATCGTAGGAAATCCCCCACGCTTCTGTTCACGACCCCGTTGTTTGGGGGACTCTCCCGTCCTCCACGTCGACGCGCGGTCCCCCGGTCCCCCGGTCCCCCGATTCCGCCGGTCACGAGGTCCCCCAGGCCCCCGGTCCCGACATCGGGGGCGAGCGACGCGGCCGGCCGCTCCCGCCAGGAACCCGGCGCCCGCCGCGAACCCACTCCTTATCGCCCCATCCCAACATGCCCGTAGAGCCATCCCCCACCCCACGCGACGGGGAATTCCCGACTTGACGCCTCCCTGCCGGCGCCAGAGGTTGAGGACCAACGACCGGGATCCCGTCCCCCTACCCACGGCCCCGGCATCGCCTCTACCCTCTTGGAGGCTGGCCATGGCAGGCATCGTAGGCTATGGCGCGTACATCCCGCGCAACCGGATCCGTACGGGCGAGATCGCCCGGCAGTGGGGGAAGGACCCCGACTCCATGCGGAACGGACTGAAGCTCGAGGAGAAGTCGGTCCCCGGGCTGGATGAAGACACCATTACCATCTCCGTCGCGGCGGGTCGCCGGGCGCTGAAGCGCGCCGGAATCGACCCGCGGAAGGTCGGCGCGCTCTACATAGGATCGGAGAGCCACCCGTACGCCGTGAAGCCCAGCGGCACGGTGGCCATCGAGGCGCTGGGCATCGGGCCGGACGTGCACGTGGCGGACTTCGAGTTCGCGTGCAAGGCGGGCACGGAGGCGATGTTCGTGGCGCTGGGGCTGGTGGAGTCCGGGCGGATGGAGTACGCCATGGGGATCGGCGCCGACACGTCGCAGGGCGCGCCCTCAGACGCGCTGGAGTACAGCGCCTCGGCCGGTGGAACCGCGTACATCTTCGGGCGGGAGGAGCTGCTCGCCGATGTGGAGGAGGCGGTCAGCTTCACCACCGACACGCCGGATTTCTGGCGCCGGGAAGGGGAGTTCTATCCCCGCCACGGCGGTCGCTTCACGGGGGAGCCGGCGTACTTCAAGCATGTGCTCACCGCCACCCGCATGATCCTGGAGCGGACCGGGCTCGAGCCGCCGGACTTCCGCTTCGCGGTCTTCCACATGCCGAACGGGAAGTTCCCGCTCAGCGCCGGGAAGACGCTGGGCTTCACCATGGACCAGATGAAGCCCGGCTGGATCGTGCCCCAGATGGGGAACACCTACTCGGGGAGCTCACCCACGGGGCTGGCCGCGGCGCTGGACGAGGCGGACCCCGGAGACCGGATCCTGATCACGTCGTTCGGGTCCGGCGCGGGGAGCGACTCCTTCGTGTTCCAGTGCACCGAGCGCCTCCCGGAGGTCCGGGCGCTGGCGCCCAGCGTACGCTCCATGCTCGACGCGGACAACCGGTACCTGACGTACGGCGAGTACGTGAAGTACCGGGAGAAGATCCGCATGAACGATTAGCCGGAGGGATACCGATATGCGTGATGTAGCGATCGTAAGCGCCGGGATGACGCCCTTCGGCGAGCTGTGGGAATCGAGCCTGCGCCAGATGTTCGCCGACGCGGCGCTGGAGGCCATCGAGGCCGCCGGCGTCGATCACCTCGACGCCATCTACGTGGGCAACATGTCCGGCGGCCAGTTCGTGGGGCAGGAGCACCTGGGCCCGCTCATGGCCGAGCACATCGGGATGAGCGGTGTGCCGGCCGTCCGGGTCGAGAGCGCGTGTGCGTCCGGCGGGATGGCCCTCCGGATGGCGTACATGGACGTGGCGTCCGGCCAGTCCGACCTGGTCCTGGCGTCCGGTGTCGAGAAGATGACCGATGGCGCGGACGTCACCAACGTGCTGGCCACCGCCGCCGACCAGGAGAACGAGGTCTACCACGGGATCACCTTCCCGGGGCTCTACGCCATGATGGCCCGGGCGCTCATGACCGAGCGGGGCGTGACGCTGGAGGAGATGGCCCACGTGGCCGTGAAGAATCACCGCCACGGGGCGCTGAACCCGAAGGCCCAGTTCCGCCGGGAGGTCAGCGTCGAAGACGTGCTCAACTCGTCGCACCTGGCCGACCCGCTGCGGCTCCTGAACTCCTCGCCCGTGAGCGACGGCGCGGCCGCCGTCCTGGTGGTCCCGCTGGACCGGGCGAAAGAGTTCACCGACGCGCCCGTCCAGATCCTGGGCAGCGGCGTGGCCACCGCGCCCATGGCGCTGGCCGACCGGGCGGACCTGACCCGCCTCGACGCCGTCCGCCAGTCGGCGGAGCGGGCGTACGCGGCGGCCGGGATCGAGCCGTCGGACATCGACGTGGCCGAGGTGCACGACTGTTTCTCCAACGCCGAGATCATGTGCATCGAGGCCATGGGGCTCAGCGACGGGTGCAACCCGGCCCAGGCCGCGGCCTCCGGGTACACCGCCCTGGGCGGGACCCGGCCGGTGAACACCAGCGGCGGGCTCAAGGCCAAGGGCCACCCGGTCGGGGCGACGGGGATCGCCCAGGCCATCGAGATCTTCGAGCAGCTCCGTGGCGAGGCCGGCGACCGGCAGGTCGATGGCGCCCACACCGGCGCCGCCCAGAACATGGGCGGGTCGGGAGCCAGCTCCGTCATCCACATCTTCCGGAGGGTCTAGCCATGCCGAGTCCGCGCTACTGGAGAGAGGTTCCCGCTCGCTACCGGCTCGAGGGCGCCCGCTGCGCCGAGTGCGACCACGTGTCGTACCCGGCCCGGAAGATCTGCCCCGCGTGCCGGTCCACCGCCATGGAACCGGTCCAGCTCTCTCACCACGGGGAGGTGGTCACCTCCACGGTGATCCACGTCCCGCCCGACGACCTGGCCGACCAGGCGCCGTACGCCATGGCCATCGTCGAGACCGACGAGGGCGCCAGGCTCATGGTGCAGGTGGTGGACTGCGACCCCGACACCGTGCTGCCCGGGATGGAGATCGACCTGGAGTTCCGGCGCATCCGCCGCGAGGGCAACGCCGGGATCCTCTGCTACGGCCACAAGGCCGTGCCGGCTGGGAGGTAGCCATGCCCGAGGTCCGCGTGAAGGCGAGAGTCAGCGAGGAGCACTTCCGCGCCTACCAGGCCGAGGCCCGCCGCCAGGGCGTGCCCGTCGAGCGGCTCGTCCAGCACACGGTGAACTGCCTGCTGGAAGAGCTCGAGCGCGATGAGGCCGAGTGCCGGGAGGCGACCACCGTCAGCTGAGGCGACGAGGTGCGCCGCACGATCCCGGCACGGGGCCGCCCCGGGGCGGTGCTCCCGGCCGCTCCCGGCGTCCGGCCGGCTCCTACCGCAGGTACGGCGCCGGGTCGTCCAGCAGGTCTGTGATCGCAGCGGAGTCCATCGGCAGCGCGGTCCGGATCCCGGCCAGGTAGTCGGCCACGGAGACCTCCGGGTAGTCGCTCCCGAAGACGATCCGGTCGGGGCCCAGCTCGGCGGCCATCGCCGCGAACGCTTCGTTCATCGACCGGATCTGCGCCGCCACCGCCGAGTCGCCCCGGGCGAGCTCCTCCGGGAGGGGGACCAGCGCCAGGTCGAATAGGACGTTGGCCGTGCGCCGCGGGTGGTCCTGGAACGCCGTCCGGAACGATTCCGCAGCGCGCCGGGCCGCCGCGTCGTACTGGCTGTCGCCCCCCAGGTGTGCGATCTGGATCGGGATGTCCGGCGCTGCCGGGAGGATCGAGTCGATGAACGTGTTCACCTCCCGGCCTGGGCCGCCACCCACTCGTTCTCCGCCCGCGTCCGCGCGGGGCCCGGGTCGCCGGCCCGCCCCAGAACCTCTCGCTCGATCCGCGCCTTCATGGCCGCCGCATCGTCGCTCCAGACGTGCATGTGATGGTCCGCCGGCGGAACGGGATCACGGGGGAGAGCGCAGGCTGAGACGACGGCTGCGGCCAGAACCGCCGCCCGTGTTGCGAAAGTCATGGCCGCGGTGTGCGTGGGGTGCATCGCGTGTCGGGGTTGCGGTGACAGAGTCGTCCGGCTCCCGCATTACGTACCGCACGCAGCCGGCCGTGTTTCGTCGGCGGAGCGGCCGTAATCTATACGCGTCCGACCGGGTCTGTTATCTTGGGCCCGGCACGCTGACGTAGCTCAATTGGCAGAGCACGTGATTTGTAATCACGCGGTTGGGGGTTCGAGTCCCCCCGTCAGCTCTGACGGCCCCCGGCGACTCGTGGTGTCCTCGACACGGAAGAAGCCCCGGGCCCGACCGCTCAGGACCCGGGGCTTCCATGTCTGGGCTGCGCCGCCTAGAGGCGGTAGTGCAAACTGGCCCCGAATGAGAAGGCGCTCAGGTCGTAGTTGTCGAATCCCGCGACTCCGAACCCGATCTCGAAGGTCGAGAACAACGGTGGGAAATCATCCTCCTCGAGGATCGTCGGCCAGTCCACCTCGATCCCTCCACCGGCACCGAAGCCGATCGTGCTCTCCGATTCCAGGATGCCGCTTCCGCTCCAGTTCCAGAAAGTGAGCGCCGCGTAACCGAAAAGGTCGTATTTTTCGGCCTGCTCGAACCGGTAGTTCCCTCGGCCGGATACGCTGAACAGGCTGGCCGCCGCCCCGACAACGCCCTGCGCGGTGAACTTCTCGTTCATATCGTATCGCGCGCTGAGACCGTATACCGGCCAGCTCGACTGGAACCCTATGGACCACGGGGAAGCATCCTGGGCCTGGGCGGGTGTGGTCACTACGGCCGCGGAAATCAAGGCGAAGGCCGCCGCGAGTGCTGCGCGTCCAAGAGTGCGGCGGATGTTCGGGCACTGCCTGATCATGAGATCTCTCCTCGGAGAAAGGGTACGTTGGGGGGACACCGCCTGTCTCGTACGTGTCGGGTGCTCGGACGAACTCCCCTCGGTCGTGATCCGACGCGGTGTCAACCGGGCCGGCACCACGCAGAAGAGGATATCGAACCCGGATCGGTTGATCAAATTCCGCGCGTTGGACGGCGTTCGTCCTGCAGCCATTCCCGGGCGGGCCTGGCTCCCCTGTACGGCGCTGGACCATCCGGTTATTATCGGTGCCGGCCGCGCTCACGGTTGACATGCGGGAGTAGCTCAGTTGGCTAGAGCATCAGCCTTCCAAGCTGAGGGTCGCGGGTTCGAGTCCCGTCTCCCGCTCTGGACCAAAGCCCGTCGTCCGGCGTTCGGACGGCGGGCTTTCCCATCTTCGGGGGTCTACGCAGGGGACCTTCGATATCTGGTGTGGGTGAACTCGAGCCAGGCCTCCGTGATGCCAACGCAGAGTTTGCGTCTTCCGCCGGCCAGCTTGCCGTGCCCGGATCAAATAAACAAGGAGTTCTCCGCGTGTGCTCCGCGCCTCCGCGGCTCCGCGGTCAACGATGCCTCCGGACCGCACCACCCACTCGGAATATCGACGGCCCTACGGAGAAAGGCCGCACGCCTCCGCCAGCGCCCGCCGGTCCGCCGGGGTGAGCCGCACGGGCAGCGCCACGTCGTGCTGGCGGTAGCTCTCCGCCATCAGCGCGTCCGGGTCCGCCACGTGCCCGAGCCCCAGCGCGTGCCCGAGCTCGTGGGCGAGGACCACTACCAGCTCCCCGTAATCGCCGGCCACCGCAACGGTCAGCTCACGGTCGATCCACATGGTCCGGCCACCCAGCGTGCGCCGCTCCGCGCGGAGGTCGCCGGCCGTGACATCCTGGCCCTCCTCGGACCGGGCGGCCTCCAGCGCCGCGTTGTACCGCTCCACGGCCCGGTTGTACTGCCGCACCGCCACGTTGAAGCGGTCTGTCGCGCTCCGGTAGGCGGTCCTCGCCGCCCGGGTGCCCTCCTCCTCCAACCGCCGCCTGGCCCGCTCGGTGCGGTCCCGGAGCCGCATCAGGAGCGGCTCGAGGCGCTCGACCTCCGCCTCGAGGGTCGCCAGCTCCGCGTCCCGGGCGCGCCTCGCCTCCGATGCCTCCTGCCGCTCGTCGTAGACCAGGTGGATGGGCATCCCGTCGGAAGCGGTACGGAAGAGCGGTCGCCCGGCCGCCGCCTCCCAGACGTCGGCCGCGTTGTGGACGGCCCTGCGCAGCTCTTCGGGGGTGAAGCCGAACCGGGGGTCGACGGTCCCCAGGTGCCACGCCAGCGGCGAGGTGCAGGGGTCCACCGGCTCGTCGCCGCCCGTGAGGCGGCCCAGGAGGTCGGGCCGGACGAACAGGACGAACCCGGCCGCGAGGAGCAGGCCGTAAAGCAACAGACGGAAGGGCTGAAAACGGGAGGCGGGCATGGCCACGAGGGCATGGATCGGGTCGACGGGTTCGCCGCCGGTGGTCGGATGAAAGCTACACGAGGCGTGCATCCCGGGCGAGGGGCGTTAGATTCCGGGCCGAGCCCGAAGCCCGGACCCGAACCCGCGCCCCGAATGCCCCACGGCCAGGACCCCGAACGTGCGTTCGACCCCGGCGGCCCCGGCGACGCCGGCTCTCAGCCGCCCGCCGCCACCCGCTGGCCGTACACCCTCCTCGCCTACCTCTTTACCGGCCTCGCGCTCCTGGGCGTGGCCGTCCCGGGGCTGCCCACCTTCCCGTTCCTCCTGCTGGCGGCGTGGGCCGCCGCCCGCGGCTCGAAGCGGCTCCACCACTGGCTCTACGAGCACCCCCGCTTCGGCGCCGCCCTCATCGACTGGGAGCGGGAGCGGGCCGTCTCCCGCCGCGCAAAGGTCCTGGCCATCGCCCTCATGGCTGCGAGCTGGCTGATCATGTGGTGGCGCCTGGGAAACCCGTGGGTGCTGGCGGGGCTGGCCGCGCTCTTCGCGGTGGTGGGCACCTACGTCGCCACGCGGCCCGAGCCCGAGACCCTGCGCGACGACCATGTCTCCCGCCGGCCTGCCGGGAACGACCCTCGCACGTAGGCCGGCCTCGGGCCAGATGCCCGAATGGCACCACGGGACGGACGGATGGTGTGGCGCCCGCCCCGCCTCCGGCGGATCCTACCGGGTGTCGATCTCCGGGGCCGGCGCCGTGCTGGCCACGGCGGAGCCGGTGCCAAGGGTGTAGAGGAGCCCGAGCGCCGCCCGGTCCCCGGCATCCACCGACGTGCCCGGCGTGTTCCGGTGCATGATGCTCGACAGCCGGGTGGCGTGGCCGAGCCCCAGCACGTGGCCGATCTCGTGGAGCAGCGCCCGATGTCGCTCCACCGAGGTCAGGAACGAGCTGCACCGGCCCGAGCCGGCCACCTCCACCTCCGCGTGGACCAGCCAATGGCCCTTCCACTCGAGGCGGGTCAGCCCCAGCGCCTCGCCCCCTTCGTCGATCTCCCCCACGTCACGGATGACGACGTTGCCGGCCTCCCCGGGGCCGGCGGCCCGCACGCCCAGGGGCGCGTCCGTCTCCGAAAGCCACGCGTCGAACGCCGCGAACACCGCCCGCGCGTCTCGCTCACCGAGGTTCGTCACGTCCACCACCAGCTCCGTGCCCGCCGGCCAGCGGTGCAGCCGCTCGTGGTCCAGGGTGGCGTGCACGTGATCCCACGCCATGGACTCCACGCTGCGGGTGGCGCAGCCGGGAAGAAGCGCCGCCACGGCCACGAGCACGACGCTACGACGCACCACCAGCCGGATGTCTCCCACCGGTCGGGCTCCGTCTCGGTTCGTGCCTGCCGTCATCCTCGCCTCCTGGGCCGTGCCCGGGCTGCGGATTTCGTAACATTTCTGTTACTGTCAGGTTACCCAAAAGAGACGGGGATTTGAAGGGGTTTTCCGTAACGATTTCAAGCGATGTGGGGGTGTTGACACCCCCGGGCACGACCTGTATACTACCGGTCTGTCTCCACGACCGGGGCGAGTACCCCCGGTATCGCCGCGTCCGGCAGGGACCGGGCAGCGGCCTGCGGACGCGCTTCGGCCCCGGCCGTGACGCGTCCGCGATTGCGAGGAGCACGAGAGGCGGAGCGCGCAACATCGCTCGCGTAGCTCAGGGGTAGAGCGCATCCTTGGTAAGGATGAGGTCCCGGGTTCAAATCCCGGCGCGAGCTCGTTAGACGGAGGAGGAGTGGGCCGGCGGCCGAGAGTCGGGCGCCGGCCGTCAGTCGCTCCGACAGGGAACCAAGACACCGGACCGAACCAGCACGTCGAGGACGCAAAATGGCAAAGGCGAAGTTCGAGCGGACGAAGCCGCACGTAAACGTAGGGACGATC
>CAZSBL010000009.1:0-48671 GCA_964605205.1 uncultured Gemmatimonadaceae bacterium
ATGCAAACATCCTCTTTTACAATGACTTTCACGTTTCTTGAGAAAGATTGTTGATTTATAACATTTTGGAAAAAAACATGTGGGGGAATTACCCCCTACGGGAGCGCCGGGGCGGGACGGCGGCTTCCGACGGCTCCGGAGACGTCAACTCGCCGGGAGGGGTGGATAGAGCCGGTTCGTGTGCAGTTGACGTCGCCATCGGGGCGTATTGCGACGGAAACTGCCAGGGGGAGCTGGGGCGCCCGGCGAGTTTACGTCGATAGGCGACGGGAACTCGCCACCCGGGCCGGCCAGCGACGACGTGCTTGGAGTTGACGTCAACGCCCGGTGTGGTCGGCTCAGGATCCCGGGTCGGGACCGTCGCGTCCTCCCCCTGGTGAGCGCGCCGGGCGCCGTGGAAAGGGCGAGCTACGACGCGGGGGCCGAGGTACAGGTCGACGGAGAGGAAGAAGGAGGTCGCGCCACGGCGCCCCCTTGATGGATCCGACCGTCCCGGATATACTTACAGGCTGGCAAAAAGGGCAAAAACCACAGGAACGATCATGAAGCAGGGCATCCACCCCGAATACAAGCTGGCCACCGTCCACTGCGCGTGTGGGAACACCTTCCAGACGCGGAGCACTCAGGACGATATCCACCTGGACGTGTGCAGCGTCTGCCACCCGTTTTTCACGGGCCGGCAGCGGCTGATGGACACCGCGGGCCGGGTCGAGCGCTTCCGCCGCAAGTGGGGCGGTGGCGAGAAGGATGAGGCCGAGAGTACCGCCGAGGAAGCGGCCGAGGCCGTGGAGGCCGAGGCGGAGGCGGAAGCCCCGACGGAGGCCATGGAGGCCGCGGTCGAGGAGGCCGTGGAGGAGGCCGAGGTGGACGTGGCGGCCGAGGAAGAAGCCGAGGCCGAAGAAGAGGTCGAGGCGGAGGCCGAGGCGGAGGAAGAGGTCGAAGCGGAGGCGGAAGAAGAGGTCGAAGCGGAGGCGGAAGTCGAGGTCGAGGCGGAGGCGGAGGCCGAAGAGGACGAGGCCGAGAAGGAGTCCTGAGGGGCGGCTCGTCGTATCGGAAACCAGGAGTACTCAGAGCCGGGGCTGCCCCGGCTCTTTTCACATGGGCCCATGGCACTGGAAGAGCGACTCGAACAGGCGGTGGAACGGCACCGGGAGCTGAACGCGAAGCTGGCGGCCCCCGAGGTGCTGAACGATCCGGCCAAGCTCCGTGAAGTGGCGCAGGAGCATTCCGACCTGGCGCCGTTGGCGGCGGTGTACGAGGAGCTGCAGCGGGTGCAGCGGGAGCTGGCGGATGCCCGGGAGATGGCCGGGGCCTCGGAAGACGCGGAGATGGCGGAGCTGGCGGAGGCGGAGGTCGAGGCGCTGGAGGCGGAGGAAGAGGAGCTGCTGGAGCGGGGCCGCCGGCTGCTGATCCCGAAGGACCCGCTGGCGGACCGGGCGGCGGTGGTGGAAGTGCGTGCGGGCACGGGCGGCGACGAGGCGGCGCTCTTCGCCGGTGACCTGGTCCGGATGTACCTGCGGTACGCGGAGAAGCGAGGGTGGAAGACGGAGACGGTGGACGTCAGCGAAGGGGAGATGGGCGGCTACCGAGAGGCGAGCTTCATCGTGCGGGGGAAGAACGCGTACGGAGACCTCCGGAGCGAGTCGGGGGTGCACCGTGTGCAGCGGGTGCCGGAGACGGAGAGCCAGGGCCGGATCCACACCTCGGCAGCCACGGTGGCGGTGCTGCCGGAGGCGGAGGAGGTGGACCTGGAGATCAGGGACGAGGACCTCCGGATCGACGTCTTCCGCAGCTCGGGCCCGGGGGGCCAGAGCGTGAACACCACCGACTCGGCGGTGCGGATCACCCACGAGCCCACGGGGGTGGTGGTCAGCTGCCAGGACGAGAAGAGCCAGCACAAGAACAAGGCGAAGGCCATGAAGGTGCTGCGCAGCCGGCTCCTGGACCGGAAGATCGCCGAGCAGGAGGCGGAGCGGAGCCGGGAGCGGAAGGCGCAGGTCGGAACGGGCGACCGCTCGGCGAAGATCCGGACGTACAACTTCCCCCAGGGCCGGGTCACCGACCACCGGATCAACCTTACCCTCTACAAGCTCGATGACGTGATCGATGGTGAGCTGGACGAGCTGGTGGAGGCGCTGAGGCTGGCCCGGGAGGAGGAGCGGTTGGCCGAGGAAGCGCTGGCGTGACGCCGGAGCGCGCGTCACCGCCGCGCCCGCTCGAGCTGACGAAGCTGGCCGCCGAGCACCTGGCGGGGAAGGGGATCGAGGAGGCCCGCCTCGAGGCCGAGCTCCTGCTGGCCTGGGTCCTGGGGATCCGTCGCCTGGACCTCTATCTCCAGTTCGAGCGCCCGCTCGAGCCCGCCGAGGTCGCCGCCTACCGTGAAGCACTCCGCCGCCGGGCGGCCCGGGAGCCGCTGCAGTACATCACCGGCGAGGTGGAATTCCGGGAGCTGATCCTGGAGGTCGACCCGCGGGTGCTGATCCCCCGGCCGGAGACGGAGGTGCTGGTGGGCGAGGTGCTGAAGTGGGCGGAGGGCGAGGGCGAGGGCGAGGGGGCGTGGGGGAGGGTGCTGGATCTCGGGACGGGGTCGGGGGCGATCGTGCTGAGCCTGCTCCACGAGGGGGCGTTCGAGGACGGCGTGGCCACGGACAGCTCGGCGGGAGCGCTGGAGGTGGCGGCGGCGAACGCGGAGCGACACGGTCTGGCGGGGCGGGTCGATCTGAGGCGCGGCTCCCTGTGGGAGCCGATTGGCGACGGGGAGTCGTTCCGGGTTATTGTGTCGAACCCGCCGTACGTTGCGGAGGGTGAGGGTGAAACGCTGGCGCCGGAGGTCCGGGACCACGAGCCGGCGGACGCGCTTTTCGCGGGCGGCGACGGGCTCGCGATGGTGCGGCCGATCGTGGCCGGCGCGTCGGGGCATCTGGCCGCAGGCGGGCTCCTTGCATTGGAAGTGGGTCTCGGACAGGCGCAGGAGATGGCGAGGCTGTGTCGGGACGCAGGGCTGTCGGCGCCCCGGGTGGTCGCGGACCTCACGGGCCGGGAACGGATCGTGCTCGCGGTCCGGGACGAGGGAACTCCATAAACAATAGACAAAGGGTGTCATGAGTGAAGGGATGCTGGACAAGGCGAAGGAAGTGGGCCGGCTCATCGGCCAGACGGACGAGTACAAGGAGCTGCAGAAGGCGCGGGAGCGGCTGAACGAGGACCGGGAGACGGTGGAGCTGGTGAACCGCCTGTCGGAGCTGGAGCAGGAGTTCCAGCAGGTGATGCAGCGAGGCGAGCAGCCGTCGAAGGAGCAGCAGGAGGAGTACCAGGAGCTCATGGGCGAGCTGCAGTCGGGGCCGCGCTACCAGGCGGTGGTGGCCGCGCAGTCGAATTTCGACAAGATCGTGGAGAAGGTGAACGAGAAGATCGGCGAGGGGATCGAGGCCGGCGCGGCGTCCAGCATTATCATGCCGTCCTGAGGCCATGCCGCTGGCGTCGCTGAGGGGTCGGCTCCGGGGGGCCCTCCGCCCGCTCACCGGCACGCTGGTGAAGTGGGGCGTGCACCCGAACCTGTTGACGGTGATCGGGTTCGCCATCGCGGTGGGCGCCGCGGTGGCGTTCGATCAGCGGGCGATCCGCACGGCGGGCTTTCTGGTGCTTCTCAGTGGCTTTTTCGACATCATCGATGGGCAGGTGGCCCGGCTCTCGGGGCGGGGCAGCCCGTTCGGGGCGTTCTTCGACGCCACCCTCGACCGGGTCGGCGAGATCGCCGTGTTCGTGGGGGTGCTGGCGTTCTACCTCGGCACCAGCACGTCGGGCGCCGTGATGATCTACCTGGTGGTGATCGCCATGGCCGGCTCGCTGATGGTGAGCTACACCAAGTCGAAGGCCGAGACGATGGGTCTGGAGTGCGACGTGGGGCTGATGCAGCGTGCGGAGCGGGTGATCCTGCTCGGCGCGCCAGCCCTCTTCTTCGGACTGGCCTGGGATGGGCTGGTCCTCGATGGCGCCATCCTGCTCATGGCGTTCCTGACGACCATCACCGCCCTCCAGCGGGTGCTGTGGGTACGCCGACGGGCCACCGCCGTACCGCTGGAGGAAACCGCCACCAGGACGAAGGAATAGCGTGGTGGAATCGACCGAGATCCGCTCGCCGGAAGGCACCGTGGGGGTACTCCTGCCGGGACTGGGGGCCGTGGCCACCACGTTCATCGCCGGCGTGGAGTCGGTGCGGCGGGGGCTGGCGGCGCCCATCGGGTCGGTCACCCAGATGCAGACGATCCGGCTCGGGAAGCGCACGGACCATCGCTCGCCGTTGATCCGGGAGCTGCTCCCTCTGGTCGGGCTCGACCAGCTGGTCTTCGGTGCGTGGGACCCGATCCCGGACACGGCGTACGAGAGCGCCCGGACATCGGCCGTCCTGGAGGCGAAGGACATCGAGGCGGTGGGAGACTTGCTGACGTCCATCGCGCCGATGCCCGCGGTGTTCGACCCGGGCTACGTGAAGCGGCTGGACGGTCCGAACGTGAAGACGGGAACGAAGCGGGAGCAGGGCGAGCAGCTGCGGGAGGACATCCGTCGCTTCAAGGCGGAACACGGGTGTGACCGCCTGGTCATGATCTGGTGCGGGAGCACAGAGATCTACCTGGAGCCGGGGCCCGCGCACGGGAGCCTGGAGGCGTTCGAGGCGGCGATGGAGGCCGATGACCGGGCCATCGCGCCCTCCATGATCTACGCCTGGGCGGCGCTGAAGGAAGGGGTGCCGTACGCCAACGGCGCGCCGAATCTGAGCGCGGACATCCCGGCGTTGCGGGAGCTGGCCGCCGAGGAGGGCGTACCGGTGGCGGGCAAGGACTTCAAGACCGGTCAGACGCTGATGAAGACGATCATCGCGCCGGGGCTCAAGGCGCGGATGATCGGGCTGCACGGGTGGTTCAGCACGAACATCCTGGGGAACCGGGACGGCGAGGTTCTGGACGATCCGGAGAGCTTCAGGACCAAGGAGGAGAGCAAGCTCGGCGTGCTGGGGCACATCCTCCAGCCGGCCATGTACCCCGAGCTGTACGGGGACGTCCACCACAAGGTGCGGATCAACTACTACCCGCCCCGGGGCGACAACAAGGAGGGGTGGGACAACCTGGACATCTTCGGGTGGCTGGGCTACCCGATGCAGATCAAGGTCGACTTCCTGTGCCGGGACTCGATCCTGGCGGCGCCGATCGTGCTCGACCTGGCGCTCTTCCTCGACCTGGCGCACCGGGCGGGGATGGGTGGGGTCCAGGAGTGGCTCTCGTTCTATTTCAAGAGCCCGATGACGCTGCCGGAGCTGTACCCGGAGCACGACCTGTTCATCCAGCACCGGAAGCTGAAGAACACGCTCCGGTGGCTGATGGGCGAGGAGTCGATCACCCACCTGGGGCTCGACTACTACGGGTACGACTGACATGAGCGCCGGCATCTTCATCGCCATCGAGGGTCCCGAGGGCGCGGGGAAGAGCACCCAGGTCGGGCGGCTCGAGGCGTGGCTCCGGGAGCAGGGGCACGACCCGCTGATCACCCGGGAGCCCGGCGGCACGCCGGTGGCCGAGGAGGTCCGCCGGATCCTGCTGGACGGTGATCGGCTCTCGGCCCGCACGGAGCTCCTGTTGATGCTGGCATCCCGGTCGGCGCTGGTGGAAGAGCTCATCCGGCCGGCGCTCGCCGATGGCCGGGTGGTGGTGACCGACCGGTTCCACCTCTCGACCCTCGCCTATCAGGGGTACGGCCGGGAGCTGCCGTTCGACGACGTGGTCCGCATGAACCGGTTCGCCACCGGCGGGCTGGAGCCGGACCTGACCGTGCTCCTGGATGTGGAGCCCGACGTGGGCGTGGCCAGGCGCACTGGCCGGTCGGTGGGCCCGGACCGGATCGAGCGGGCCGGCGACGCGTTCCACCGGCGGGTGGTGGACGCGTACCGGGAGCTGGCGAAGGGTGACGCGGGGATCGAGCGGCTGGACGCGACCCCGCCGGCGCGCCAGGTTCACGAGGCGATCGTCGCACTGCTCCGATCCCGGTTCGGAGAAACCTTCGGGTCGGGCGAGGGTTAGTAGAACGCGGCGAAGTCGACGAACGCGGAGTGTACGGAGGGCGGATGAAGCTCAAGCGATCAGTGTTGATGCCGGTGCTCGTGGCCGTGGTGGGGCTGAGCTCCGGCGGCTGGCTGCTCCAGCAGGGGGTGGACCCCCGGACGAACGTCTATTTCCAGTCCCGTCTGCTGGAGGAAGTGGTGCGGCAGGTGTCGGACCACTTCGTGGAGGAGATCGACCAGGACCGCCTCTACCAGATGGCCATCGACGGGATGATGCAGGAGCTGGGCGACCCGCACTCCGTGTTCATGACCCCGGAGGACTACGAGGACCTCCGGATGCAGACCCAGGGCGAGTACGGTGGTCTCGGGATCGAGATCGATGTCCGGAACGGGTGGCTCACGGTGCTGTCACCGCTGCCGAACTCACCGGCCGAGCGGGTCGGGCTCCAGGCCGGGGACCGGATCATCCGGGTGGAAGGTGAGTCGACGGAGGGGTGGACCACCGACAAGGCGGTCTCGGAGCTCCGGGGCCCGAAGGGCTCCACGGTGGACATCATGGTCTCCCGGGTGGGGATCGAGGCGCCGATCCCGTTCGAAGTCACCCGGAGCGACATCGAGCTGACGGCCGTGCCCGCCGCGTACATGCTCGATGACGGCGTGGGCTACGTGGAACTGAACGTGTTCAGCGAGACGGCCACCGACAGCCTGGTCCACGCCATCGATCGGCTCCGGGAGCAGGGCGCCACCAGCCTGGTGCTGGACATGCGGCGGAACAGTGGCGGGCTCCTGGACCAGGGGATGAACGTGGCCGACCTGTTCCTCGACCGGCGCCAGCTGATCCTGGAGACGCGAGGTCGGTCTCCGGGGCAGAGCCGCGTCTTCCGGGCCACCCGGGGCGACCAGTACGAGGGGATGAAGCTCGCCGTGCTGATCGGGATGCGGAGCGCCTCCGCCACCGAGATCGTGGCCGGCGCGCTCCAGGACCACGACCGGGCCGTCCTGATCGGCCGAACCAGCTTCGGGAAGGGGTCGGTGCAGACGCTGTTCGAGATGCCGGGCCGCAATATCCTGAAGCTGACCACCGCTCGATGGTACACGCCGAGCGGTCGGAGCATCCAGAGGCCGTACGGGATCGACCAGCAGGGCGAGATCGCCATGGCCGACACGGTGGAGATCGGCGCCATGGGAGCCGATCCCGACGACGACCCGGTCCGTGACCTGGAGGACAAGACGGAAGCGGGCGTGCCGGTCTACCGCACCGACGCCGGGCGCCGGGTGCTGGGTGGCGGCGGGATCACGCCGGACCTGGTGGTCCGGGACACGCTGACCACGGCCGAGCAGGCGCTGACCCAGGCCGTGAGCGGCCAGGTGGCGCTCTTCAGCAACGTGCTCTACGAGTACTCGCTGGAGTACGCCCGTGAGCACCCGGACCTGGAGCCGGGCTTCCCGGTGACGACGTCGATGGTCGAGGGATTCCGGCGCAAGCTGGCGGCGGAGGGGCTGGAGATCGACCGGGAGACGTTCCACGACGCGTCGCCGCTGCTCTCCCGGCGGCTGGCGAACGAGATCAGCGTGGCGGCGTTCAGCCGCGAGGAGGGGTGGAAGCGGCTGACGCAGGATGACCTGGAGGTGCGTACGGCCGTGGAGCTGCTGAATGCCGCGCCGTCGACGGAGAACCTGTTCGCGCTGCTGCCGGATTTCGCCGACAGGCACCGGATGGCGCTGGGAGTGGAGATCCAGGAGAATGCGGGTGAGGACGCACCACACCCGTTCTAATCCATGAGCTTCTGGGTCCTGCTGTCGCTGGCGGCTTCGGGACTGGCCGTCGGGTTCCTGGCGGGACTGGTGGGAGTGGGAGGAGGGGTGCTGATCGTGCCCCTCCTCTACTTTTTCTACGCGAACCCCGGCTGGGGCGGCGTGGCGCTCCCGGCGGAGCTGCACGCAGTGGTCTCTCACGCCACGAGCCTGTTCGTCATCGTGCCGACATCGATCCTGGGCGCGTGGACGTACCACCGGGCGAAGCTGGTGGCGTGGCGGGCGGCGCTGCCGATCGCGGCTACATCGGTGGTGGCGGCGTTCCTGGCCAGCCAGGTGACGGCGTCGATCCCGGCGCCGGCGTTGAAGCTCGGGTTCGGCCTCCTGCTCGTGCTCTCCGGCGCCCGGCTGTTCCGGAAGAGCCGGCTCCCGGTCCGCGAGCCGGAGGAGACGCACCCGGCGGTGGCGGCGGTGGGCGGGGTGGCGGTGGGCGCGCTGTCGGCGCTGCTGGGCGTGGGCGGCGGGATCGTGGCCATCCCGATCCTGATCTACTTCATGGGGCTTCCGCTGGAGAAGGTGGCGGCCACGTCCATGGGGATCATCGTGGCGACGGCCCTCGCGGGCGTGGCCGGGTACGCCGTGGCCTCGCCGGCGGGCATGCCCGCGGGAAGCGTGGGGTTCATCCACGTGCTGGTGGGGCTCCCGATCATGGTGGGCGCGCTGCTGGCCGTGCGGGTGGGGGCCAGGGTGAACCAGTCGCTGGACACCACCCGGCTGCGCCTCCTGTTCGGTGTGGTCTTCGTGGCGCTGGGGGCCCGGCTCGTGATGGGGAACCTGAGCGGGCTGCCGTGGGTCGGCTGAAGCGGGAGGCCGTGTGAAGCGGGAGGCGGGCATCATGGCGCCGCCGGGGGTGATCCTGCTGGTGGCCGTGCTGGCCATGAGCTGGGGCGGCCCGCTGGTCCGGTTCGCCACGGCGCCGGCGCTGGCGGTGGCGGCGTGGCGGGTCTCGTTCAGCGTGCTCTTCATCGCCGCCGTGGTGCTGCTCCGGGACCGGGGCGCGGCGATCCGGCGGCTGAGCGGGCGGGACTGGGCGCTGGGGCTGCTCTCCGGCGTGTTCCTGGCGGGCCACTTCTGGAGCTGGATCGCATCGCTGTCGTACACCACGGTGGCCAGCTCGGTGGTACTGGTGAACACGCAGCCGATCTTCGTGGCGCTCCTGTCGATTGCGTTCCTGGGCGAGCGTCCGAGCCGGCGCCAGTGGGCCGGGATCGGGGTGGCGGTGGCTGGGGCGGCCGTCATCGGCTGGGGCGACTTCGCCGGTGGGGTCGACCCGCTGGTGGGCGACCTGCTGGCCGTGGCCGGGGCGGTGTTCGTCTCGCTCTACTACGTGATCGGCCGACGGCTGCGGCAGCGGCTGGAGCTGTGGGACTACATCGCGGTGGTCTACGGGGCGGCGGCGGTGGTCCTCATGGGAGCGACCGCGGCGATGCCGGGGGTGGATGTGACGGGGTACCCGACCACGGACTGGCTGGTGTTCCTGGCGCTGGCGGCCGGGCCGATGATGATCGGGCACACGGGCGTGAACTACGCGCTGCGGTACATGCCGGCGTACGTGGCGAACCTGGCGCTGCTGGGCGAGCCCATCGGCGCCACGCTGCTGGCGTGGTGGTTGCCCGGCATACGGGAGCGGCCCTCCGTGCAGCTGCTGCTGGGCGGAGCGCTGGTGCTCTTCGGGATCGGCCTCGGCGTACGACGTCGCAGGGAGACAGGCGATTGACCGATCGCGCCATGGCCGGCGCGACGGATCGCGTGCACAATCAGAAGGGCAGGGGAATGAGCGGAGCGCGGGTGGAGGTCAGGAGAGGCGGCGTGGTGGAATCGGTGCACGACATCGACGTGGCGGTGATCCGCCACGATGCGCGGTTGGCGCGGGCCGGATCGCCGGACCGGGTCTTCTTCGCCCGCTCGGCGGTGAAGCCGTTCCAGGCGATGCCACTGGTGGAGGACGGCGTGGTCGAGCGGTTCGGGCTCGGGCTCGAGGAGCTGGCGCTGGCGTGCGCCAGCCACAGTGGCGAGCCCCGGCACGTGGCCGTGGTCCGGTCCACGCTGGAGAAGGCGGGGCTGGATGCGTCGGCGCTGGCGTGCGGGCCGCACCCGCCGTTCGAAGACGGGGCGGCGGAGTCGCTCCGGGCGGCGGGCGAGGCGCCCGGCCGGATCCACAACAACTGCAGCGGGAAGCACGCCGGGATGCTGGCGCTGGCCCGGGCCCACGGCTGGCCCGCGGAGGGCTACCACGAGGCGGAGCACCCGGTGCAGCGGCGAATGCTCGACCAGATCGAGCGGTGGACGGGCGTGGACCGCTCGGGCATCGCCACCGGGGTGGACGGGTGCGGGGTGGTGACGTTCGCGTTCCCGCTGGAGGGGCTGGCCCGGGCGTTCGGCCGGCTGGCCAGGGCGGCGAACGCGGGGGAGCCGGGCCCGGAGTCGGTGGTGGAGGCCATGGCCGCGCACCCGTTCCTGGTGGCCGGGACCGGTCGGCTGGGAACGCGGCTGGCCGAGGTCACGGCCGGGCGGGTGCTGGCGAAGGTCGGCGCGGAAGGCGTGTACGGCGCCCTGGTCCGCGACCGGGAGCTCGGAATCGCGCTGAAGGCCAGGGACGGCGCCAAACGGGCGGGCGAGGTGGCGCTGATCGGTGTGCTCGACGCCCTGGGCGTGCTGGAACCGGCCGAGAGGGCCGCGCTGGCGGCCCGGGCCCGGCCGGAAGTGCGCAACACCCGCGACGAGGTGGTGGGCGAGCTGCGGCCCGCCGTGGAGCTGGAGGTGCTGGATGGATAGAACCCGGGCATTGGTCCGGCTGGCGGCGTCGCTGACGGCCGACGAGGCGGTGCAGGTCCAGGCCATGGACGCCGCGGCGGCCGTGGCGCCCGCGGAGGCGGAGGAGGTGCTCCTCCAGAGCTACCTGTTCCTCGGCTACCCGGTGGCGCTGAACGCGCTGGGGCTGTGGCGTCGTCGGACGGGGCGTCCGCCGTCGGAGCTGGTGGACGAGGCCGGGGTCGACTGGCACGAGCGGGGGCAGGAGGTCTGCCGACAGGTGTACGGCAGCCAGTACGAGACGCTGCGGGAGGTCCTGGCCGGGATCCAGCCGGAGCTGGACCGATGGGCGGTGGTGGAGGGGTACGGGAAGGTGCTCGGCCGTCCGGCGCTGGCGTTGAAGGTGCGGGAGCTGTGCATCGCCGCGCAGCTGGCGGGAACGGACGGCACGCGGCAGCTGCATTCGCACCTCCGGGGGTGCCTGAACGTGGGCGCCACCGTGGACGAGGTGACGGCGGCGCTGGAGGCCGTGGAGGAGATCGTGGGGGATCGGGCTCGACAGACACGGCGCGTGTGGGACCGGGTACGGGAACGCTGGCTGGCACGGGAGGAGTGACGGATGTTCGTCGATGAAGCCACCATCAACGTCTACGGCGGCGCCGGAGGCGCGGGCGCCGAGGCGTTCCGACGGGAGAAGTACGTGGCCAGGGGCGGTCCGTCGGGCGGGAACGGCGGCGAGGGCGGCGACGTCATCCTCCGGGTGGACGAGCAGCTGAGCACGCTCCTCGACTACCGCTACCAGGAGCACCACCGGGCGGAGCGTGGGCAGCACGGAGAAGGTGGGAACCGGACGGGCGCGAGCGGTGAGGACCTGGTCCTGAAGGTGCCGCCGGGGACCACCGTCACCGATGTGGACACCGGGGAACAGCTCGGCGAGCTGCTGGAGGATGGTGACGAGCTGGTGGTGGCGAAGGGCGGGCGGGGCGGCCGGGGGAACGCGGCGTTCGCGTCGCCGACGAACCGGGCGCCCCGGGAATGGGAGCCGGGCGAAGAGGGCGAGGAGCGGCGGATCAAGCTCGAGCTGAAGCTCTTCGCCGACGTGGGGCTGGTAGGGCTGCCGAACGCCGGGAAGTCCACGCTGCTGGCGGCGGTGTCGGCGGCGAGGCCGAAGGTGGCCGCGTACCCGTTCACCACGCTGCAGCCGAACCTGGGCGTGGTGCAGCTCTCGGACAGTCGGACGTTCGTGCTGGCCGACATCCCGGGGATCATCGAGGGGGCGCACCAGGGGAAGGGGCTCGGGCTCCAGTTCCTGCGCCACATCGAGCGGACCCGTACGCTGGCGTTCCTGGTGCCCGCGGACAGCGACGACCTCGCCGAAGAGCTGGCTACGCTGCGCTCGGAGGTGGAGGAGTACTCCGAGGAGCTGGCCGGGAAGCCGTGGTGCGTGGTGGTCAGCAAGGCCGACCTGATCGGTCCGGATGACGACCCGCCGCGCGTGGACGCCCCCGTCGCGTGGGGCACCTTCCTGATCTCGGCGGTCTCCGGACGGGGGGTCGAGGAGTGGCAGGAAGCGATGTGGGGCCGGGTCCGGGAGGAGCGGGACGACGCGCTGGAAGAGGACACCGAGCCGTGGCGGCCGTAGCCCTGGCCCCGATCCGCCCGCCGGCGGAGGTCCTCGCTCCGTTCATCCACGCCATGGCCATCCCCGGCGTGGGTCCGATCTCGCTGAAGCGGGCCGTGCAGGGGCCGGAGGGGCCCGCCGCCGGGCTCGGGCGCCTCATCCAGGAGCGGGAGGCGAAGCTCTCCGAGGCCGAGACCGACCGGGTCTACGGGTGGGTGCGCCGGATCATGCAGACGATCCGGCACGAGGCCCACCACGTGCTGATCCCCGGACTCACGCCGTACCCGGCGGCGCTCAAGCCGCTGGCGGAGCCGCCGTACCCGCTCTTCGCCCGGGGCCGACTCGAGCTGCTGGACGGCCCCACGGTGGCCATCGTCGGGACCCGGGCCATGACCGCGTACGGGCGGGAGTCGGGCCACCGGCTGGCCGCGGGGCTGGCCGGCGCGGGCGCCACGGTGGTGAGCGGGTTGGCCCGGGGCGTGGACGGAGTGGCGCACCGGGGAGCGGGGGCGGCCCGGACGGTGGCGGTGGTGGGGTGTGGGCTCGACGTGGCGTACCCGAAGGCCCACACGGAGCTGCAGGAGGCCATCGGGCGGGAGGGGCTGCTCCTGAGTGAGCTGCTGCCGGGCACGCCGCCGGCGAGGCACGCGTTCCCGAAGCGGAACCGGATCATCGCCGCCATCTCACAGGCCGTGATCGTGGTGGAGGCGCCCCACAACAGCGGCGCGCTCAGCACCGCGGCCCAGGCCAGGGAGCAGGGGAAGGAGGTCTTCGCGGTGCCGGGGCCCATCTGGTCACGGGTCAGCGAGGGGACCAACGCACTGATCCGGGACGGGGTGCGGATGGTCACCAGCGCCCGGGAGGTGGCCGATGTGCTGGGGCTGCCCGAGCCACCGCCGGACGCCGAGAAGGACATCCCGCCGCCGGGGCTCGAGGGGCAGGGGCTGGCGCTCTGGCGGGCGCTGGACCGGGAGCCCCGTCACGCCGATGAAGTGGCCGCCCGGGCCGGGCTGGATCCCCGCCGGGGGTTGGCGTCGCTGTTGTCGCTGGAGATCCAGGGGCATGTGAGGCAGGTGGCGGGATTGCGGTTCTGTCGGGTTTGAGGGGTTGGCCGGGTTCGCGACGGGCTGACGTTCGCGGCGTTGTTCGCCAGCTGCGATCGGGGGCGAGCCGGGTGGCGGGACGCCGGCACCCGCGTCGCCGAACCGTCCGCCCGGTGACAGGGTATCCAAGCCCGTGAGTCGACTCGAAGGGACGGACGCGGCGATGGACAGGAGCGGGACGGGCGGCGAGCCGGGGGCGCCCCGGCACGTCTACGTCCATACGCCGTTCTGCGCGCGGCGGTGCAGCTACTGCGATTTCGCCGTTACGGTGGCGGCGGACCCGCCGGTAGCGGCGTGGGCGGAGTGCGTGGGGCGGGAGCTGGCCATGGTGGCGGAGTCCCGGGGCTGGGACCGGCTGGAGCTGGACACGCTCTACCTGGGCGGTGGGACGCCGTCGCTGCTGGGGCCGGGCGCGGTGCCGGCGCTGCTGGAGGCGCTGACAGGGGCCGCGGGGGCCGCGGGGGCCGCGGGGGCGGAGGTCGCTGGGTTGGAAGGGGCCGGAATGCCCGCCGGGCCCGTCGTCGATCTGGATGGCGTTTCGGAGTTCACGGCGGAGGCGAACCCCGAGAGCTTCACGCCGGAGCTGGCGGCGGACTGGGTGGGGGCGGGGGTGAACCGGGTGAGCCTGGGCGCGCAGACGTTCCATGAGCCGGCACTGCGGTGGATGGGGCGGCTCCACGGGCCGGAGGGTCCGGGGCGTGCGGTGCGGGTGGCCCGGGAGACGGGGCTGGAGAACGTGGGTCTGGACCTGATCTTCGGGCTGCCGGAGCGGCTGGGTCGCGACCTGGACGACGACCTGGACCGGATCCTGGCGCTGGAGCCGGAGCACATCTCGGTTTACGGGCTGAGCGTGGAGCCGGACACGCCACTGGGACGGTGGGTGGCGGAGGGGCGGGAAACGCTGCCGGACGAGGACCGGTACGGGGAGGAGTACCTGCGGGTGGCGGATCGTCTCACGAGCGCGGGGTATGAACACTACGAAGTGTCGAACTTCGCCCTGCCCGGGAGGGAGGCGGAGCACAACGCGGCGTACTGGCGGGATGTCGCCTACCTGGGGCTCGGCAGCGGCGCCCATTCGTACGTGGCGCCGGAGCGGTGGTGGAACGAGCGGGACTGGCCGGCGTACCGTTCCCGGGTGGAGGCGGGCGAGCTGCCCCGGTCTGACGCGGAGCGGCTGACGGCGGACGCGGCACGGCTGGAACGCATCTGGCTCGGACTGCGTACGGCGGCCGGGCTCGACCTGGCCGTGCTGGACCCGGCGCAGGAGGAACGGGTGGCGCAGTGGGCCCGGGCCGGCTGGGCGGAACGCGGCGATGCCCGGGTGCGGTTGACGCCGGAGGGCTGGCTGCTGCTGGATCGGCTGGCGGTGGAGCTGGATGCCGCGGCCGGCGGAGTCGCTTGAAGCCGCGGCCGCGTGCCGCCAGATTGCCCCGGTTGCGGGGTGAGCGAACTGGAATCGGAAGCGTCATGCCGGAATCGCTGACAGAACGGGAACAGCAGGTCCTGGACGCGGTGATCCAGACGTACGTGGCCACCGCGGAGCCGGCGGGGAGCCGCACGGTGGCGAAGCGGTACCACCTGGGCGTGTCGCCGGCCACGGTCCGCAATACCATGGCGGACCTGGAGGACAAGGGGTTCCTGTACCATCCGCACACGTCGGCGGGCCGGATCCCCACGGACCTGGCGTACCGGTACTACGTGGACACGATGATGCAGCCGACGCGTCTGACGGAGGCGGAGAAGCGGCGGCTGCGGAAGGAGCTGGGCGCCTCGGAGACCGGGCCGCTGGAGCGGCTGGTTCGGCGGGCCACACAGGCCATGGGGCTGCTGACGGGCGAGCTGGGCGTGGCGATCTCGCCATCGGTGGATGACGTGGTGCTCGAGGGGCTCGAGCTGCTGGCGCTGTCGAGCGAGAAGGTGCTGCTGGTCCTGAACCTGCATAACGGAATCGTTCGGACCGTGTACGTGGATCTGCCGATCTCGGTGCCCCGGGAGACGCTGGTGGCGGTGACCGTCATCCTGAACGAGCGGCTGGCGGGGCAGAGTATGGGCGAGATCCGCAGCACGCTGCCGGACCGGCTGCGGGATGCCACGGCGGATGACGACGCGTCGGAGCTGCTGAACATCTTCCTCCAGAGCGGGGAAGATCTGTTCGACCTGTCGGGCGACGAGGTGCACCTTGGGAACACGAGCGTGCTGGCGAGCCAGCCGGAGTTCGAGTCGGGCGCCGAGCTGCGGGGTCTGATCGAGCTGACGGAGCGGCGGGACCTGCTGGCCAGCGTGCTGACGGAGCGGGACCCCGGCTCGCGGCTCCAGATCCGCATCGGATCGGAGAACGCGGTGCCGGAGCTTTCGGGGTTCACACTGGTGACGGGCGAGTACCAGATCGGGCACCTGGGCGGCGTGATCGGCGTGATCGGGCCGACCCGGATGCCGTACGACAAGGTGATCACGATCGTGGACAGCACGAGCCGACTGGTGACGGAGCTCTACAGCGCCGGGCCATTGACTATCGAATTGGAGACGAAGGACTGAGCCGTACCGAATGCGTGATTATTACGAGGTCCTCGGCGTAGACCGGAACGCGGATACCGACAGCATCAAGAAGGCGTACCGCAAGCTGGCGCTGAAGTACCACCCGGACCGCAACGGCGGGTCGGAGGAGGCCGAGGAGAAGTTCAAGGAAGCCACCGAGGCCTACGAGGTGCTCCGCGACCAGGAGAAGCGCGCCCGCTACGACCGCTTCGGCCACGCCGGGATGGGTGGCGGCGGCCGCGGTGCGTACGGCGGCTTCGACTTCTCCGACGCGCTGGAGATCTTCATGCGCGACTTCGGCGGCTTCGGGCTCGACGATCTGTTCGGCGGCGGCCGGGGTCGGGGCCGGCGCGGCGGCCCGTCGAAGGGAGCGGACGTCCGTATCCGGCTCCCGGTCACGCTGGAAGAGGTGGCCACCGGCGTCGAGAAGACGCTCCGGGTGGATGTCCAGAACCCGTGTGACGCGTGCGACGGCTCGGGCGTGGAGGGCGGTGGCACGGCCACGACGTGCGAGACGTGCGGCGGGAGCGGCGAGGTGCGGCGTGTCCAGCGGTCGATGCTGGGCCAGCTGATGAGCGTGACGCCGTGCCCCACGTGTCGGGGCGAGGGCCGGGTCATCGAGAACAAGTGCGGCCAGTGCGCCGGCACGGGCACCACCGAAGGGGAGACGGAGCTCGAGGTGAACGTGCCGGCCGGGGTGTCCAGCGGCGATTACATCACGCTCCGGGGGCAGGGCAATATCGGTCGTCGCGGCGGCCGTCGGGGCGATGTGTACGTGGTGCTGGAGGTGCAGGAAGACGAGCGGTTCGTCCGGGAGGGCGCCGACCTGTACTACCAGCTGCCGATCACGTACGCGCAGGCGGTGCTGGGTGACACGGTGGAGGTCCCGACGATCCTGGGCAGCGAGGAGCTGGAGATCCCGGAGAGCACCCAGTCGGGCACCATCCTGCGGCTGCGGGCGAAGGGGCTGCCGCACCTTCAGGCGGCGGGCCGGGGCGACCAGCTGGTGCGGGTGGTGGTGTGGGTGCCCGACCGGATCGACGGGGAGCACGAGGAGCTGCTGGAACGGCTCCGGGAGCTGGAAGGGCCCGCGCCCGATACCCTCGATCGCGGTGAGTCGGGGGGCTTCTGGAGCAAGGTCCGGCAGGCGTTCAGCGCGTGAGCGCCACCCGCTGGATCGCCCTGACGGTCCGGGTCCCCTCGGAAGAGCTCACCGAAGAGCTTGCCGAGGGGCTCGTTGCGTTGGGGGGGCTGGCGGTGGAGGAGGACGTGGACCTGCTGACTACGTACATCCCGGAGCCCGAGGACCCGGACGCGTTCCTGCGAGCCGCGACGGACCGGCTGACCGGGATCGCGGCGGCGGATCGCCAGACCCGGGTGGCCGACGACGCCGGTGGCGGCGATGAGGCCGACGCGACCGGGGAGGTGTTGGAGCTCCTGTGGCGGTGGCAGGACGACGAAGACTGGGGCGCGCGCTGGAAGGAGGGGCTCGGGCCTCGCCGGGTGGGGGAGCGGATCGTCGTCACGCAGCCGTGGAACCCCGTGGAGCCGGAGGACGACGGGACCGTGATCGTCATCGACCCGTCCTCCGCCTTCGGGACCGGTGAGCACGCCACCACGCGGGGGGCGCTGCGGCTCCTGGAGGGGGCTGTGAGCGAGGGAGCTCGCGTTCTCGACGTCGGCGCCGGGAGCGCGATCCTGTCCATCGCCGCCGTGGGGCTGGGCGCCGGGTCGGCGCTGGCCGTGGAATCCGACGAGGGCGCCATGGCCGCGGCTGCGGCGAACGTGGCCCGGGCGGGTCTCCAGGACCGGATCACGCTGGTGAACGCCGTGGTGGACGCGGGTTACCTGGACGCCGTGGGAGACGACGGCTTCGACCTCATCGTCGCGAACGTGCTGAGCGGGGTGCTGACCCCGCTGCTGCCTGGGTTCCGGGCGGCGGTGCGGCCGGAGGGCGGGGTGATCCTGGGCGGGATCATGGATCACGAGGCGGACGCGGTCCGCGACGGGGCTCGGGCCGCGGGGCTCGAGGTGACGGTCGAGGACCGGGAGGGGGAGTGGTGGACGGCGCTGCTCCGACCGATCCGGTAGCGAGGACGGCCCGGTGCGTGCGCTCGGCCAGCTCGGCGAGGTGGTCGGCGCGCCCGCCGTTCGGGCCCGGGGCCAGGAGCCGGGCGGTGGTCTCACGGAGCAGCCCGGCGACACCCGAGGCGGGGGCCGGGGTAGGATGGAGCAGGGCCACGCGCCGCGCGGTGCGGATCCCGGCGTCGGCCAGCGCCTGCTCGTAGTCGGCCGCGCGGTCGGCCAGCGAGAAGCCGAAGACCGGCGGGCCGAGGAGGGCCAGGCGGGGGTCGGTGGCCAGGACGCGGGCCAATCCGTCCGGGTCGATGGTGCCGAGGCGGTGGGCCAGCTCCGGGAGCGGCATGGTCACGGCCGGCGCGTCGGCCAGGATGGCGACGGCCCGGTCGCGGATCAGGGCGGCGTTGGGATCGTGCACGGTGGCCTCCGGGTGCCGGGGTCTCCATCATGCACGATGGCGGGCGCGGAAGGAATGGCGGAACCGGCCGTCGGCCCTACGGAACGGGACGAATGGTAACGAAGAAGGAGATGGGATGGCGGAGAGCCTGAAGGATCGGATCCGGGCGGACCTGAACGAGGCCCGGAAGTCGAAGGAAAAGCTGCGGACCCTGGTGCTGACCACCGTGCTGTCGGAGATCCGGAACAAGGAGATCGAGCAGGGTAGCGACGCGTCGGACCGGGACGTGATCGGCGTGGTGACGAAGGCGATCAAGCAGCGGAACGAGGCCGCGGAGCAGATGCGTGAGGCGGGCCGCGAGGAGCTGGCGGAGAAGGAGGAGGCCGAGGCCGGGATCCTCGATGCCTATACCCCGGAAGGGATGTCGGAGGACGAGGTCCGGGCGCTGGTGCAACAGATGATCGCCGGGGGCGCCGACAACATCGGGGCCGTCATGGGCCAGCTCATGCCGGAGATCAAGGGCCGCTTCGACGGGAAGGAAGCCAACCGGATCGTGCGCGAGGAGCTGGGCTGAGTCGATGAACCGGCACGCCCTCGATGTCCTCCAGCTCCCGGCCGCGCTGGCCATCGTGGCCGAGCACGCCAGCAGCACGCTGGGCGCCGAGGCCGTGCGGGGGCTCGAGCCGGCATCGGAGCTGGGGCGGGTACGGGCGGAGCTGGAGCGGGTCGACGCGGCCATGGTCTTCCTCACCAGGACCGACGGGTGGGCGGTGCCGGCGATCCCGGACGTGCGCACGGAGCTGAAGCGGCTGGCCAAGCCCGGCTCCCTCTGGGAAGAGCGCACGCTGCTGGAGGGCGCCCGTCTGATCCGGTCGAGCGCCACCACCCGGGACGTGTTGAGGAAACACCTCGATCACATCGAGCCGCTCCGCCCCCTGACCCACCGGCTGGTGGAGCTCCCCCACCGGGCGGCCGCCATCGAGACGGCCATCGACGAGGCGGCCGAGGTGAACGACACCGCGTCGAAGGAGCTGGCCCGGATCCGGCGGCAGCTCCGGGACCAGCGCTCGAGCATCGTGGAGAAGCTCGAGCGCTATATCGGCTCGCTCCCCAATGACTACCGGGTCCGGAACGCGTCCGTCACCATCCGGGAGGGTCGCTATGTGATCCCCGTCCGGCGGGAAGGACGCAAGCACGTGGGCGGGATCGTCCACGACGAGTCGGCCACCGGGACCACGCTCTTCGTGGAGCCGCCGCTGGCCCTCGAGCTGATGAACCGGGTCCGGGAGCTGGAGATCGCCGAGAAGCGGGAGGTGCGCCGGATCCTGGAGGAGCTGACCGATGGGCTCCGGCCCCACGCCGGCGAGCTCCAGGGCGCGCTGGAGGCGCTGGTACGGCTCGACGCCCTCCAGGCCCGGGCCCGGTACGCGCTCCGCCACGCCGCTAGCACGCCCACCGTCACCGAAGACACTTCCGACTACGAGGTGGTGGCCGGCCGCCACCCGATCCTCCTGACCAGCGAGCAGGACGTGGTCCCATTCGCGCTGCGCCTCGATCCCGACGAGCGGACGCTGGTGGTCTCGGGACCGAACACCGGCGGGAAGACGGTCCTGCTCAAGTCCATCGGGCTGCTGAGCCTCCTGACGCAGGCCGGCGTGATCCCGCCCGTGGCGGAGGGGACCCGCCTGCCGGTCTTCGATGATGTCTTCGCCGATATCGGCGACGAGCAGTCCATCGAGGCCAGCCTCTCCACCTTCTCCGCCCACGTGGCGAACCTCCGGGAGATCATGGACGAGGCCGGCCCCGACGCCCTGGTCCTGATCGACGAGATCGGGAGCGGGACCGACCCCACGGAGGGCGCCGCGCTGGCCCGGTCGATCCTGGTGGAGCTGACCCGGCGGGGCACCATGACCGTGGCCACCAGCCACCTGGGCGCGCTGAAGCTCCTGGCGGGCGAGGAGGACGGGGTGGTGAACGCGTCGCTCCAGTTCGATGCCAGGGAGCTGAAGCCCACGTACCGGCTCGTGAAGGGCGTGCCGGGCCGGAGCTACGGGCTGGCCATCGCCCGCCGGCTCGGCTTCCGCGACGAGATCCTGGACCGGGCCCGGGAGATGATCCCGAAGGGCGAGCGGGACGTGGGCGCCCTTCTGAGTGAGCTGGAGGTCAAGGAGCAGGAGGTGGCCGAGGCGCTGAACGAGGCCGCCCGGGAGCGGAAGGCGGCGGAAGGGGCGAGAAGGGAGGTGGACTCGCTGCGGGCGGAGCTGAAGGAGCGGACGGCGGAGGTGAAGCGGCAGCAGGCCGACGCCGAGCGCCGGGCCCGGCAGCAGGCGCGGGACATCCTCATGAACGCCCGCAAGGACGTGGAGGAGGCGATCGCCGAGCTGCGGGAGACGGTTCAGGGCGAGAGGCAGGAGGCCGCATTCGAGGAGGCCGCCCGGGCGGCCCGACGGAAGGTGGAGCGGGCGGCGTCGCGGCAGGAGGAGAAGGTGCCGGAGGAGCCGGAGCGGGAGCGCCGCCGGGAGCCGCCGCCGGAGCTGGAGGAGGGGATGGCCGTGCGGATCGCGTCCACTGGCGCGGAGGGCACCGTGGTGGAGCTGCGGGACGGGCGGGCCACGGTGGAGACGGGAGGGCTGCGGCTCGACCTGAAGGCCGGGGACCTGGAGGTGCTGGACGAGCCGGAGTCGTCGGGTTCCACACCGGGGGCGGGGCGGGGCTCGAAATCGAAATCGAAATCGGGGGCCGGGGGCGGCGGCACCTGGAGCGGGCCGCGGGTCGAGGCGAGTCACGAGGTGCACCTTCTGGGGCTGCGGGCCGAGGAGGTGGAGAGCGAGCTGCTGCCGGCGCTGGACGCGGCCATCCAGGCGGGGCTGTCGAGCCTGCGGGTGGTCCACGGCAAGGGACACGGGATCCTCCGGGAGGTGGTGGGCGAGCTGCTGGACCGGGATCCACGGGTCACGTCGTACCGGGCCGGTCGGATCGGCGAGGGCGGGTCCGGTGTGACCGTGGTGGAGCTGGAATGATCCCGGACCGGGTGGTCGAGGAGGTCCGCGATCGGGCCGATATCGTCGAGGTCATCGGCGAGCATGTGGAGCTGAAGCGGGCCGGGAAGGAGTTCAAGGCGCTCTGCCCGTTCCACACCGAGAAGACGCCGAGCTTCTACGTGGTGCCGGGCAAGGGGTTCTACAAGTGCTTCGGGTGCGGCGAGTCGGGGGACGTGTTCAGCTTCCTCATGGACTACACCGGGCTCTCGTTCAACGAGGCGGTGGAGAAGCTGGCGAGCCGGTACGGGGTCGAGATCCCGAAACAGAAGGAGTACCGGGAGGAGGACGATCGGCTGAAGCCGTACCGGGAGGCGGTCGCCTTCGCGGCCGACTACTACGAGCAGCAGCTGCGGGACGAGGCCGCGGGCGCCAGGGCCCGGGGGTACCTGGAGCGCCGGGGGATCGACCTGGAGGCGGCCGACCGGTTCCGCCTCGGCTATGCCCCCGACGACTGGCGTGCGCTCCGGGACGCGGCCCATCAGCACGGCTTCGACGACGAGGTGCTGGAGACCGCCGGGCTCATCAAGACCAGCGAGAAGAGCCCCGAGCCGTACGACCGGCTGCGCGACCGGCTGATCTTCCCCATCACCGACATCCGGGGCAAGGTGATCGCCTTCGGCGGCCGGATCCTGGGCGGCGATACGCAGGGCCCGAAGTACCTGAATTCGCCCGAGACACCGCTCTATCACAAGGGCCGGGAGCTGTACGGGCTGTACTGGGCGAAAGGCGCCATCCGGAGGGAGGAAGCGGTACTGGTCGTCGAGGGGTACATGGACTACGTTTCGCTCGCCGCCCGAGACATCGACAACGTCGTGGCCGCGCTGGGCACCGCCATGACGCCCGAGCAGGCCCAGCTCCTGACCCGGTACGCGGGGCAGGTGCTGCTCCTGTACGACAGTGACCCGGCGGGGCTGCGGGCCACGTTCAAGAGCGGGGACGAGGTCCTGCGGGCCGGCGGCCACCCCATGGTGGTGACGCTGCCGCCGGGCGAGGACCCGGACTCGGTGGCCCGGGAGGGCGGCCGCGAGGCGATGCAGCCGTTCCTGGATGACGCGGTGGACGTGGTGGAACGGAAGTTCCAGATCCTCGAGCAACGCGGCTACTTCGAGGATGTAGAAGGGATCCGCAAGGCCTTGGACGGGCTGCTCCCGACGCTGCGGGCGGCGAAGGACGAGACGCTCCGGGACATCTACGTGGATCGGGTCGCGAAGCGGACAGGGGTCCGCCGGGAGACGCTGGAGCGGGAGATCCGGGCGGCGGCGCCGTCGCCGAGACGGGCGGTATCGCAGCGTCGTGAGGAGCCGCCGAAGGCGAGCGTGAAGGACAGCGCGGAGCGGCTGCTGCTGCTCCTGCTGGCCCGCGATCCCGGTCGGATCGAGCAGGCGGTGGACCTGCTGGAGCCGGACGACCTGCGCGGGCAGGTGAACCGGGAGCTGTTCGCCGCGCTGCTGCACGGGCCGGCGGAGGACGCCGTCGCGGCGCTGGATCCTGGGGACGTGGCCCGGTCCCTGCTGGAAGACCTGCTCGGCGACCGGACGGAGCTGTCGGACCCGGACCGGAGCTTCTGGGAGGCCGTGGAGACGATCCGGCTGCGGAGCCTGCTCGATCGGCTCGACGAGCTCCAGGACCTGATCGACCGGGCCGACGGGGATGAGCGAGAGAAGCTGTTCGCCGAGAAGGCGGAGTTAAGTCGGAAGGTGAGGGAGAAGGCAGCCGAGGTCGGTACCCTCGGTGAAAAGATGTCGAATCGGTACCGTCGACACCTGAAACGGTGAGGGAATCGGAGGATAAAGGAGGAGAATGGACGAGACCTATCAGGCGCTGCTCGACCTGCAGGAGCTGGACCAGAAGCTGGCGGAGGCGAAGGCGAAGGTCCGGGAGTTCGAGCCGGAGCTGGAAGAGCTGGACGCCCCCATCGAGGAGCTGGAGGAGCAGGTCGGGGCCGTACGCAGCCGGCTGGACGAGATGAAGGCGGAGGAGCGACGGCTGGAGCGCGGCGCCGATGACAAGCGAGCGAAGCTGGAGAAGTACGAGGCCCGGTTGGAGCGGGTCCGGAGCCAGCGGGAGGAAACGGCGGCGAGGACGGAGATCGACCTGATCAGCAAGGCCATCGAGGCCGATGAGGATGACGCGCTGGAGCTCATCGACCAGATCCGGCGCACCGAGCTGAAGCTGGACGAGCTGGAGCAGAAGCTCGAGGATCTCCGGGACGAGACGACGCCGAAGCGAGAGGACCTGGTGGCCGAGCGGAACGAGGCCGCGGACCAGCTGGACATCCTGAAGGACAAGCGGGAGAACAAGCTGATCCGGCTCGATGACCAGGCCGCCCGCCTCTACGAGCGGATCCGCGGCGGGAAGACCGACGTGGCGCTGGCCAAGCTCACGAAGGACGGGGCGTGCGGGCACTGCTTCAGCATGATCCCGCTCCAGGAGCAGAACGAGATCCGGCGACGGGAGGCGCTCCACCGCTGCGAAGCGTGCGGAGTCATCCTCTTCGCGAACGACTGAGACGGCGAACCCGAAACGGTTCGCCGTTTTCGCTTCCATGACCGTTCCACTCCTCCGGCCCCGCTGGCGTCCGCCCTCCGAGGCGCCGTCCGCGGATGCGGTCCGGACCCTGGCCACGGAGCTGAAGCTGCCGGAGCCGCTCTGCCGGCTCCTGGCCGCCCGGGGCTACGTGTCTCCGGCGGCGGCCCGGGCCTTCCTGCGACCGTCCCTCGGCGCGCTCCACGACCCCGGGGCGCTGGTCGACCTGGATCGGGCCGTGGCCCGGCTCGAGGCCGCCCTCGACCGGGGCGAGACCATCTTCGTCCACGGCGATTACGACGTCGATGGGATGTGCGCCGCGGCCCTCTACGCCCGGGTGCTACGCACGCTGGGGGGAACGGTGGTGCCGTTCGTGCCCCACCGGATGCGGGACGGCTACGACCTGGGGCCGTCGGGGATCCGGCGCGCCCGGGAGGCCGGGGCGGATCTGATCCTGACGGGCGACTGTGGAGTCGTGGCGCACGACGCGGTGCGGGCGGCCGGGGAGGCCGGGCTCGACGTGATCGTGACCGACCACCACACGCCGGGCGCCACGCTCCCTGAGGCGGTGGCGGTGGTGGACCCCAGGCGGGACGACTGCGGGTACCCGAACCCGGCGCTGTCGGGCACCGGCGTGGCGTACAAGGTGATGCTGGCGCTGGCCCGGGCCCGGGGTCGGTCCGACGACGAGGTCCACTACCACCTTGACCTGGTGGCACTGGCCACCGTGGCCGACGTGATGCCGCTGGAGGGGGAGAACCGGATCCTGACCCGCTACGGGCTCCGGGTCCTGGACCGGAGCCGGACCCCGGGGCTGCGGGCGCTACGGACGGCGGCCGGGCTGGCGGACCGGAAGCTGTCGGCCGGTCACCTGAGCCACGTCATGGCGCCGCGACTGAACGCTGTGGGCCGGCTCGGCGACGCGGCGGAGGGGCTGCGGCTCCTCCTGGCCGATGACCGGACCGCGGCCGGGATCGCGGAGCAGCTGGAAGCGGTGAACGCCCGGCGGCAGACGGTGGACCGGGAGATCCTGGCTCAGGCCATGGACGCGCTGGACGGGTACGACCCGGAGACCGACCGGGGGATCGTGCTGGCCGGGGAAGGCTGGCACCCCGGCGTGATCGGGATCGTTGCGTCGCGGATCGTGGAGCGGGTTCATCGGCCCACGGTGCTGGTGGCGGTGGAGCCGGGGAGCGACGTGGCCCGGGGCAGCGCCCGGTCGATCCCGGGTTTCGATCTGCTCGACGCCATTCGCGCCTGCGGCCACCACCTGGAGCGGTTCGGCGGGCACAGGGCGGCGGCCGGTTTCGATATCCGGACGGATCGGATCGCCGCGTTCTCCGAGGCGTTCGCAGCGGCCGCCCGGGAACGGATGCCGGACCCGCCGGTGCCGGAGCAGCGGATCGACATGGAGCTGGCCATGGCCGAGATCACCCCCGAGCTGGTCCGCTACCTGGCGTACGCGGCGCCGTTCGGCCTCGGCAATCCGACCCCGGTCTTCGCCCTCCGGAACGTGATGGCGGAGGGCGTCCGGGGCGTGGGGCGCGATGGCGCGCACCTAAAGCTCCGCCTGGTGGACGGCGATGTGGGGATCCCGGCCATCGGGTTCCGGATGACCGGGACCCACGGGGAGGTGGCCCGCTCCGGCGCCCCCCTGGACGCGGCGGTCAAGCTCGAGGAAGACGAGTGGCAGGGACGGCGCCGGATCCAGGCCAGGCTGGTGGACCTGAAACCCGCAGGCGAAGACTGATGCGGATCATTGCCGGCCGCTGGCGCGGCCACCCGATCCGGGCGCCCGACAGCCGGCGGACGCGGCCCACCACCGACCGGGTCCGGGAGGCGTGGATGAGCATGCTCCAGCCCGCGATCCCGGACGCCCGCGTGCTGGACCTGTTCGCCGGCTCCGGGGCGCTGGGGCTCGAGACCCTTTCCCGGGGCGCCCGCCACGCCACCTTCGTGGAGCGCTCGAGTCGGACGCTGAAGGTGCTAACAGCCAACATCCGGACGCTGGGCGCCGAGGCGGAGACCCGGGTGGTGAAGGATGACGCCCTGCGGTTCGTGGCCTCGATGACGCCCGACGCGTACGATATCGTTCTGGCGGACCCACCGTACGGGTCCGGCGAGGGCGTGGCGCTTGCGGAACGCTTTCTCCGGGAGCCCTTTGCAGACATGCTGTGGATCGAGCACCGGGTATCGGACCGGCTCCCGGAGGCGGAGGGGTCTGATACCCGTCGATACGGAGACACGGAGATCACTCGCTACCTGAGACCGGACTAGCCCCATGCACCCCCGTCACACCGACGCCATCTACCCCGGCTCCTTCGACCCCATCACCAAGGGGCACGAAGACATCGTGCTGCGCACCCTCGACTTCTGCGAGCGGGTGATCGTGGCCGTGGGACACCGGGCCACGCAGGCCAAGGAGGGCCTCTTCGAGATCGAGGAGCGGGTGGAGATGATCGAGACCGTTTTCGCCGATTATGACCGGGTGGAGGCGGCGGCGTTCAGCGGGCTGCTGGTGGACTTCGCGAGGGAGCAGGACGTCCACCTGATCGTCCGGGGGCTGCGGGCCGTCTCCGACTTCGAGTACGAGTTCCAGATGGCGCTGATGAATCGGGATCTGGACCCCGAGATCGAAACCCTGTTCCTGGCCCCCGATGCCCAGTACTCCTTTCTGTCGGCGTCACTGGTCCGTGAGATCGCGTCGTTGGGCGGCGACGTGAGCGCGTTCGTATCGCCCGTGGTGAAGGAAAAACTCCTGAAGAAACTGGACCGAAAATGAGCGGATTTCTGGATAGCATAAAGGAACGAGCGATTGCCAACCCTCGGCGCATCGTGCTGCCCGAGGGCCACGACCCCCGAACGCTGGCCGCCGCCGTGCGGCTGCGGCAGGAGGAGCGACTGACGCCCGTGGTACTCGGCCCGGAGGCCGAAGTCCGGGGTGGGCTGGAGGAGGTGGGAGGCGATGCCGACATGGTGGTCATCGACCCGACCACCGACGGGCGTCACGACCGCTTCGTCCAGACGCTGATGGAGCTGCGCAAGGACCGGGGGCTCACCGAGGCCGAGGCCATCGAGTGGGCCCGCGACCCGCTGATCTTCGGCGCGCTGATGGTGCGCGAAGACGAGGTCGACGGGTCGGTGGCCGGCGCGGATCACCCCACCGGTGACGTGATCCGGGCCGCGATCCGGTGCGTCGGGCTGAAGCCGGGGATCTCCATCGTCTCGTCCACCTTCTATATGGTGTGCCGGCCGTTCCGCGGCGGGCCCGCCACCGAGGAGGTGCTCTCGTTCACGGATGGCGCCGTGGTGCCGGACCCGGACGCCCGGCAGCTGGCGGACATCGCCCGGGCCTCGGTGGCCGCGCGGCGCTCCATCGTGGGCGATGAGCCGAGAGTGGCGTTCCTTTCCTTCTCGACCCGGGGCAGCGCCGAGCACGAGAGGGTGGACAAGGTTCGGGAGGCGCTGGCCTGCTTCCGGAAGGATGAGCCCGACGTGGTGGCCGACGGGGAGTTGCAGGTCGACGCGGCGCTGATCCCGGAGATCGCCAAGAGCAAGGCGCCGGACTCGCCGGTGGCCGGGCAGGCGAACGTGCTGGTCTTCCCGGACCTCGATGCCGGCAACATCGCCTACAAGCTGGTCCAGCGGCTGGCGAGCGCCGAGGCCATCGGCCCGGTGCTCCAGGGACTCGACAAGCCGTGCAACGACCTGTCTCGCGGCTGCACGGCCGCCGACATCGTGGCCGTGGCCAGCCTCACGGCATTGCAGGCCGGCGGCTGACACGGCACCTTTTCACCCGGCAGCGCGAACGCGGATCCGACACGGAGAGAGTGATATGGGCTTCGAGGTGAAGAAGGAAGGCGACGTCACGGTCCTGGACGTGGAAGGCCAGTTGATCGTGGGGAACCGTCAGGAGCTGAAGCAGAAGGTCCTCGACGAGCTCGAGAGCGGCGAGAAGCGCTTCCTCATCGATTTCGAGAAGACCGGCTACATCGACTCCTCGGGGCTCGGCGTGCTGGTCAGCCTGTCGAAGAAGATCCGGGAGCAGGGCGGTGAGCTGCGGCTCGCGAACCTGAACGAGGATCTGCGCACGCTGTTCGAGCTGACCAAGCTCGACACCCTCTTCCAGATCGCGGACAGCCGGGACGAGGCGCTGGCGTCGTTCTGAGCCCGGGAGCGGGGGGCGCTGCGCCCCCCGCGGCGAGTGACCAAGGGGGGGCAACGACGCATGATGGACCGACACGTCCTGGACCTGCCCAACGACCTGGGCGCCATCGAGCGGAGTGTGGGCTACCTCCTCGACCGGTGCCGCGAGGCCGGGTTCGATGAGCGGCGGCTCCGGCTGAACTTCCGGGTGGGCGTGGCCGAGGCGCTGGCCAACGCCATGATGTACGGGAACGCCCGTGACCCGGGGAAGCGGGTGACGCTGGAAGCCTGGGTCAGCGAGACGCGGATCAAGGTCCGGATCACCGACGAGGGCGCCGGGTTCGACCCCGAGGGGCTCCCGGACCCGACACTCCCGCAGAACCGGACCAGCGCCCGGGGGCGGGGGGTCTACCTCATCACCGAGCTCATGGATGAAGTCTCGTTCAACGAGCGGGGCAACTCCATCGAGATGGTGCTCTACGGGGAGGATGAGCCCCCGCACAAGCGGGAGGCATCGTGACCGGGCCCGTGCGGACGTTCTCGCGACGGCTGCCGCCGTCGGTGGTGAGGCTGCTGGACCGCTACAGCCGCGACCACGAGGACACGCCCGTGCGGCTCTGGCGCCCGGAGAACGGCGCGTGGACCTGCCTCTACCCACCTGCCGAGGACCCGGAGCGAGGTGCCCCGTCCGACCACCCCCGGGTGGCCCTCGAGGCCACCGGGCTCGGCCGGCTCGAGCTGGAGCTGGTGGGACCGGACGGCCGGGAGGACGCGGGGTTCCTGGCGGCGGCCCTCCGGCAGGCGTTCAGTCACGAGCAGGAGGCCCGGTCCGCCGCGCACGAGCTCAGCGAGCGGTACGAGGAGATCAACCTTCTCTACTCCATCGCCGAGATCCTGGCCTCCTTCCTATCCATGGAGCAGGCCACCACCCGGATCCTGCAGGAGGTGGCGGACGTGCTGGGCGCCCGGCGGGCGGCGCTCTGGGTGGCCGATGCATCGGGCCGGACGCTCCACCGGAAGGCCGAGGTGGGAGATGAGGGGATCGAGGGGCCAATCGCCGTGGATGACCCGAACTCCGTTACGGCGAGGGTCTTCCGCGAGCGCCAGCCGGTGAACCTGGAGCGAGGCGACGAGTTGCCCCGCGGCATGCTGCGCGAGCCCAGGCCCCGGGGCAACGAGCCGTACCTCTCCGTGCCCGTGAACTACACGCCTCCGGACGGCGGGAGCCGCACCGTGGGGGTCATCACGCTGGTGGGACGCCGCAGCGACGTGCGTTTCAGCGCCGGCGACCTCCGGCTCCTGACCGCCATCGCCAGCCAGGTGGCGGCCGCCCTCGAGACCCAGCGCCTGGTACGGGAGAGCGTGCGCCGGGAGCGGATGGAACGGGAGATGGAGCTGGCCCACGACCTCCAGCTCAAGCTGCTCCCGGACGCCGGCCGCTTCGCGCCGGGCGCCCGGCTGGCCGCCCGCTGCTTGCCCGCCGACTCCGTGGGCGGCGATCTCTACCACCTGTTCGAGCTGCCCGGCGGCCGGCTGGGGCTGGTCATCGCCGATGTCTCCAGCCACGGCTTCTCGGCGGCGCTGATCATGGCGCTCACCATGAGCGCCATCGCCATCTACGCGCAGGAGGCGAGCCGGCCGGGCGAGGCGCTGCGCCGGATCCACGAGTCGCTCATCGACGAGCTCGAGACCACGGAGATGTACCTCACGATCCTGTTCGCGGTTGTGGACCCGTCGAAGGGTGAGGTCACGTGGGCGAACGCGGGCCACCCCCACGCCTTCGTGGTGCGGGGCGACGGGGAGACCGAGCGCCTGGCGGCCACCAGCCCGCCGCTGGGGACCTTCACCTTCCCGGACTACGGCGAGGAGCGGACGGCGTGGGACGACGACGACCTCCTATTCCTCTTCACCGATGGCCTGTCCGACGCCGCCGGCGCCTCCGGGATCGCCGGGGAGCGGGCGCTGATCGACGAAGTGGTGCGGATGCGGGACCGGGAGCCCGAAGAGATCCTCGACCACCTCTTCGAGACCAACCAGGCCGGCCAGAACGACGTCCCGCCCGACGATCGCACCGCCGTCCTGCTCCGGGCCTGAGCCGTGCGGGCCAAGAAGAGTCTGGGCCAGAACTTCCTGGTCGACCCGAACCTCCAGCGGAAGATCGTGGACGCCGTGGAGCCCGGGCCCCATGACACCGTGGTGGAGGTGGGGCCGGGGCAGGGGGCGTTGACCGAGCTGCTGGCGGACGCCGCCGGTCGGCTCGTGGCCGTGGAGCTCGACGACCGCCTGGCCGAGACCCTCAGCGAGCGGTTCCAACACGAGCCCACCGTGCGTATCGTCCACGCAGATATCCTCGAGTGGGAGCCCGGCGAGCTCCTCGAGAGCCGCCCCAAGGTGGTGGGCAACATCCCGTACAACATCACCTCGCCACTCCTCTTCCGGCTCCTGCAATGGCGGCCCGTCCCCGAGCGGATCGTGGTCATGGTCCAGCGCGAGGTCGGCGATCGCATCCTCGCCGAGACCGGCGAGAAGGCGTACGGCGCCCTCACCGTGGGGATCCGGGCCACGGCAGACGTGGAGCGGCTCTTCCACGTCGGCCGCGGCGCGTTCCGACCCGTTCCGAATGTCGACTCCACCGTCCTGGCGATCCGGCCGCGGCGCCAGCCCCCCGGAGCCGCCCGGGCGGAGGGCCCGGCCGGTGCCGGTGCCAGCGGAGCCGGTGCCAGCGGTTCGGTCCAGCCCGCCGGGACCGGCGACGCGCTCCGGTCGCTGACCCGGGCGGTCTTCGGCCTGCGCCGCAAGCAGCTCCAGAAGAGCCTCCGGATCGCGCCCGGCTACGGGCTGGACCCGGAGGAGGTGGACGCGGTGCTGGAGCCGCTGGGGATCGCGCCCACCGCCCGGCCCGAGACCCTCGAGCCCGAGACCTTCATCGCCCTGGCGGCCGCCCTGGGAGCCCGGGGCTACCCCCGGGGCCCCGGCCCGGGAGAGGGGTAGCCGTGGCCGCGACGGTGCTGGCGCTCCTGGGCGGCGCGGCGGCGGGCGCCCTGGCCACCGGGCTGTGCACAAGGCGGCGGGCCCGGAATCAGCGCCGGGAGCTGGAAGAGGCCCGGCGTCGCCTGGAAAGAGCCCGTGCCGCCCGCGAGAGCTTCTTCGACCTGACCACCCACGAGCTCCGCTCGCCGCTCTCGGCCATCCTCGGCTACCAGGAGCTCCTCCGCGACGGCGCATACGGCGAGCTCGGCCCCGAAGGCCGGGATGCCGCCGACCGCCTCGGCCGGGCGGCCCGGCACCTGCTCCACCTCATCGATGGCGTCATCGAGCTCAGCCGCATGCATGCGGGCGATGTGGCTCTCGACCTCGAAGACGTGGACCTCGGCGTGGTCCTCTCGTCCACCACCGAGGCGTTCCGGGCCCACGCCTCGGAGCGAGGGATCACCCCCACCGTGGAGATGCCTGAACAGCTGCCTGTGATCCGCACCGACCCGGACCGGCTGCTCCGGGCCCTCGACCTGACCGTCACCTCCGCCGTGCGCCACCCCGCCGGCTCCGCCATGACCCTCCGCGTGGACGTGGGAGATGACGCCCTGGCCGTGGCCCTCGAACCCACGGACTTCGCGGTGGATGCCGCCACCGAAGACCCGGCGGTCCGGGTCGGCCTCCGCCTGGCCGTGGTCGGCCGGATCGCAGCCCTCCTCGGCGGCGACCTGGCGCTCGAGATCGACGGTGATCGAGCTCGCACCATCGGCTTCCGGGTCCGGGCACAGGCGGACACGGCGCCACTTTGACGGGGTTCGGCGGGGCGGCTATTGTTTGTGAAACCGTTCACAAACGACCCCGACACGACAGCCTCATGAAGAAGGTGTCCGAGCCGACCATCGGTCGTCTTTCGCTGTACCTGCGCCTGCTGGTCGAGATGGAGCGCGCGGGTGTGGAGACGGTCTCGAGCGAGGAGCTGGCGAGCCGGAGCGGGACCACGGCGGCGCAGGTGCGCAAGGACCTGTCGCTGTTCGGGACGTTCGGGAAGCGGGGGCTGGGCTACGAGGTGGGGGAGCTGGAGGACCATCTCCGGTCGATCCTGGGTCTGGGGCGGCGGTGGCCGGTGGTACTGGTGGGCGCGGGGCGGATCGGGGCGGCGCTGTTCGGCTACGAGACCTTCCGACGCCAGGGCTTCCACATCGAGGCGGTGTTCGACAAGGACCCGGAGAAGGTGGGCGAGGAGTGGGGGGAGCTGGAGGTGCAGCCGGACCACGCCATGGAGGCGCTGATACGGGAGCGGGACATCGACATCGCGGTGCTGGCGGTGCCGGGTTCGGCGGCGCAGGGGGTGGCGGACCGGCTGGTGGAGGCGGGGGTGCGAGGGATCCTGAACTTCGCGCCGAAGCGGCTGGAGGTGCCACCGGATGTGGTGGTCCGGTCGGTGGACATGGCGCTGGAGATGGAAGGTCTCTCGTACGCGCTGACGCACGGGAACGGGGAGGGAGAGACGTCGTGAGGAGGGGCGGATGAGCGGGGTGCGGGTAACGAGCGAGATCGGGCCGCTGGAGCGTGTGATCTGCCACACGCCGGGTCCGGAGCTGGTGGCGGTCACCCCGAGCACGAAGGAAGACTTCCTCTACGACGATCTGCTGGACCTGGAGGAGGCGACGCGGGAGCACCGCCGGTTCCAGGCGCTGCTGGCCCGGTTCGCCCAGGTCGACGAGGTGGCGGACCTGCTCCGGGACGTGGTGGAGATGGAGGAGGCCCGGACGTTCCTGCTGGAGCGGGTCATGGATGTGACGCACTCGGAGCCCCTGGCGCGGGTGCTGCTCGATCTTCCCGGCCGTGAGCTGGTCCGGATGTTCATCGAGGGGGTGGAGCTCGAGCAGGGGCCACTGGCCCGGGTGCTGAACGTGGAGAGCTACGCGCTGCCGCCGCTCCCGAACCTCTTCTTCACCCGGGACGCGGCCATGGTGGTGGGCGAGGGCGTGATCATCAGCTCGATGCGTCACTCGGTGCGGTGGACGGAGGAGATCCTGATGAAGGCGCTCTTCACGTTCCACCCGTCGCTGGAGGGTGCGGGGCTGATCTACGACGGGAGCGAGGAGCGGCGTTCGGGCTACACCATCGAGGGGGGCGACGTGCACGTGCCCCGCCGGGACACGGCCATCATCGGGGTGAGTCAGCGCTCGAGCCCGGTGGCGTTCGACGCCATCGTCGACGAGCTCGGTCGGAACCACGGCATCGAGCACATCATCATGGTGGTGCTCCCCCGGGATCGGGCGATGATCCACCTGGACATGGTCTTCACCCAGGTGGACCGGACCCACGCCGTGGTCCACCCGCCGGCCTTCGTGGGGCCGGACCGCTACGCCGTGCTGTACTGCCGGCCGGGGAAGGCCACCATGCGCGAGATGCCGGACCTCTTCGTCGCGCTGCGGGAGGTGGACCTCCCGCTGGAGCCCATCTTCTGCGGCGGCGCGCAGCGCTCGTTCCAGGAGCGGGAGCAGTGGTCGAGCGGGTGCAACTTCGTGGCGGTGCGGCCCGGTGTGGTGCTGGGCTATTCCCGGAACGAGCGGACGTACGCGGAGATGGAGCGGGAGGCGGGGTTCCGGATCATCCCCGGGGTGGACTACCTGACGGGCGAGGCGGAGCTCGGCGAAGGCGACCGGGCGGTCCTGACGTTCGAGGGCGGCGAGCTGGTGCGGGGCGGGGGCGGGGGTCGGTGCATGACGCTCCCGGTCCAGCGGGCCGACATCGGGTGAGCCGGCGACGCGCGGTATGAGCGGCCCCGCCGAGCACTACCCGCCCCGGCCCGAAGACGCGGAGCTGGACGCCCTCGAGTACGCGGTGGTGGACTGCGAGACCACCGGCGGCTCGCCGGGCCGGGGGCACCGGGTCACGGAGATCGCGGCGATCCGGGTGGATCGGACCGGCCGGATCCTGGACGAGTTCGCGTCGCTGGTCAATCCGTTCCGCGGGATCCCGGCGTCCATCACGCGGATCACGAAGATCGATGACGCCATGGTGGCCGACGCGCCGGCGTTTACCGACATCGCCCCCCGGATCCAGCAGCTGCTGGCCGGGGCCGTGTTCGTGGCCCACAACGCGCCGTTCGACCTCCGGTTCGTGGAGTGGGAGATGAAGCGGGGTGACTTCGGCCCGCCGAAGGGGAAGGTGCTGTGCACCGCCCGGATGGCCCGGAAGGTGATGACGGAGATGCGGAGCCGGTCGCTGGACGCGCTGCTGCACCGGTGGGGCATCCCGTGCGAGCCGCGGCACCGGGCGTACCCGGACGCCCGGGCCACCGTGGACGTGCTGGTCCACCTCCTGGACCGTGCCGCGGACCAGGGGATCGGCAGCTGGACGCAGCTGGGCGACCTCTTGCGAAAGAGGAAGGCCCGGAAGAAGCGCTCGTCTCTACCGACATCGATGGAGTTTCCCGAATGGGCATGACCCAGGACATCGACTCGCTCCCCCTCGCCCGTACCACCGAGGTGGGTGCCCTCACCGTGCACGCCCTGGAGGCCGGCCTCCAGCGGCTGGATGGCGGCGCCATGTTCGGTGTGGTCCCGAAGCCGCTCTGGGAGCGGAGGATCGAGGCCGACCCCCGGAACCGGATCCCCCTGGCCCTTCGATGCCTCCTCGTCGAGACGCCCGACGCGCTGGTCCTGGTGGACACGGGGATCGGGAACAAGGAAGACGAGAAGTTCGTCGATATCTACGGCGTGGAGAACGCGGGCTCGCCCACCCGGCTCGAAGACGCGATCCGGGAAGTCGGGTACTCGCCGGACGATGTCGACATCGTGGTCAGCACCCACCTCCACTTCGACCACGCGGGCGGGAACACGCGGCTCCACCCCGAGGCCGAGCTCGGCCACGACGCGCCGCCGGTCCCAGCGTTCCCGCGGGCCCGGCACGTGGTGCAGCGCGAGGAGTTCGAGTTCGCGCACCGCGACAACGAGCGGATCCGGGCGAGCTACATGACGAAGAACTTCGACCCGTTGGCCGACGCGGGGCTGTGGACGTTCGTGGAAGGAGAGGCGGAAATCGTGCCCGGGGTCCGCGTGGTGAAGACGCCGGGCCACACGCCGCACCACCAGTCGGTACTTCTGGAGTCCGCCGGGGAGCGGGCGTGCTTCCTGGCCGATCTGGTGCCCACCACGGCGCACCTGCCGCTGCCATGGATCATGGGCTACGACCTCGATCCGCTGGTCACGCTCGAGGAGAAACGGCGCCTGCTGGGGCGGGCGAAGGAGGAGGGCTGGCTGCTGATCTTCGAGCATGACCCGGTGGTGCCGTGGGGACGGCTCGATCCCGCGGAAAAGCGGCCCACATTGCAGGAGAGTTGACCCCCGGTATCGGATTGGCCTGGCACCCGTCGTCCCGCTATAATAACGCCGGCTCGGCGGCCCTCGCGGGCGGGGGGCCACATCATGGATCTCGACGCGGAGAACGATAGATGAACGACCCGGCACGGACCGCGGTGATCGTCGCGGCGAAAAGGACCCCCATCGGCCGCTTCCTGGGCGGCCTCGGCTCCCTCCCGGCCACCGACCTCGGTGCGCACGCGATCCGGGCGGCGCTGGACCAGGTGGACTTCGACCGCAACGACATCGGTGATGTCTACATCGGCAACGTGGTGTCGGCGGGGCTCGGCCAGGCCCCGGCCCGGCAGGCGGCCATCGCCGGCGGCGTGCCCGAAACCGTGGGCGCCATGGCCATCAGCCGCGTCTGTGGCTCCGGTCTGCAGGCCGTGATGAGCTCGGCACAGGCCATCAAGGCCGGCGACGAGCACGTCCTGGTGGCCGGCGGGATGGAGTCCATGTCCGGCATGCCGTACTACGTCTTCGGGATGCGGACCGGCGTGAAGTTCGGCACCCAGAACCTGGTGGACGCACTGATCCACGACGGGCTCTGGTGCGCGTTCGGCCAGTGCCATATGGGCGGCCACGCCGAGTACACGGCGGACAAGGCCGGGATCACCCGCGAGGAGGCCGACCGGTTCGCGCTGGAGAGCCACCAGAAGGCCGTCGCCGCGCAGGAGGGCGGCAAGTTCGACGCGGAGATCGTCCCCATCGAGATCAGCACCCGGAAGGGGACCACCACCGTCGACGCCGACGAGTCGCCCCGGGCCGACACGTCGCTGGAGGCGCTGGCCAAGCTGAAGCCCGCCTTCACCCGCGACATGCCCGACCATATCACCGACCCGGTGGTCACCGCCGGGAACGCGCCGGGGCTGAACGATGGCGCCGCCGCGCTCGTGGTGACCAGTGAGGAGTACGCAAAGGCGAACGGGCTGGAGATCATGGCCCGGATCAACGCCTACTCGAGCGGGGCGGTCACGCCCCAGGAGCTCTTCTTCGCCCCCGTCCGCGCGGTGAAGCGGGTGATGGAGAAGGAGGGCAAGAACATCAATGATTATGACCTGATCGAGGCGAACGAGGCCTTCGCCGTGCAGGCGCTGGCCGATGGCAAGGAGCTGGGCTGGGACTGGGACCGGGTGAACGTGCACGGTGGCGCGGTGGCCCTCGGCCACCCCATCGGCGCGTCCGGTGCCCGGGTGCTGGTCACGCTCCTCTACGCCATGCGGGACCGGGGCGCGAGCACCGGTCTGGCCACGCTCTGTCTCGGCGGCGGAGACGCCGTAGCCTTGTCTGTGGAGAGGATCTGATATGAACGACACCGTCCTTCGCGCGAAGCAGCTGGCCACCGTCGAGGTGGTCCCGAACCGGAACGCGCGGCGAGTGATTGCCGTGGCCGCGTTCGCCATCGCCACGGCCCTGGGTGCCCAGGTGTTCGTGCCCCTGCCGTTCACCCCCGTGCCCGTGACGCTGCAGACGGCGTTCGTGCTCATGGCCGGCGCCCTGCTCGGGCCACGGCTCGGGGCCGCGTCGCAGATCACGTATCTGGGGATGGGGCTGGCCGGGCTGCCGGTCTTCTTCGGTGGCGGCTTCGGGCTGCCGCACCTGCTGGGCCCCACCGGCGGCTACCTGCTGGCGTATCCGCTGGCCGCGTACGTGGCGGGCGTGCTGGCCCGGCCGTCCGGCCGGAAGGATGCCGTGGCGCTGGTCCGGACGTTCGTCGGCCTGTTCGTCGCTTCGCTGGTGGTGCTGGCCGGCGGTACGGCGTGGCTGGCGGCCATGACCGGGGACCTGTCCGGGGCCATCGCCCTGGGGCTGGTCCCGTTCCTGATCGGTGACGTGGTGAAGGTCGGCCTGGCCGCCCTCGTCGCCTGGCGCGGACGCGATCGAACCCTCGGGTTGCTCTGACCCGGGAGTTTTTCGTTGGCCGGCGTGGGGTCGGGGTGGACACGATGGCTCGTGACCGGAGACCGGCTGCGGACGCCGTGGCGGCTGCTCCTGTACGTGGTGCTGTTCGTGGCCATCCTCTGGCTGGAGAGCCTCCTCTTCCCGTTCGTGGCGGGGATGGAGATGCCCGACGACCGGCTCTCGGCGGGGCTGGTGGCCCAGACCGGGCTCATCCTCGTGGCCGCGCTCGGAGCGGCGTACGTGCTGCTGCGGTGGGTGGACCGGGTCCCGCTGAAGGGGTTGGGGTTCCCGCTGGAGCCGTGGGCCGCCCGGGAGCTGGGTGTGGGGCTCGGGATCGGGGTCGTGGCGCTGGCCGGCGTGGTGGCGGTGTTCGCCGTGTTCGGCGGGTACCGGTACACCGCCGAGGCGGGCACGCTCTCCGGCTGGGGGGTGACCTCCGGGACGGCGCTCGTGGCGCTGGCGATCCCGGCGGCGTCGGAGGAGGCGCTGCTGCGGGGCTACATCTTCCGGGTGCTGGAAGAGGGGCCCGGGACCTGGGTGGCGGTGCTGCTGACCAGTGCGGTGTTCGCCGCGCTGCACGGGGCCAACCCCGAGGTCGGGCCGTTCGCGCTAATGAACCTGTTCCTGGCCGGCGTGCTGTTGGCGCTGGCCGTGGCACGGACGGGCACGCTCTGGCTGGCCACGGGCGTGCACGTGGGCTGGAACTGGATCATGTCGGGGCCGCTGGACCTGCCGGTGAGCGGGCTCCAGGGGCTGGACGTTCCGCTGTACGACGCGGTGGTGGCGGGCCCCGCATGGCTGACGGGTGGTGGATTCGGACCCGAGGGCGGACTCGCGGGCACGCTGGGCGCGGGCCTGGGGATCGTCCTCGTAATGCGGCTGACACGCCCGGGCGCTATCCTGGCCGGGGCTGAACGATAGGAGAAGAGACAATGGCGAAGATCGATCGAATCGGTGTGGTGGGTGGCGGGACCATGGGCAACGGGATCGCCCACGTGTTCGCCCAGAACGGGCACCCGGTGGCGCTGGTGGACGTGGACCAGGAGCGGGTCGACGCCGCGCTGGCCACCATCCGGAAGAACCTGGAGCGGCAGGCGAAGAAGGAGATCATCGGTGAGGGCGAGGTGGACGAGATCCTCGGCCGCATCGAGGGCGCCACCGATATGGGTGCCGTCGAGGGCGCCGGGCTCGTGATCGAGGCCGTGCCGGAGAAGCTGGAGCTGAAGACCGACATCCTGGAGAAGCTCGACGATATCGTCGGCGACGGGATCCTGGCATCCAACACGTCGTCCATCTCCATCACCGCGCTGGCGGCCATCACGTCGAAGCCGGAGCGGGTGATCGGGATGCACTTCATGAATCCCGTCCCCATGATGAAGCTGGTGGAGGTGATCCGCGGGCTCCAGACCAGCGACGAGGTCACGAAGACGGTCATGGAGACCTCCGAGGCGCTGGGCAAGACCCCGGTAGAGGTGAACGACTTCCCGGGCTTCGTCTCGAACCGGGTGCTCATGCCCATGATCAACGAGGCCGTCTTCGCGCTCATGGAAGGCGTGGCGGAGGCCGAGGCTATCGACACGGTCATGAAGCTCGGGATGAACCACCCCATGGGCCCGCTGGCGCTGGCGGACCTCATCGGGCTGGACACCTGCCTGTCGATCCTCGAGGTGCTGCACCGCGACCTCGGCGACGACCGCTACCGGCCCTGCCCGCTGCTCCGGAAGTACGTGGACGCCGGCTGGCACGGGCGGAAGACCGGGCGGGGGTTCTATGAGTACTGATCTAAGAGCTAAGATTTAAGATCTAAGTGGTTCGCGGTGAGGCTGGGTTCGCGGGTTGGGGCTGGGCCTCGCGGCGGGGCCAGTTGCGAGGGTGAGGGTGAGGGTTCAGGGCCAGGGCTAAGGCCAGGGCCAGGGCCAGGGCTGGGGTTGAACGCATGCACGCAGTGACCACAGAACAGGAGCAGATCCGCGAGCTGGCTCGCCAGTTCGCCGAGGGCGAGCTGCGGCCACACGTGGAGGCGTGGGACCGGGACGCGGCGCTGGACGCCGGTGTCCTGGCGCAGCTGGGCGAGCTGGGTTTCTTCGGGATGCTCATTCCGGAGGAGCACGGCGGGATGGCGTTCGACCTGGGCACATACCTGACGGCGGTGGAAGAGCTGTCGTGGGGCGAGCCGGGGGTGGCGCTGACGCTGTCGATCCACAACGCTCTTGTAGCGATCCTGGACCGGCACGGGACCGACGGGCAGAAGGAGCGTTGGCTCGGGCCGCTGGCGTCGGGAGAGCGGATCGGGGCCTTCGCTCTCTCGGAGGAGGGCGCCGGGTCCGACGCGGCCGCGGTGGCGGCCACGGCCGAGCGGGACGGGGATGACTGGGTCCTGCGCGGCACGAAGAAGTGGGTGACCAACGGCCGGATCGCCGGGCTGGCGGTGGTGGTGGCCCGCAGCGGCGGGGAGGGGCACGAGGGGTTGAGCGCGTTCCTGGTCCCCGCCGATGTGGACGGGTGGACGCCCGGCAAGCGGGAAGACACCATGGGGCTCCGCTGCCTCGAGGTGGTGGACGTGGCCCTGAACGATGTGCGGGTGCCCGCCGACGCCCTGTTGGGCCAGGCGGGCACCGGCTTCAAGCTGGCGATGGAAGGGCTGGATATGGGCCGCCTGGGCGTGGCCGCCCAGGCGCTGGGTATCGCCCAGGCGGCGCTCGACCACGCCGTGCGCTACGCCGGTGAGCGGGAGCAGTTCGGTCGATCGATCGCGGAGTTCGAGGCGATCCAGTTCAAGCTGGCGGAGATGGCGACGAAGGTCGTCGCGGGACGGTCGCTGCTGCATCGGGCGGCCGCGGAGCGCAGTACCCAGGCCTCGGCCATGGCCAAGCTGTTCTGCAGCGAGGCCGCCATGGCCGTGACGACGGAAGCGGTCCAGATTTTCGGGGGCTACGGCTACATGCGGGACTACCCCGTGGAGAAGTTGATGCGGGACGCCAAGGCCACCGAGATTTACGAGGGCACCAACGAGATCCAGCGCGTGGTCATCGCGCGAGAGCTTTTGCGGAGGGGATAATGGAGATTTTCGAGAAGATCCAGGAGCACGAACACGAGCAGGTCGTCTACTGCTACGATCCGGCATCGGGATACAAGGGGATCATCGCGATCCACAACACCACGCTGGGGCCGGCCCTCGGCGGGACCCGGTTCTGGAACTATGAAAGCGACCAGGAAGCGCTTACGGACGTGCTCCGGCTCTCGCGCGGGATGACGTACAAGTCGGCGGCCGCCGGGCTGAACCTCGGGGGAGGGAAGTCGGTGATCATCGGTGACCCGAAGATCAAGCGCCGCGAGATGATGTTCCGGGCCCACGGCCGGTTCGTGGAGAGCCTGAAGGGCCGCTACATCACCGCTGAAGACGTGGGCACCAGCGTCGAGGACATGGACTACGTCCACATGGAAACGGAGTACGTCACGGGGCTGGCCGGCCGGAGCGGTGACCCGTCGCCGGTGACGGCGTACGGCACGTACCGGGGGATCAAGGCCGCGGCCAAGGCCAGGTACGGGAACGACGACCTCAACGGCCTGACCGTGGCGGTGCAGGGCGTGGGGCACGTGGGCTACTTCCTGTGCGAGGACCTGGCGGCCGAGGGCGCGAAGCTGGTGGTCACCGACATCGATGAGGAGCGGGTCCAGCGGATCGTGGACGAGTTCGGCGCCACGACCGTGCAGCCCGACGAGATCTACGGCGTGGAGGCCGAGGTCTTCGCCCCGTGCGCCCTGGGCGCCGTGGTGAACGATGACACGATCCCGCAGTTCAAGTTCGACATCATCGCCGGCGCGGCGAACAACCAGCTGGCCGAGGAGCGGCACGGCCAGGAGCTCAAGGACAGGAACATCCTCTACGCGCCCGACTACGTGATCAACGCCGGTGGCGTGATCAACGTGTACGGCGAGCTGAACGGCTGGAGCCTCGAGCGGTCGAAGCGGAAGGCCGGCGAGATCTACGACACCCTCGAGCAGCTGTTCGAGCTGGCCGACGACGAGGGGCTGCCGACCAGCGCGGCGGCCGACCGTGTGGCGGAGCGCCGGATCCAGCAGGTCGGGGACATGCACCGCACGTGGCTGTAGGAGACCGAATGGACGCACTCCGAGCGACCGACCCGGAGATCTTCGCCATCGTTGCGCGGGAGGCCAGCCGTCAGAACGACACGCTGGAGCTGATCGCCAGCGAGAACTTCACCTCGCCCGCCGTCCTCGAGGCCATGGGCACGGTGTTGACCAACAAGTACGCCGAAGGGTATCCGGGTCGGCGCTATTACGGTGGCTGCGAGGTGGTGGATGAGGCCGAGCAGCTGGCCATCGACCGCTGCAAGGCGCTCTTCGAGGCCGAGCACGCGAACGTGCAGGCCCACAGCGGTTCGCAGGCGAACATGGCGGCCTACATGGCGCTCATGGAGCCCGGTGACACGCTGCTGGGGATGAACCTGAGCCACGGCGGGCACCTGACCCACGGCTCGCCCGTCAATTTCAGCGGGCGGCTGTACGAGGTGGTGGCGTACGGCGTGGACGAGGAGACCGGTCGGCTGGATTATGGCCGGATCCGCGAGATTGCGAAGGAGCACCAGCCGCGGGTGATCGTGGCGGGGGCCAGCGCCTATCCGCGGATCATCGATTTCGAGGCGTTCGGGGAGATTGCCCGGGAAGCGGACGCGGCGCTGGTGGTGGACATGGCCCACATCGCGGGGCTCATTGCCGGTGGCGCGCACCCGAGCCCGGTGCCGTACGCCGATATCGTGACCTCCACCACCCACAAGACGCTCCGGGGGCCGCGCGGCGGGATCGCGCTGACCACCGGGGAGTACGCCAAGGCGCTGGACAAGATGGTGTTCCCGGGGATGCAGGGCGGGCCGCTCATGCACGTCATCGCCGCCAAGGCGGTGGCGTTCCGGGAGGCCATGTCCGACGGGTTCAAGGCGTACACCCGGCAGGTGGTGGCCAACGCGAAAGCGCTGGCCGAGGCCATCATGGAGCGGGGCTACTCGCTGGTCAGCGATGGCACGGACAACCACCTCCTGCTGCTGGACCTGGGCGGCCTCGAGCTGACGGGGAAGGCGGCGGAGGCGGCGCTGGAGGCCGCCGGGATCACCACCAACAAGAACACGGTGCCCGGCGAGCAGCGCTCCCCGTTCGTCACCTCGGGCGTGCGGATCGGTACGGCCGCGCTCACCAGCCGGGGGATGGACGAGGCCGACATGCGGACCATCGGCGGCTGGATCGCCGACGTGCTCGATGCCCCGGAAGACGAGGGCGTGCGAGCCGAGGTCCGGGGCGGCGTGCGCGAGCTGACCCTCGCCCGTCCGCTCTACGCCGAGTGGCGGGGCACCCGCTTCGACACCGCAGCGGTCGCGGGCCCCTGAGCTTCCGTTGCGATCCGGCGGCCGATCTCCCAGTTTTCCCTGGGAGATCGGACCGGGGCGGAAGGGTATGAACGAGAGCATGGTGTTCGCCGATGAGGTGCTGAACCGTCTCCGCGAAGAGCATCCGCGGTATCACGAGGCGGCGTACTTCTTCATCCTGTCCGCGCTGCACCACGTGCTCGAGCAGCTCACCGAGCCGCGGCATATCAGCGGGCGGGAGCTGGCGGAGGGCGTGCGCGACCTGGCGCTCCACCGGTACGGCCCCATGGCTCGGACCGTGCTGGAGCACTGGGGGATCGAGGGCACGCGGGACCTGGGTGAGATCGTCTTCGCCCTGGTCGATGCCGGTGTGCTCCTCAAGCAGGACCACGACTCGCCCGGGGACTTCGACGCCGTCTACGACTTCGACGAAGTGTTCGACGCCGACTATCCCTGGGGCGCGAGTATCTGAACGCCACTGGCCCCGACTCGATCGGGGCCGTTCTCATTAGCGGCCGGACCCACGAGACCCATCCGGGAGGGGATGAAGATGCAAGAGGCGCAGTGGCCGGAATGCCAGAAGTGCGACGATGGTGTCATGCTTCCGCTGTCCGACTACGGGCGGGAGGGGGCGGCGATCCGGTACAAGGCCTGGGTCTGCTCCAATCCCGACTGTGGCTTCAACATCCGCATAGACAACGGCGAGATCAGCTTCGGTCGGGCCATCGGCCCGAGCTACAAGTAGCTCCAACCGTGGTAGGGAGGCGCGCGTGAACGCCGTATACGGCAGAGAACACGTGGCGCTCCTCACGGCCGAAGAGGCCGCGGCGCTGGACCGGCGCGCCCAGGAAGGGGGGATCCCCGAGCGGGCGCTCATGGAGAACGCCGGTCGGGCCGCGGCCCAGGTCATCCATCGCCTGTACCCCGAGGGGCGGGTGGTGGCGGTCGTGGGGAGCGGCAACAACGGGGGCGACGCCATGGTGGCCCTGCGCTCGCTCCGCCTCTGGGGGCGGGAGGTGGCGTACGTACCCGTGGGGTCCAGCGACCCGGACCCGGCGCTGAGCGCGGGGCTCGACCTGCCTCGCGTGGATCGAGACGGGGCGGCCGCCGCCCTGGCCGGCGCAGGCGTGATCGTGGACGGGATCCTGGGCACCGGTGTGAGCGGCGCGCCCCGGGAGCCGGCGGCCACCGTGATCCGGCGGATGAACGAGGCCGGCCCGCCGATGGTGGCGCTGGACATCCCCAGTGGCGTGGATCCCACCACCGGTGAGATCCCCGGCGAGGCCGTGGACGCTGCCGCCACCATCATGTTCGGCTGGCCCAAGAGCGGCGGGCTCTTCCAGCCCGGCCGGCAGCGCTGCGGCCGCATCCTGGCCGTGGAGATCGGGTTCCCGCCGATGCGCGACGACGAGTACCGCGCCGCACTCATCACGCCCGACTGGGCCCGGACCCGCCTCCCGTACCGTCCGCCCGACGCCCACAAGAACGCCGTGGGCCGGGTGGTCATCGCAGCCGGCCGGAAAGGGATGGCCGGCGCCGCCGTCATCGCCGCGCACTCGGCCATGCGGGCCGGGGCCGGCTACTGCCGGGTCGTCTCCGAGGAGGCGAACCGGACCATCGTGCAGGGCACGGTCCCGGCCTCGTTGTTCGTGGACCGGGCGGACCCCGGCGCCATCCGGGAAGCCATCGACAACGCCGATGCCGTCCTGGTCGGGCCGGCCATCGGCACCGGCGACTCGGGGCGCGGGCTCCTGGCGTTGATCGTCGATGTCCTCGGCGACCGGGGACTGGTTCTCGACGCCGATGCCCTCACCATCCTGGCGGAGCAGGGCGGGATCGACGCCCTCGGCGCCCGCACACTCCTGACGCCGCACCCCGGGGAGATGGCCCGGCTCACCGGCCGGTCCATCGCCGAGATCCAGGCGGATCCCATGGACGCCGCCCGCAGCTTCGCCGACGCGAACGGAGTGACCGTGCTGCTCAAGGGCGCACCCTCGGTGGTGGCGACGCCGAGGATGCCCGTCCTCGTGGCGGCCCTCGGCTCCTCCGACCTGGCCACCGCCGCCATGGGCGACCAGCTCGGCGGTCTCGCCACCGCGTTCCTCGCCGCCGGCGCCACCGCCGCCCACGCCGCCGGCCTCGCGCTCCTCTACGGCGGACGCGCCGCGGAGCTGGCGGGTCGGGGACGGAGCCTGACCCCCATGGACGTCGCCCACCGGATGCACCAGGCGTTCGACGACCCAGGGCCGACCTCGCCGCCCACCGCGCTCCCCTTCGTCGTGTTCGATCAGCCGCCACGATGGTGACGGCGCTGGGGCCGGGTCGGGAGTTCGACCTGATCCGGAGCTTCCTCGATGGCGGCGCTGAGCCCGGGCCTGGCGTGCGCGTGGGGCCCGGCGACGACTGCGCCGTAGTCACCGGCGATGGGATCGCCGTCACCGCCGACATGGTGGTGGAGGACGTCCACTTCCGCCGGGCGTGGCTCGAGCCCGGTGAGGTCGGCCGGCACGCCGCCGCGGCGGCGCTGAGCGACCTGGCCGCGGTGGCGGCCACCCCCATCGGGATCCTGGTCTCTATGGCCCTCGGGGAGGGCGACGAGGACGAGTACGGCCGGGCCGTGATGGCCGGCGTTGCGGAGGCCGCGGCCGACGTGGGCGCCGCGCTCCTGGGGGGCGATGTGACCCGCTCCCCGGGACCGCTGGTGCTGGACATCGTGGCGCTGGGGAACGCGCCCCGACCGGTGCTCCGGACCGGCGCGCGCCCCGGCCACGAGGTCTGGGTCACCGGCCGGCTCGGCGCCGCCGCCGCCGCCGTGGCCGCGTGGGTGGATGGACGGGAGCCCGACGCCGGGGCCCGGGCCGCCTTCGTCCGACCGTCGCCCCGGATCGCCGAGGCGCTCTGGCTGGCGGAGCGGAGCGTGCCCGCCGCCATGGTCGATCTCTCCGACGGGATCGCCGGCGATGCCGGTCACCTGGCCGCGGCCAACGGCGTGCGCGTGTTGATCCGGGCCGGGGACCTGCCCGTGGCCGGGGCGGCCGCGACCCGGGGCGGCGACGCCCTCCGGCTCGCCGCCGCCGGCGGGGAGGACTACGAGCTCTGCTTCACGGCGCCGGTGGGCGCCGTGGCGCTGGTGGAAGAGGCGTTCACCGAGCGGTTCGGGGTGCCGCTGACGCAGGTCGGTGAGGTGGAGGAAGGGGAGGGCGCCGTCGTCGTGGATGAGAACGGAAAGGCCCTCGATCTGCAGGGGTTCCAGCACTGGGGCGGCCCGCCCGTGGACAACACGGCCGGGGGGGCGTCATGATCCGGACGGTCTGGACCATCTCGCACATCCTGCTGGCCACACTGGTCTTCGGACCGCTGGCCATTCTGGGTGGGCTGGTTCGGGCGCCCCTCGAGTACTTCGACTGGTGCGGTCGCAGCTGGTCGGCGTGGATCCTCTGGTCCACGGGCTGCCCGGTGCGCGCCGAGGGGATGGAGAACATCGAACTCGACTCGCCCCAGGTCCTGGTGGGGAACCACCAGTCGTGGATGGACGTGCCCGCCATCGCGACGCACATCTCCAAGAGCTACCACTTCGTGGCCAAGAAGGAACTCGAGAAGGTGTTCATCTTCGGCCGCGCCTGGAAGGCGGCGGGGCACATCTCCATCGATCGATCCGACCGGGCGGCCGCCGTTCGCTCCCTCGACCTGGCCGGGGAGCAGCTCCGGAGGGAGGGGAGCGCCGTGATCATCTTCGCCGAGGGGACCCGCGCTCCCACCGACGCCCTCCAGCCGTTCAAGAAGGGGGCGTTCATGCTGGCCCTCCATGCCGGCGTGCCCATCGTCCCCTTCGCCCTGGCCGGCACCCGCCGCGTGCTGCCCAAGGACAGCTGGCGAGTGACCCGGGGCCCGATTATCGTACGCTTCGGGGAGCCGATCCCCACCACCGACCTGTCGGAAGAGGATCGGAACACCCTCATCGACCGGGTCTGGGAAGAGGTCCGGCGGCTCCGGGACGAGGCCCGGGCCGAGCTGCCGCCCGGTCGCCTGGAATCGATGCCCAACGCCATTCACTGACCGGCGCCCGGGGGACGGCGAGTACGAATGCCCAGCCCGGCCACCGAAATCGAACGCCACCACCACACACCGAGGCATACATGTCGGAGATCACCGCAATCCGAGCCCGCGAGATCCTGGACTCCCGGGGCAACCCCACCGTCGAGGCCGATGTCACGCTGCGCAGCGGCGCCACCGGCCGCGCGGCCGTCCCCAGCGGCGCCTCCACCGGCGAGCTGGAGGCCCTCGAGCTCCGGGACGGCGGTGACCGCTATGCCGGCAAGGGCGTCCGCACCGCCGTGGCCAACATCAACGGGCCCATCGCCAACGCCCTCGACGGGATGGACGCCGGCGACCAGGCGGCCATCGACCAGGCCATGATCGACCTCGACGGCACCCACAACAAGGCCGAGCTCGGCGCCAACGCGATCCTCGCCGTCTCCATGGCCACCGCACGGGCCGCGGCCGCCCACCGGGGCCTCTCCCTCTTCCGCTACCTCGGCGGCGACGACGCCTCGCTCCTGCCCGTCCCCCTCATGAACATCCTCAACGGCGGCGCCCACGCCGCCAACAACGTGGATGTCCAGGAGTTCATGATCGCGCCCATCGGCGCCGACTCGTTCCCCGACGCGCTCCGCATGGGCGTCGAGGTCTTCCACTCCCTCAAGAACGTCCTCACCGGCCAGGGGAAGAGCACCGCTGTGGGCGACGAGGGCGGCTTCGCCCCGGACCTCGGCTCCAACGACGAGGCCGTCGAGGTCATCCTCGAGGCCATCGACCGCGCCGGCTACGACGTCGGCCGCGACATCGTCCTCGCCCTCGACCCCGCCGCCTCCGAGTTCTACCAGGACGGCGAGTACGTCTTCCACAAGTCCTCCGGCCAGCGCCGGTCGTCGGCCGAAATGGTCGACTTCTGGGCCGACTGGGTCGAGCGCTACCCCATCGCATCCATCGAGGACGGCATGGACGAGGCCGACTGGGAAGGCTGGAAGATGCTCACCGATGGCCTCGGCGACCGCGTCCAGATTGTCGGCGACGACCTCTTCGTCACCAACACCGAGATCCTCCAGCGCGGCATCGATGAGGGCGCCGCCAACAGCATCCTCATCAAGGTCAACCAGATCGGCACCCTCACCGAGACACTCAACGCCATCGCCCTGGCCCGGGAAAATGGCTACAGCTTCATCATCTCCCACCGCTCCGGCGAGACCGAGGACACCTTCATCGCCGACCTGGCCGTGGCCACCGCCGCCGGCCAGATCAAGACCGGGAGCGCCAGCCGGACCGACCGGACCGCGAAGTACAACCAGCTCCTGCGGATCGCCGAAGAGCTCGGCGACGCCGCGCGCTACCCCGGGGCCGACGCGCTGTGAGTCGGGCCGCCGTTAGCCGGGCCGCCGAGAGCCGGGCCGCCGCGAGTCGGGCCGCCGCGAGTCGGGCCGCCGCGAGTCGGGCCGCCGCGAGTCGGGTTGCCGCGAGTCGGGCCGCCGCGAGTCGGGTCGCCGTGAGCGTGGCCCCCGCGAGTCGGGCCGCCGGGAGTCGGGCCGCCGTGAGCCCCGCCCCCGAGGCGAGGACGCCATGATCCGGAAGGTCGCCGCCGGCGCCGTCGTCCTCGTAGCCCTCTATTTCCTCGCCTTCGGCGGGGAGTACACCTTCCTCGACCTCTGGCGCCTGGACCGGGAGTACGCGACGGAGGTGGTGGAGCTGGAGGCGATCCGGGTCGAGGTCGCCGAGCTCGAAGCCACCGCCGATTCCCTGGCCACCGACTCCGCCGCCCTCGAACGCCTCGCCAGGGAGCAGTACGGTCTGATCCGGGAGGGCGAGCGGCTGTATCGATTCGTGGAAACGGATTCAATCTTGGCGAATACCGCAGGGGAGGGCAGGGACGAGGGCGGGCGGTAGGCGGCGGGGGTGAGGGTTGAGGGGCGAGGGGCGAGGGGCGAG
>CAZSBL010000010.1:0-45997 GCA_964605205.1 uncultured Gemmatimonadaceae bacterium
CGGCCGGTCAGCGCCGCTGGATGCGGATGCTCCCGTTGACGGTGGAGAGGCGCAGCTCGGGCCCGCCATCGCCGATCCGGCCGCGAAGGCTGCGCCGGGTGACCTTGCCCATGACCAGGATCGGGAAGTCGCTGTCGATGCTCCCGTTCACTGTGCTGGCCCGGAATTCGGCATTGAGGCCCTCGGGTATCTCGATGGTGATGCTGCCGTTGACGGTCTCGAACTCCAGGTCATCGGTGAAGTCGCTGCTGCCGAGGCTGCAGGTGATGCTGCCGTTCACGGTGCTGGCCTCGGCGAAGCCGGTGGTCTGGATCCCCACGTCGCCGTTGACGGTGCTGGCCTTCACATCGGCCTCGAGTCCGTCGGCCGAGAGCTGGCCGTTCACGGTGTGGCCGGAGAACCGGATCCCGGCGGGGACCCGGACGGTGAAGTCGACCTTCACGTCATTGCGGTGGACGTTGTTCTGCCCGCCACCGGGCCGGCACTCGTTTTCACGACGTGCGTTGGGCGGAGTGGGGTAGACCGCGCAGATGGTGACGCCGTCGGCGTGCTCGACCACCTCGATGCGCACGCTCATGGGGTCATCACGACGGGCGTTGCGGTCGGCGGTGACGTGGACGGAGCCGTCGTCGCTGGGCACGGCCTGGACGCTCCCGTTCACGCCCCGGATCTCGATGGTCTGGCCGCGGTCCAGCGCGCCGCGCCACTGGAAGTCGTTGGACTGGGCGGTCGCGGTGCCGGCCATGAGGCCGGTCATCGCCAGGGCCAATGCGGTGCTTCTCATACTGCCTCCTTATTCGAATCGTCGGGCCCGTCTACCGGGGCCGACGAAGCAGGATCTCTCCGTTGAAGGACTCCAGCTCGAGCCGGGCTCGCCCGGATCCGAGGGTGAAGTTGAACTGCCGGTCCTTCGTGGTCCCCGTCAGCCGCACGGGGAACTCCGACTCGAACTCGCCGTGGAAGGTGGATACCGAGACGGTCACGTTCGCCCCCTCCGCCACGGTGACCTCCAGGTCTCCGTTGTGGGTCGAGAACGCGTAGCGGCCGTCATCGAGGATCGTCCCGTGGTAGAGGATGTCGCCGTTCACGGTGGTGGCGCGGGCCCACGCCGACCGGACATCGCGCAGCGTGACATCGCCGTTGGTGGTCTCGACGTAGACCTCGCCTTCGATGTCCCGGAGTGTGATCTCCTCGTTCACGCTCACGGCCTCCACGCGCCCCCGGGCGCTACGGACCTGGACTTCGCCCTGGATGCTCCGGACGGATATCCGGTCACGGCCGCCCTCGATGGTCACGTCACCGCCGACCGTCTCCACATCGATCTCGCCCTCGGTGCCCCGGACCTCCACGTCCACCTGGTTCCCGTTCACGCTCACGTCCATCCAGCGGGGGACCGTGATCCGGAAGTCGGCGTCCTGGGGCCCGCCGTTCAGGGTCCGGGCCCGGATCCGGAGCATGGAACCGGTCTGGCTGGCGTCGAGCACCTGGCGCCGGTCCAGGTCTCCGAGTACGCGCACCTCGCTCCGGTCCCAGGCCTGCACGATCACCTCGCCGCGGAAGTTGTCCACGACCAGGCGCGTGCCCTCCTCCACCGGGATGATGGTGTCCGCCGCCTGTGGTGAGGCGAGGGCGAGTGCCGCGATCAGTATGGGCGTATACATGCTGTCTTCCTCAAGTCTCCGTTTGTGCAATCATGGACGCCTGCCGGAGCAGGTCCACCTTCTGCCGCATGGCGCTGGCCAGGTGCGCGCTCAGGAACCCGCTCGACGGGTCCGAGGCCAGGGCAGCCCGGGCCTCCGCGATGGCCTGGTCGATGATGGCCAGGTTCTTCTCCAGCACCCGGATGGTCTCCGGGTCCAGCTCGTTTCGCCGGCTCCGGTACTCGGCCTCCAGCGAGGCGATGGCCGTGTCGAAGTCGCTGAACGCCACGGTGGTCACCAGCGCCGGCTCGGTGGTGGTGAGCGCCGTCTCTGCCGGCGGACTCCCACCCACCGCGAGCCACACGCCGCTGGCCGAGAAGAGGATGAGGGCCAGGGCCGCCGCGATGAGCTGCGGCACCGACAAGACCACCCTGCGGTACCGGTGCAGCGGCACCACGTCCGCCTCCGCCGCATCGCCACGGGGCGCGAGCCGGGTCTCGATCCCCGGCCACAGGTCCCGCTCCGGCGCCAGCTCCGGGAGCCGATCGGCCTCGCTCACCACGGCCCGCAGCTCGGCCAGCGCGGTGGCGCACGCCTCGCACCCGGCCAGGTGGGCCTCGAGCTCCGCCCGTTCGGCGGGCGGAAGCTCGCCGTCCAGGTAGTCGGACAGTCGTGCCGTGTCGTGTTCGTTCGTCATGGTCCTATGCCGTCAGTTGCTCTCGCAGCGCCATCCGCGCCTCGTGCAGCTGGGACTTCGACGTCCCCGCCGATATGCCCAGCATGTCTCCGATCTCCCGGTGCTTGTACCCCTCCACATCGTGGAGCACGAACACCTGCTTCGCCCGGGGCGGGAGCCGGTCGATGGCCCGATCCAGGTCCATCCGCGCGTCCGGCCGATCCCTCGGCCCCCGCGCCCGCTCCATGGCGACCTCGTCGTGCTTGAAGCGTTCCCGCCGCTTCCCCGCCTTCGTCCGGCGGGCCAGGCACACGTTGATCGCCAGCCGGTACAGCCACGTCCCGAACGCCGACTTCCCCTCGAACAGGTGCAGCTTGTCCCAGGCCCGGATGAAGACGTCCTGCATCACATCGTCCGCCAGCTCCGGCCCGGCCATCCGCCGGCACAGCGAGTAGATCCTCGCCTCGTGCCGTCGGTACAGCCGCTCGAACGCCCGCGTGTCACCGGCCTGGGCCAGCGCCACGTCTTCGGTGTCCGTCTTCGGAGCTCCCGGGTCCGCTGTCTTCATCCTCGCGAGTTCGGCCATTCCGTTTGTTGAGATAGGAAGGCCGCGGAAAAGGTTGGATACGTGAATTTAGTATACGACGCGGGCTTCGCATACGCGTGCTCCGCGGGGTGCTCGGGCTCCCCGGTCGCGGGCCGGCGAAGGACGCGGATTCCGGGCGAGGCCGCGCCGTGATCGCGCCTCGCCCTCGCTCTTCTCCAGATTCGTTGAGGTGGCGGTGGCCTCCGTTCCCGCGCCCGGGGCGATGCCAGCTGTGGGAGCCAGCGTGTCGGAGAAGAGCCACAAAACAACCGCCGGGCAGGTCACCCCGCCCGGCGGCTAAATCGTGCCCCGATCTCTGTTCTGCCCGGCCTGTCGTCGCCTAGTTGAGCAGGGGCTCGATCATCTCCGCGAAGCTCGTGCGCGCCCGGTGCAGGCGGCTCTTCACCGTGCCCAGGTTCACGCCCGTGATCTCGGCGATCTCCTCGTAGCTCTTCCCCTCCAGCTCACGCAGCCGGAAGACCAGCTGGTGGTGCTCCGGCAGCTTCTCCACCGTCTTCTCCACCGCCTCTTCCAGGTACCGGTTGTTGTACATCTTGTCCGGCTTCATCGCCGAGTCCTCGAACTGGAGCGGACGATGGTCCGGGTCCCAGTTCGTGGTCAGCTTCTGGAAGAGCACCAGCGGGCTCCGCGAGCGGTTCCGAAGCTCGTTCTTGGCCAGGTTCGAGCAGATGGTGTAGATCCACGTCGAAAACTTCTTGGACTGGTCGAACCGATGCAGGTGACGGGTCACACGGACGAACGCCTCCTGTACCAGATCCTCCGCACGGTCCGGATCCCCCGTCTTCCGGCGGATGAAGTGCACCAGTCGGTCGCGATATCGGTTGTACAGCTCGCTGAACGCCAGCGGGTGGCCGTCCAGGTGGGCGGCAACGAGCTCGCTGTCGGTCATGTCGAGAATAGAGACCTGCGTGTCTTCAGACTTCGTAGCGGCCATGCGCCATCCCCTCCGTACTCTGGCGAAACAGGGGAGCACCCGCCGCCGCGGATCCTCCCCGCTCATCGTATATCAAGCCCGATCCCAACCAATGCAGGAACCGGGCCTATCGTTCAATCCGCGTTGAAATGTAGGGTGTCGGCCACCCGAGCGCAAGGGGTTGTTTCGATATCTGTTGAATTGCCCTAACCCGTTGCGGGAATGGTATTTACCGGTGTCTTACCGGCCCGGTGGCGGCGTGTATCCGGGCGGGTGGGGGTGGTCGAACTGGGTTTCGTTCTCAGTGACGTCGACATTTCGAGTGGGTCGTGGGCTCCGGAGGCATCGTCAACCGCGGAGGCGCGGAGGCGCGGAGCACCCGCGGAGAACTTCATTTGAGTTTGATCCGGGCAGGGCAGGCTGGGCGGCGGAAGACGCAAGCTCTGCGAGCTGTCGGGGGCTCTCTCCGCCTGGAAAGGTGGCCTCGCCGGCATGGTGCGCCGCCGCCGGCCGCGCTGCCTCACCGGAAAAGACAGAAAAAACTCTGCGTCTTCGCGTCTTCGCGGTTGACCGGGCGTTCGTCTCGCCGGCCTGTTCCCCGTTGCTAGTGGGCCTGGCCGCCGAGCTCGTCGGGCTCGATGGTCATCTGGAGGACGCGGCCCTGGAGCTTTCTATCGCGGCTGGCGACGGTTCCAACGTCCTTGGTCCGCTCGACCACCTCGTCGAGGACGCGCTGGCCGTTCTCGGGCCGGCGCATCTCCCGTCGACGGAACCGGACGGTGATGCGGACGTGCTTGCCGTTCTCGAGGAAGCGGCGGGCGTTCCGGATCTTGAAGTCCATGTCGTGGTCATCGGTTTTGGGCCGGAACTTGACTTCCTTGAGCTCGTAGGTGTGCTGCTTCTTCTTGGCCTCTTTGGCGGCCTTCTGCTGCTCGTACTGGTACTTGCCCCAGTCCATGATCCGGACCACGGGGGGGCGAGCGCGGGGTGCCACCTCCACCAGGTCGAGCCCGGCCTCGACGGCCTTCTCGCGGGCCTCGTCGAGGGGGACGATCCCGACCTGCTCGCCTTCCTGGTCGATCAACCGGATCGGGCTGATCCGGATGTCCTCGTTCACGCGTGTCTTGGTCTTTGCTATGAGATCCTCCTTTGTGGATTCACGTGTGTCCCCTGCCTCGGGGCACTAACCATCCGTCAACCTCCGTGCCGCCGGGTCGAAGCATCCCCGCATTCGAGGGCTCCGCCCAGGGGGTTGAAGGTGAACCAGCGGCGGTCGTTGGACAACCGCTGCTCGGTGAGCGGCACGCACAGTGTGGTCACGGTCGAGCCTTCTACGATCAGCGCCGTGCGCCCTCCGAGCCGCAGGGTGAAGGTCTCGGTTTGCGGCGGCACGGCGAGGACCAGGTCCATGGGCGGCCGGGCCGGGATGATGACCAGGCTGCGCGGGCTGCCTTCATCCATGGCCAGCGGCCGGCTGGTGTAGACCCGGAACCGATCACCTTCGATGCGTACGGAGACGCGGGCCACGGTCTCGAGGTCGGGCACGCTGACCTCTTCGGGGACCCGGTCGCGGACGAAGGTGGTGTAGAAGGGCCGGTCTCCGGGGCCCGGCTCCGGGAGCCACTCGGTGACGGGTGCCCGCTCGGGGCGCTCGGTGGCGTTCCACTCCCACTGTCCGGTCTGGCCGCGGGCCACGCGCTCGCCGAGTGATCGGCCCGGGAGCCGCACGTTGACGAACGCGTTCTCGGGTACCGAGACCAGGTAGTCCACGGGCCCGGCGCCGGCGGCGCCGAGGGTCAACCGATCGCCATCGGCGAGCCCGGAGGTGGTGAAGCCCTGCCGGGCCCGGCTGGCTACCCGGATGGTCCCGGGCTCCCCGCGGATCAGGCGCAGCGAGCCGGGCGCTTCGACGTCGATGTCGATGGCGAGGCGGGTCCCGACGAAGGTGAAGCGCTCGCGGGCCACCTGCCATTCCTGCGCGGTCAGCGGTGCGGCGACCGCGACCGCGACAAGGACTGCGGCGGCCGCCAGGACGAGGGCTCTGTGTATCCGCATGGTGTCCGCTCCGCTCCAGGCTCCTGATGGATGATAGCCCCGCCCCCGGGGATGGGTTCCACCCCGGGGACCGGGGGAATCCGGCCGGCCGCGCCGAGGAGGAGTGGGGCCCGGCGGCGGCGGCGGCTTTACAACTCGCCGCGCCCGCGACTAGCTTTGAGGTTCCCACACCCCACCGGCAGGAGCCCCTCATGACCCGCTACACCGAGGATCAGTTGAAGGAGAACGTCCAGGACGGCTACATCCTGGAGGGCCCGGAGGAGATGACGCCGGGCTACCGGAAGGCGCTCACCATCCAGCTCATGGTGCAGGGAGACACGGAGCTGATGAGCGCTCCGGCGTACTGGGGCGCGGCGCAGGACGCGCCGAGCACGAACACCATGGTCAGCGCGGTGGCGATCATCCAGGACGAGCTGGCCCACGCCAACATCGCGTACCGGCTCCTGGAGGACATGGGCCAGAGCAAGGAGGAGCTGCTCTACGGCCGCGCGCCCCACGAGTTCAAGCACCCGTACGGCTTCGACCAGCCGCTGGAGAACTGGGCGGAGCTGGTCACCGCCAACGGCTTCTTCGACCGGGCCGGGATCACGCTCCTGGGCGATGTCCACCGGAACACGAGCTACGGCCCGCTGAAGCGGGCGCTGGTGAAGGTGGACATGGAGGAGACGTTCCACCTGCGTCACGGCGAAGTCTGGATGCGCCGCCTGTCGGCGGCGGGCGGCGAGGTGAAGGAGAAGCTGCAGCGGGCGGTGGACTGGATGTTCCCCATGACCATCGAGTGGTTCGGGCTGCCCGACGAGCTGAAGCGGCACAGCGACCAGCTCGCCTACCGGCTCAAGGGGATGACCAACGACGAGCTGCGGCAGGCGTGGATGAGCGCCACCGTGCCCCTCTGCGAGGGGATCGGGATCGACGTCCCGGCCCATTACGACGAGAATGAGGAGGCGTACGTTCTCGAGTACCCGTTCCCGTGCCACTACGACGCCGAGGCCAAGCACTGGGACCTCGCCGCTGGCGAGATCACCTGGGACCAGGTCTTCGAGCGGTGGAAGGGCCGGGGCCCCATGAACGAGCGGTACGTGGAGAGCGTCCGGAAGAGCCACGCTGACGTGAACCGGATGATGGCCGCGTGAGGGGGCCCGCGCTGAACGCGGCCGTCGGCGCGCCGCTCGTTGACCACATCGTGGTCCGCCCGGGCCACGAGCCCCACTGGCGCGCGCTGAAGGAGGTCCGGGACCCGGAGCTCCCCATCAGCGTGGTGGACATGGGGCTCATCTACGACATCGTCGACGACGACGACCCCGGTCACCTTCGCGTCACCATGACCTTTACGGCCACCGCCTGCCCGTGCATGGAGCTGATGCTGATGGACGTGGAAGACCGGCTCCTGGAGGAGGAGGGCGTGGAGAAGGTGACCATCGACGTGGTCTGGAGCCCGGCGTGGAACCGATCGATGATCACGGAGGAGGGGCGTGCGACGTTGAAGAAATACGGGGTGGCCGCATGATCTACGAGGTGTTTGCCAGGAAGAGCCGTGGCGAGGCGCTGAAGCACATCGGCAACCTGAACGCGCCGGACGTGGAGCTGGCGAAGGTGTACGCGTTCAACACGTACGACGAGGAGCGCTGGTTCGACATGTACGTGGTGCCGCGGGACGCGCTGGCGGAGGTGTTCACGGAGGACCGGGGCGAGCCGGTGGAGGCGGAATGACGGATGTGACGGAGCTGAGCCCGGGGGTCCGGGAAGCGGTGCGGGACCTTACGCTGGTGCTGGCGGACACGAAGCGGCTGCTGGGCTACCGGTACGCCGGGTGGATGCTGGGCGCGCCGGAGCTGGAGACGGGGATCGCGTGCTCGAGCATGGCCCAGGACGAGTGGGGGCACGCCCGGCTGCTGTACGCGCTGATGAAGGGCTTCGGTGACGACCCGGAGGCGCTGGAGCACGGCCGGGAGCCCGACGGGTACCGGAACATGGAGGTGCTGGACGGCCCGGCGGAGACGTGGCCGGAGGTGGTGGCGCTGATGGCGCTGGCCGATGGGGCGGTGACCGTCCAGTTCGAAGCGCTCCGGGGTTCGGCGTACGAGCCGCTGGCGCAGCGGGTGGAGAAGGTGGTGGACGAGGAGAAATTCCACGGGGCCCACGGCACGGCGTGGGCGAAGCGGCTGGCCGGCGGCACCGATGAGTCGCGAGCGGCGCTGAGGGAGGCGTTGACCACGGTGCTCCCGGTGGTGCTGGCGTGGTTCGGGCCGGACTCGGACCGGGCGTCGGCGCTGCGGGAGGCCGGCGTGGTGGACGTGGTGGGGTCGGGGCTCCGGGCCCGGCTCCTGGATCGGGTCGAGCCGGTGCTGGAGCTGGTGGACTTGGCCTCGCCCGGCGAGCCGGAGCTCGCCGGCTTCGATGAGACCCGGCGTCGCATGGCTGGTGGCGGCCCCGACCGGGAGACGATCCGGAGGATTCGGGGCGACCGGAACCGTGCGTTCCTCATGGATTGAAGGCGGTCGTGTCCACCGACTACGATCTCCCCGAGCGCGTGGCCTGTCCCTTCTGCGACGGGCGGGAGACGGAGCTGCACTCGCCGTTCGGCACCGCCCTCTCCGTGGCCACCTACTGGTGCCGGAGCTGCCGCACGGCGTTCGAGTGGGTCAAGTGGAACGCCCCCGACGCGGCCGGGGGGACGGGGCCAGAACGCTGAACGGCGGCCACCACGCCGTGCGGGCGGCCACCGTCCTCGTGGCGGGGAGCACCCCGCCGGCGGCTCAGTTGGGGTCCTTCTCCAGCTGGATCTCGTGCAGGAAGTCCCGGAGCGGGCCGCTGGTCACCGTGGTGGCCTCGGCCAGGTCGAGCAGGATCCCGGGCCGATCCAGCGCGTTGACCAGGACGTGGCGTGCGGCCACCTCGACCACCTTCTTTCCGCTGTCCCGGGACGCGGCTTCGTAGTACTCCTTGTAGCGGGCGCTGACCCGCTGCTCGAAGATCGGCAGCTGGAGTCGCGGGACCGCCCCATCCTCCAGGTCCTCGTAGACGGCGCGGTGCATGGCGTCGAGCACCCGGGCGCCCCGATTCATGTCGCCGCCGCACGCCTGCTGGCATGACCGCGTGTGCAGCCACATGAAGAAGATCAGCGCCTCCTCCGGCTCCACCGTGGGGAGAGCCAGGACGCCGTTCTCGTCGCCGTCCCCGCCGTTGGGCAGGCCCCGTCGCTCGAGGAAGTCCGAGAAGCTCTCCCAGACCAGCTGCGCCAGGTTGTCGCCCAGCTCCTCGGCCGTCATCCGCATTCCATTGGTGTCCATGAGGCTCGTAATACCGTCTTTTTCATGGGCCCGTGTCAAGGCTCAGCGGTATCCACCGCCCCCGCCGCCGGGCAGAAGCCGCCGGAGCCGTTCCCGGAGCGCGTCCTCGAGGGCCCGCTGGAGGCTGTCCGCCCGGAGCCGGACGGAGTCGGGGAGGAGCTGGAAGACGGAGTCGCCGAGGATCTGGCGGAGCGAGTCGGCGGGGAGTGCGCGCAGCGAGTCGGGGAGCGTGAGCGCGGGGACGCCTTCCTCCACGCGCTGCCGGGCCACTCCGGCGGCCTCCTCGGCCGCGTCGCGCACCCGGGCCTCGGCCTCCTCGGCGGCGCCGCGGAGCTCTTCCTCGGCACGATCGGCCACGTCCTGTGCGGCGTCGCGGGCCCGCCCGGCGATCAGCGCGCGGGCCGGCTCGAGGTCCAGGGCCACGACGGGGCTCTCCACGGCGCCGTGGATCCGGAGCCCGACGGGGATCCGGCCTTCCGGCGAGGCGGCGATGAGCTGGCGCCCGATCGCACCGGCGGTGCGGGCGAGCTCGGGTTCGAGGGCCGCGGTGGCGGTGACGTCCAGCTGGCCGCCGAAGTCGAACCAGCCGGCGGCCCGGGCGCTGAGCCCGTCCGCGTCGATGGCGGTCTCGTCGAGGGTGATCCGGGGCCCGTCGACCCGGTAGCGGCCGGCCCAGTCGCGGAAGCGGAGCGTATCGAAGGTGGCCACGCCGAGGCGATCGCCCAGGGCGTCTACCACGGCCCAGTTGGCCAGGTGTCCCTCGGAGATGGCGATGGTACCGGCGGCCTCGAGGGAGAGCCGCTCGGGGAGCGCGAATCGGTCGAGGGTCATCCCCACGGTCCCGGCCATGTCGAGGCGGCCGTCGAGATGGTCCTTGAAGGGGGTGAGTGTGGTGAAGAAGGGCCCGGAGCCCACGTCGGTGACGCCGTACCGCCCGTTGATCCGGGTGAACAGCGGCGAGCCGGTGGTGTCGGTGCTGAGGGGACGGATCTCTCCACTGACGTCCACGACGCCGCCCATTAGCCCGAACCGCAACTGATCGAGGGTGATGACCTCGGGCGACACCCGGGCCAGCGCCGTCAGGTCGGTATACGTCAGCCCGTTCTTGACCAGACGCTCGAACCGGGCGTCGATCCAGGCGTTCACGGGCGGGAGCGCCGGCACCGCGAGCCCGAGCGCCCCGGCGATCTCCGCCGCCGAGCGGCCCTCGATGGGCCGGTCCCGGAGCCGGGCGAAAAGGAGCGGCGGGTAGCCGCTCTCGCTCGGGCCCATGAGGGCGTCCAGGTCCAGCGGCTCGGCCTGGAGCGCCACCCGCAGCTCCGGCGGCACCGCGTTCGCGTCCACCGCGGCGGGGATCCACCCGGCGGCGGTGATGACCAGGTCGGTTCCTCTCCGCTCGGGCCCCACCTCCACCCGCAGCGGATCCACCCGGACGGTGCCGCCATCGAATACCGCGGAGGCCGTGGGGACCCGGACGGCCGGATCGAGCCCCGCCACGGTGATTCCGTGGGCATCGATGGTGCCCGAGGCCCGGGCTGCGCCCGGATCGCTCAGGGGAGCCTGAACCCGGAGGTCGATCCGCAGGCGGCCGGCGAGCCCCAGGGTGTCCGGGACCAGTCCCAGCGTCCGGAGCGTGCCCAGGTCCGCCTGCCCGCTCAGCGCCACCACCGCCACCGGCGTCGCCGGGTTCCGCACCGCCAATCCGGCGTTGAATCGCTCGGCCAGCAGCCGGCCGTCGAGACGGGCCACCACGCTGTCCAGTGAGAATACGATTCGTCCGGCCACCTGGTCGACCACCGCGGCGGTGCCGAGCGTCACGGCCACGTCCTCGATATCGAGCCGGCCATGGACGGCCGGGAGCGTGTCCGGCGCCACCGTCCCGTCGATGGCGGCCCGGATACTGGCGGTGCCGGCCAACCCCACGGCGCGGCCGTCGGGGAGGGCGAGCCGTGCCCGGAGCGAGTCGGGGACCCACGCCATGAGCCGGTGGGCGTCGAGTCCGAAGGCCGAGAGATCGATGTGGACCTCGGGTCGGCCGGAGTTCACGCCCACCACCTCGCCGCTGCCGGACAGCGTGACGCCGTCGAAGTCCACGGCCAGCTCCCGGAGATCGAGGCGGTCACAGCCCAGGTCGAGGGTGGCGTCGTGCTCGATCCGGAGCGCCAGCTCCCGGGCGGGGAGGACTGCGCCGGGCAGGTCGGTCTCGATGCGGTCGAACCCCACGGAGCCGGTGAGCGTAAGCGACGCCAGCGACCCGGCCTCCACCTCACCCGCCACCGCCAGCTCCTGGCTCCAGCCATCGATCCGGACCCGGGTGCCGTCCCGCAGGCTCGTGTAGCGGACGGAGCCGTCGGTGATCCGGATCGCGTTCACGGCGAACTGGATGTCCCCGCCGGGGGGCGAGGCGGTGGTGTCGGGCTCGAGGACGGGGAAGTTCGCCACGCCTTCCCGGTCGATCTCCACCGCGATCCGGGGCGCCTCGAGCTCCACCTTGCGGACCACCACGCGGCCGCCGAGCAGCGGGAGTATGCGGACCCGGATCTCCGCCCGGTCCACACTGGCCAGCGCTGCCGAGTCGGCCCGGCCCACCGAGACGCCGTCGAGGCGCACGCCGGGGAGGGGGAAGACCGAGAGGCCGACCCGCTCGATGGCGACGGGCTCGCCCAGAAACGATTCCGCGCGGCGGGCGGCCGCCTCGGCGACCCGCTCTTCGGGGATCAGGGCGAGCGTCAGGACCAGCGCGCCGATCAGCAGCGCCAGCCCGGCCACCGCCATCAGGAGGATGCGGCGGCGATTCATGTCAGCCTCCGTGTCAGGCCGGGACCACTTCCCAGCCGATGTCCACCGGCCGGTCTTCCTGCACGGCGTCGTCCGGGGAGATGACCACGTCGTACTCCCGGGTCGCCTGGACCCGCTCCTTCTTCTGCTTCCCACCGGTGACGGTGCGGTCCTTCACCGTGACTACCCGCTCCTCGCCGTCCGGGGCCACCAGCCGCATCGAGGCGCCGGGTTTGAGCATCTTCGGGTCGAAGTCACCCTCCAGCAGCTTCATCCGGAGGTTCCAGCCGCGGAGCGGCACGAAGTAGGCGTCGGAAATACGGAAACGGAAATCCATGATGGGCTGGGTCAGGGAACCTTCCCCGGACTCGCCGGGGCGTTCGTCAGCGTCTATGAAATCGAGCCGCCATCGGCCCGCTTCGGTCGCCCTTCACGATAACGTTGGATGCCCGACGGAGGCCAGGGGCGGCGACGTGGGCCTGGAGGGATTCGTCGCCCGGCGGGGCTCGCGGTGGCTGGCTGAGTGCGCGGTGGGATCTGCGATTTCGAGTTCGATTTCGATGGCTCTTCGACATTTCGAGTGGGTCGTGGGCTCCGGAGGCATCGTTAACCGCGGAGAACTTCTTGTGAGTTTGATCCGGGCAGGGCAGGCTGGGCGGCGGAAGACGCGAGCTTCGCGTTGGCATCACGGAGGCCGGGGTCGGGTTCACCCACACCGGCTGTCGGGGGCATTCATCGCCCGAACAACAGCCTCGCCGGCTTTACGCCCGGCCGCCGGCCGCGCTGCCTCACCGGAACAGAAAAATAACTCCGCGTGTGCTCCGCGTCTCGACGCCTCCGCGGTTCACGCGGTTCACGCGGTTCACCGGGCGCCCGCCCCGCCCGAAGACCCGGTTCGATTTCGATTTCGATTCCGAGTTCGAGGACCGGGCGGGGCTCCGTTCGCCGTGGGGATGGTGGCTCGTCGCGAGGCGTGGGCCGGTGGCATACCTTGATGCCCATGAGCGATATCGATGAGGGACGCGGGTTGGAGCTGGCGCCGGAGGCCATGCGCGCCATGGGGTACGCCGTGGTGGACCGCCTGGTCGACCGGATCGCGGGGCTGGACGAGCAGCGGACGTGGCGTGGAGCCACCCGGGAGGCGATGCGGGAGCGGCTCGATGGGCTCGCCGACGCGCCGGCCACCGGGCTCCACGACGGGGACGCCGGCCACGGGGAGGCGTTCGAGGCGCTCCTGGACGCGCTGACCGACCGGGTGCTGCCGTACCGGGGGAGTGTGGACCACCCCCGTTTCTTCGCCTTCGTGCCCAGCTGTCCGACGTGGCCCGGCATCCTGGGCGATTTCATGGCGGCGGGGCTCAATGTGTTCCAGGGGACGTGGCTCGAGTCGGCGGGGCCGAGCGCGCTGGAGCTGGAGGTGCTGGGGTGGTTCAAGGAGTGGATCGGCTACCCGCCGGAGGCGGCGGGGCTGCTCATGAGCGGTGGCTCGGCGGCGAATCTGACGGCGCTGGTGACGGCGCGCACGGCCCGGCTGGGCGACCGCTGGGAGGACGGCGTGATCTACGTTTCGGCCGAGGCCCACTCGTCGGTCTTCCGGGCGGCCCGGATCCTGGGGTTCCATCCCGACCGGGTGCGGACCGTCGAGACGGAGGCGGACCGGATCCGCCCGGGGGCGCTGGCGGCGGCCGTGGCCGAGGACCGGGCCCGGGGGCTCGAGCCGTTCCTGGCGGTGGCGAACGGGGGCGCCACGAGCACCGGGGTGGTGGATCCGCTGGCGGAGCTCGCCGATGTCTGCTTCGAGCACGGCCTCTGGCTCCACGTGGACGCGGCGTACGGCGGTTTCGCGGTGCTGACTGACCGGGGCCGGGCGCTCCTCGACGGGATCGACCGGGCCGACTCCGTCACGCTCGACCCGCACAAGTGGCTGTACCAGCCGTTCGAGGCCGGGTGCGTCCTGATCCGCGACGGCCACCGCCTGGTTGACGCCTTCCACATCCTCCCCGACTACCTCCAGGACACCGAGCTCGCGCGACGGGGCCGACCGGACGACGCCGAGGTCAACTTCGCCGACCGGGGCCCCCAGCTGACCCGCTCGTGGCGGGCGCTCAAGGTCTGGCTGACCGTGCGCTACTGGGGGCTCGACCGGATCCGGGCCACCATCGACCACACCATGGCGCTGGCCGACCGGGCGGAGGCGCGGATCCGTGCCTCCGACACGCTGGAGCTGCTCACGCCCGCGGCCCTCGGTGTGGTCTGCTTCAAGGGGCCCGGTGGGGAGGCCGCCAACGCCCAGCGGGTGCAGCGGCTGTCGGACAGCGGGGTGGGGATGATCTCCTCCACCCGCGTCAAAGGCGAGTACGCGCTCCGGCTCTGCATCCTGGGCCACCGGAGCCGCTGGACAGACGTGGAGGCCGTGATCGAGCGCCTGGAGGCGGCGGTCTAGCGTCGAGTTCGATTTCGAGGGTCTTCGCGAACGCCCGGTGAACCGCGGAGACGCGGAGACGCGGAGCATACGCGGAGTTTTTTCTTTTTGTTGGCTCTTCTCCGAGTTTGTTGAAGAAAGCAATGGGGAAGGGGCGGGGAACAGCCTGTCACACCGGAATCCGCGGAAGACGCGGAAGGACAGCACGCGGAAGGTCGGGTCGCGGCATGCCGGCGAGGCCGCCTTTCCGGGCGAACGTCCCCGCCAACGCAGAGCTTGCGTCTTCCGCCCCCCAGCCTGCCGTGACCGGATCAAACTCAAAAGAAGTTCTCCGCGCGTGCTCCGCGCCTCCGCGGCTCCGCGGTTAACGGTGCCTCCGGAGCGCACGACCCACTCGAAATGTCGAAGAGCCGATTTCGAGTTCGACCGTTGCGGCAGGAACGGGATCGGGGCGGGGGTTACGCCGGTCTGTCGAGGGCCGCCCATCGCGCCCGCTCGGCGTCGGCGGCGAGGGAGAGGAGGAGGGGGTGGGCGGTGTCGATGTGGAGGTCCACGGCCCGGGAGGCGCTGCCGCCGCCGGCCGTGTCCACCAGCAGCGTGGTCAGGCCGAGCCGTCGCTGGAACGGGGTGGCCCGGAGGTGGAGCGTCTGGATCTTGCGCTCGGGGACCACGGCGTTGATCCGGGTCACCACGCCGCTCCGGATCAGGGTGTACCCTTCGGGACGGGCCCAGGCCCGGGCCCGGAACTCCGCGCGGGCGAAGAACCAGGCCGGTAGGAGGAGCGCGGCAAGGGCGAGCCCGCGGGGGTCGAACCAGGCGGCCACGGCGGTACCGAGCACGATCGGGACGGCGAGCCGGACGAAGGAGCGTCGTCGGGAGACCGGGTGGACGGGGTGCAGCTCCACGCCTTCGAGCCGGGCGTCCTCGAACACGGCCCGGATCAGCCGGCCGACATCGCCGCGGCGGGTGATGGGCACGTACGCCTCGGAGCCGCCACTCTGGGCGCCCTGCCGCTGCTGCTGCCCGGCGCCCGCCGTCTCGATCTTCAGCGCCGCCAGCCCCAGCGGCCGCCGGAGGAGCGTCTCCTCGATCCGGACCACCTGGACCCGATCGAGGGGGACCGTGGACTGGTGGCGGCTCAGGAGTCCATACTCGCGGCGCAGGTCGGTCCCGGAGCGGGTGAGGGTGAAGCCCCAGAAGCGGACCACGGTGGCGACGATGGAGACCACCCATCCGAGCACGATGAACGCCACGGCCAGGCCGGCGATGAGGAGCGCGGTGCCGGCGATCCCGAGCTCGTCGGGTTGGCCGATGGCGGAGGCGAGCCAGACGTCGAGCTGCTGGAGGCCGCCCACGTCGCCGAGGATCTCGAGCCCGGTGGCCAGTCCGGCGGCGATGAGGCCGGCCTCGTTGGACGTGGCGCCGGCGATGGCCAGGTCGGCCACGGAGAGCTCGAGGAGCGTCTCGGCTTCGTCGAACGGGCGGCCGGTGCCGGCCGCGGGGTGATCCGGATCGGTAGGGAAAGTGTGGTCCGGCGTGGCCGCGGTGGCCGCGGTGTCGGTCCGGGCGCGCTGTTCCCGGAGCCGGGCCTGCACCGTGTGGGCTTCCTCCAGACTGAGGACGGCGAGGCTGGCCTCCGTCTCCGCCCCGCCCGACGCGGTCTCGAGCCGGAGCTCGGCCACGCCCGCGATCCGCTCCAGCGCCGACCGCTTCAGGTCCACGTTCTGGATCCGGGCCACGGGGATGACACGCTGGCGCCGGGAGAGGACGCCGCTGTCGATGATCAGCTCGTCGTCTTCGAGCCGGTACCGGAAAGCGAGCCACTGGGCCACGGCCACGCCCAGCGACGGGATGGCCAGGATGACGAGCGTCCACTGCACGGCGGCCCCGAACCCCTGGCCCACGGAGGCCCCGCCCAGGATGGCCGGCAGCAGGAACTGGCGCCCGATGCGGAGCGCCCGGGAGACCACGGTGAAGCCGTGGAGCCGGTGGCCTTCAGACGGCATCGCCGACCCCGCTCTGCGCGGCGAGCCGGTCCCGGATCTCCTCGGCCTCTTCGGCGTCGAGCGCCGGGATCGCGATGATGGCGCCCCGGTGCCCCGCCGTGAACACCACTACGCTGGCGAGCCCGAGCCACCGGTCGATGGGACCGTGCCGGGTGTCGACGTGCTGGATACGGGCGTGGGGCACGATGCTGGTGGTACGGAAGAGGACCCCGTACTGCAGGTAGACGTCGGTCTCCCGGAGCGCGAACCCCCAGGCCCGGTACCGGAGGGGCGGCACGACCACCGTGGCCGCCAGCGCCAGCGCCCCGACGATGGCGGTGAGGAGGCCCAGCGGGAGCGGCAGTTCCAGTAGGAGCTCACCGGCCAGGACGGCGCCGGTGGCCAGCGCGCCCCGTCCGAGGGTGCTCAGCCGCCAGAGGGTGACGGCCTTCTCGTGGATCGGCCGCAGCCGCGGCGAGGCCTCGCCGGGCTCGGGACCCGGCTCGCCGGCGTCGGGGAAGTGCGTCGGGTAGTCGGTCACGATGCCGCTTCGTTCTCGGTTTCACCCGCGACCTGGACCTGGTTGCGACCGGCGTGTTTCGCGGCGTAGAGCGCTTCGTCCGCGCTGCCCAGGATCTGTTCGTAGGTGGTGCCGTCATCGGGGAAGGCGGCCAGCCCGGCGCTGATGGTGAGCCGGCCCGTGGGCTGGATGTCGCGCTGGCGGAACGGGTGGTCCTCCACCTCAGCCCGCACCCGCTCGAGGATCGGGAGCGCCTCGTCCTTCCCCGCGTTGATCATGACCATGCTGAACTCCTCGCCGCCGAACCGGGCCACCATGTCGTGGAGCCGTAGCTCCCGCCGCATCACATCGGCCAGCTCCCGGAGCGCCCGGTCGCCGGCCAGGTGGCCGAGCTTGTCGTTGTAGTGCTTGAAGAAGTCCACGTCGCCGATGGCCACGGAGCACTCCCCGCCGTAGCGGCGGACGCGGTCGAGCTCGGCCCGGAGCACCTGCTCGAAGTGCCGCCGGTTCGGGAGCCCGGTCAGCGGATCGGTCAGCGCCATGTCGGCCAGTCGGAGCCGGAGGTCCCGCATCTCCTGGCGCTCCGCCCGGAGCCGTTCGAAGACCACGCCGGCGTATACGCTGATCACGAACACCGAGCCGCCCACGCCGCCGTCGAAGGCCAGGGAGAGGGGGTAGCCCTGGCGGTGCAGGATCCAGCCCACGGCGAGGTAGCCGAGGACCATGAAGCCGCTCAGCGAGACCACGGCCTTGAACCCGCCGAGCCCGGCCATGAAGAGGAGCGCCACGAACCAGCCGAGGAGGATCATGAAGCGGAGCTCGGGCGCCAGGTACATGTACATCGCCAGGAGCGCCATGGCGCCGAGGAGCGGCGTGTAGAGGTAGTGGGGGTCGCCGGGGATCCGCCGGTCGTAGCCCCGGACGGCCACGAAGAGGAGGGCGCCCTGGACCACGGCGGTTCCCACGGCCGCCCAGAGCCAATCCTCGTAGCCGATCCCGGAGAGGCCGAGCATGCGCATCCCCAGGATGAGGAGGAGCGCGGTGGCGAGCCCGCCCGTGGCGAGGGCCACGCCCCGGGCCCTGATCTCCTGTCTGCGCTCCTCTTTCATTCCGAAATCGATGTCTGGGGTGCGGGGTGGACAGGGACCGCGGTCGGCATACCTTGCGACAGGGTGAAAAGGGGCGGGCCGACCGCGGGAATATGACGGCGGTCGCGCGGGTCCGACAAGTCGGGAGAGGAGCAGGGATGGCTGAAATCGAGTGTGTACGGTGCGGGGAGACAGGGGAGCAGCTGCCGAAGCCACCGCTGCGGAACGAGCTCGGCGAGCGGGTGCAAGCCTCGATCTGTAAGGCGTGCTGGGACGCGTGGTTGGCGTACCAGACGGCGCTGATCAACCACTACGGGCTGGATGTCCGGACACTGGACGCCCGGGAGTTCCTGTCGCGCAACATGGCGGCGTACTTCTTCGAGCAGGGGCAGACCGAAGACATCGATACGAGTGAGGAAGGCAACATCAGTTGGTGACGGCGCCGCGTCCCGTTCCCCCAACGTAATCCGGCCGGCACGCGTCATGCACACAGCAGATCGGCTCCGTACGCGTGGAACACTGAGAGAACAGCGGTGCATAGATACGGCTCGGATCGGGAACGAATCAGGGGAACGGGACGCATGCGACGGTTGGGACTGGGGACGATGGGTGTGGTGGTGGCGCTGGCGTGGGCGATGCCGGCGGCGGCGCAGCGGGCGAATGGCGGCCCGACACCCGCTGGCACGGGTGGTGGGCTGCGCGTGGAGGAGCGGGCCGGCGCGATCCGGGTCGACGGTGTGATGGGCGAAGCGGCGTGGCAGCGGGCGCAGCCGATCACCCGCTTCGTGCAGGGCGATCCTGTGGAGGGGGCGGAGCCGGGTGAGCGGACCGAGGTCCGCGTGGTGTTCGACGACGAGGCGATCTACGTCGGCGCCCGCCTCCGGGAGACCGGCCACCCCATTGCCCGGCAGCTGGTCCGTCGGGACGAGACGGGCCAGGCCGACTACTTCCAGGTCTCCTTCGACCCGAACCTCGACCGCCGCACGGGTTACCAGTTCCGGGTCACCGCCGCCGGGGTCCAGCAGGACGCCTACCTGCACAGCGACAACCAGGAAGACGGCTCGTGGGACGCGGTCTGGGAATCGGACGTCACCGTGGACGACGACGGCTGGACCGTGGAGATGCGGATCCCGTGGTCGCAGATCCGCTACGAGCCGGGCCGCGACCTGCAGACCTGGGGCGTGAACTTCACCCGCTGGCGGGTCGACGCCGGCGAGCGGACCTACTACGCGCTCATTCCCCGGGCGCAGCACGGCCGGGTCAGCTTCTTCGAGCGGATGGAGGGCGTGCGGGTCCCCGCGTCGCTGCGCCGGATCGAGGTCCGGCCGTACATGCTGGCCCGGGGGCACACCGGCCCCGCGGATGCGGCCGATCCATTCTTCGACGGCACCCAGGGGAACGCGCAGGCAGGGTTCGACCTCCGCTACGGACTGGGCTCCGCGTTCACCCTCGACGCCACGGTGAACCCGGACTTCGGCCAGGTCGAACTTGATCCGGCGGTGATCAACCTGTCGGCGTTCGAAACTTTCTTTCCCGAAAAGCGACCGTTCTTCGTGGAGGACGCCCGGATCCTCGACTTCACCCTGTCCGGCCGTCGGAACAGTCTCTTCTACAGCCGGCGGATCGGACGCGAGCCCCGGGGCGGCCGGCCGACTGGCGCCACCTTCACCGACGTGCCGGACCAGAGTACGATCCTGGGCGCGGCCAAGCTCACGGGCCGGACCGGCGGCGGGCTCTCCATGGGCGCGCTGGGGGCCGTGACCGACGCCGAAGACGCCCGGGCCTTCTTCCCCGGCGCCTCGCCGGGTGGCGACAGCATCGCCACGTACCTGGCGCAGCCGCGGAACTTCTACGGCGTGGCACGGGTGCAGCAGGACCTGCGGGAGGGCGCCACCACGTTCGGCGGGATCGTGACCGGGATGCGCCGGGACCTGCCGGCCGACGGCTCCTTCGATTTCCTGCCCCAGGACGCCTACAGTGTAGGGCTCGACTTCGAGCACATGTGGGGCGACCGGGAGTGGGCGGTCCAGGGCTTCTGGGCCGGGAGCCTGGTCCGGGGCGACCCGGCAGCCATCACCGGGATCCAGCGCTCCAGCAACCACTACTTCCAGCGCCCGGACTCCGATTTCGAGGTCGACAGTGCGGCCACGAGCATGATGGGCGCCGAGTGGCGGCTCGAGTTCGAGCGCCGGAGCGGCGAGCACTGGACCGGCGCCATCTGGGCGGCGGAGGTGACGCCCGGGTTCGAGGTCAACGACATGGGCTACTCCCGCTCCAACGAGCGGATCGATGGCGGCGCCCGCATCAGCTACCGGGAGAACCAGCCCGGCGAGGTCTTCCGGAGCTACAACATTTCCATGTTTACGTACCACAACTGGCGCCATGATGCCCTGGATGACGTCTTGTCCTGGGACAACTGGGGCCGGGCCCACAAGGGCGGCGCCGTGATGCTCAACGCCCGGGGGACGCTGAACAACTTCTGGGGCGGGCACGTGAACATGAGCTACAGCCCCGAGGTGCTCGATGACGCCGCCACCCGTGGCGGTCCCCTCATGATCGATCCCTCCCGGATCGGGACCAGCATCCGCCTCAACACCGACCGGCGCGAGGCGGTCTCGCTCAGCGGGTCCGTGAACTACGACTGGGGCGAGGGCGGTCGATCGCTGCGTAGCAGCGTGGGGGTGACGGTCCGGCCGTCGTCCGGCTGGCAGCTCGAGCTCGAGCCGTCGTACTCGGACCACTTCGACACCGATCAGTACGTCACCGCCATCGGCGACGAGACGTTCGCCCCGACCTACGGTACCCGCTACATTTTCGGCGAGCTGGATCGTCGCTCGTTCTCGCTGGAGACCCGGCTCAACGTGACGGTCTCGCCGGAGATGACGCTCCAGCTCTTCCTCCAGCCGCTCATGGAGGCCGGACACTACACCGCCTACAAGCAGCTGGTGGCGTCCGGGAGCTACGACTTCGACACCTTCACGGCCGGGACCGCCGTGGACGGCGACGGCGATGGCGTGGCCGAGGTGTGCGCCGGCGGCTCCATGTGCGAGCTGGACGGATACCGGTACCTGGACTTCGACGGTGATGGCCAGACCGACAGTGGGTTCGGCGACCGGGACTTCAACGTGGTCTCGCTGCGCGGCAACGCCGTGTTGCGCTGGGAGTACCGGCCGGGGTCGACGCTCTTCCTGGTCTGGCAGCAGCGCCGCTACGACCGACGCGCCTTCGGCGACTTCGATTTCGCCCGGGACCGCGCCGACATGGTGGGGATCCAGCCCGACAACGTGTTCATCATCAAGGTGAACTACTGGCTGGGGCTGTAACCCGACGCACCTCGAAAGGGGCGGGATGTTCCGCGAGTTCAAGCGCGCCTGGAAGCAGGCGGTGGACAACTTCTGGGAGGAGCTCGAGGCCGATGGCGGTCAGGACGCCGCCTACCGCGAGGTCTCCCGGGTGCGGAACCAGATGGACGAGCTCGATGACGCCATTGCCGACACCCGCACTCGCCTGAGCCACGAGCAGGAGCAGGTCAGGGTCTGTGTCCGCCGGGAGCGGATGGCGGAGGAGATCGGCGACGCCGAGACCGCACGTGTGGCCGCCGAGTACCGGGGCCGGCACCGGGAGCGGGCCGACGTGCTCGCCCGGAAGCTGGAGGCGCTGGAGGCCGAGCGGAACCTCTGCCGCCGCGACCTCCAGGAGATGGAGAAGGCGCTCCAGGCCGGGCGCCCGTCGGCCCGGGCCGAGATCGAGGACCTGAACCGCCACCCCGCCGAAGATGCGTTCCGCAACCTCGAGGATTCCGACCGGGCCCGGAGCGCCGAAGAGAGGCTCGACGAGCTGAAGAAACGCATGGGGGAGTAGGTCGGCCGCTGCGCGGCCTCCCGGGTAGCGGCTCGCTTCGCTCGCCGCGGGTAGCGCTCACTGCGTTCGCGCGGGTAGCTCGCGCCTGCGGCGCTCGCGTTTAGCGCTCGGCTTCGCCTCGCGCGTTTGGCTCGACCTTCGGGGCAGCGGCTCGGGGTGAGGCCGACCTTCGCGGCGGAACGCAACCGCGGCGGAGCGGAACTCCTGAAGGCAAGACGGCCCGCCCCCGACAGGGGAGCGGGCCGCTCGTATCTGTTGCCGTTCCGCGGCCGAAGGCCGCCACTCGCGAGCGCCGCAGGCGCGAGTTAAACGCGCCGAGCGAAGCGAGGCGCTCCCCGCGGCCGTCAGGCCGCTAAGCGCGCGAGGCGAAGCCGAGCGCTAGTACACGCCGCTCATCATCTTGCGTAGCATCGGCACCAGGAGGAACAGGATCAGCCCGCCGCCGATGGCGGTGGCGGCCACGGCGCCGAAGAGGACGGGCACGGACATGGCCTCGAAGTATCCTGCCACGAGCCCGGCCATGAGGTTGCCGAGGGAGATGGACATGAACCAGACGCCCATCATCTGCCCCACGAACCGCTCGGGCGCGAGCTTGGTGACCATGCTCAGCCCCACCGGGCTCAGCGAGAGCTCACCGCAGGTGTGGAGCAGGTAGGTCACGATGAGCCACATCGGGCTGATCTCGTGGCCGTTCACGGCCAGCGAGGTGCCCCACGTCAGGACCAGGAAGCCGGAGCCCATGAGGACGAGCCCGATGGCGAACTTGGCGGGGCTCGACGGCTGGTACTTCCCGAGCTTGACCCACATCCAGGCGAAGACCGGAGCCAGCGTGATGATCCAGAGGGGGTTCACCGACTGGAACCAGCTGGCCGGCATCTCCCAGCCGAAGTACGTCCGGTCGGTCAGCCGCTCGGCCACCAGGTTCAGAGAGGAGCCGGCCTGCTCGAACCCGGCCCAGAAGAGCGCCGAGAAGAGGAAGAGCACGGCGATGACCAGCACCCGCTTCTTCTCGATGGCTTCCAGGTTGCCGGCCACCAGCATGTAGGCGAAGTACAGGATGGCCATGGAGACGATGACCACGCCGCCGGCGTTGGCCACCCCGGACAGCGTGATGCTGATGGTCCCGGCGCCGTTCAGTAAGAGGAGCGCGGCGAAGATCACGGCCGTCACGATGATCCCGCCGATCAGCATGCGCCAGCCCTCTGCCTGGCTCTCCTTGTCGCCCCGATAGAGGCCGGCGTCGCCGAAGTACTTGCTGCCCCACAGGTACTGCCCGAGGCCCAGGATCATGCCCACGCCGGACGCGGCGAAGCCCAGGTGCCAGTTGATGGACTCGCCCAGGAACCCGACGATCAGCGGCGCCACCAGCGCGCCGATGTTGATCCCCATATAGAAGACCGTAAAACCGGCGTCGCGGCGGGCGCTCTCCTCCTGGCTGTAGAGCTCGCCGACCATGGTGCTGACGTTCGGCTTGAGGAGCCCGGTCCCGAGGATGATCGAGACCAGCCCGAGGTAGAAGCTGGTCATCCCGGGCACCGCCAGCAGGAAGTTCCCCGCGGCGATGAGCACGCCCCCCCACAGCACGGCGGCCCGCTGGCCCATCACCTTGTCGGCCACCCACCCGCCAGGGAGCGCCAGCAGGTAGACGAACCCGGTGAACAGCCCGTAGATGGCGCCGGCCTTCGGCACATCGAAGCCCAGCCCGCCGTTGGCCACGGCAGCCGTCATGAACAGGATGAGCAGCCCGCGGATCCCGTAGTAGCTGAACCGCTCCCACATCTCCGTGAAGAAGAGCGTGGCCAGCCCCCGCGGGTGCCCGAAGAAGCTCGCGTCTGCGCCGGCCTCGGCCGCTGTCTCCGGTGCGCCTCCAACCTGGGCGGCCGCCTCGTTGGCGAACTCCCCCGTTCGATCCTTGGTCATTGCGTTCCTTCTGGGTTTCTGGGAAAACAAGGCCACAAGGTAACGGCGCGCGCGACCATCGTCCAATACCACAGCCCGGCTCCCCGGCGCCGCCGCCGCCGCGGCGTTCCCGCCGGCCCTCGGGCCGCGCTCCCGGGGGACTGGCGCGGAGTCCGGCGGGCTGACGCATCTTGTAAGATGCCGGGCCCCATCCTTACCTTGGAGCCGCCCCTGCCACTCCGCGGCCGACGCCGCTGTCGTCGCGGCAAGGATCAACGCCTGGAGGTATCAGATGAAGCTGTGGAGTCGTCACTGGATGGTGCTGGTCGCCGCTCTCTCGCTGGCCGGATGCAGCTCGGTGCTCGATGGCGCCATGGACGCCGCGGGCCGCGGGATCGGCAACGCGGTCGGCCAGAAGGTCGGGGATGCGGCAGGGGCCGCTATCGCCGCCCGCATGCCCACCATGTGGGGACCGGAGGTGACCCGCGCGTACATGAGCTACGTCTTTACGATGGCGTTCCACTCGGGTTCCTACACCTTCGAGGGGACCGACTACGAGGTGGGCGAGTGGACGCGCTGGCGGATGACCGAATCCGACACGGACGGCCAGCCCCAGGAGCTGGAGCGTGCGCTCCTGCACCGCGAGGACGACGGGATGGAGTGGTGGCGCGTGAAGTACATCTCCGAGACCGAGGAGGGTCGGGACAGCATGGTCGTGGAGGCGCTGTTCGACCCGGAGACCGGGGAGTTCGCCCGCATGCGGGGCCGGATGCCCGGGGAGGAGGAGGCCCACGAGATGCCGGTGGAGGAAGGCACGTACGGGTACACGGAGCCGACCCGCCTGACCAGGGCGAGCGTGGAGGGCGCCACCGTGGGTACCGAGACCGTGCGGGTGCCGGCCGGGTCCTTCACCGCCGAGCACGTCCGGTACGGCGGGACGGGCGCCGGCACGTACGAGTGGTGGCTCGTCGATGACGTGCCCGGCGGGATGGTCAAGTACAGCCGGAGCTACGAGTCTCGCGAAATGGACGGCCCGGACCCGTACAACTGGGTCGTGGCGCTGGTGGCCAGCGGGACCGGGGCCAGGAGCGAACTGGGCGTCGAGTACTAGGCGCCCGGGGCTTTCATGGAAACCAAGCTGTTGAGGATCCTCCGGAGCCATCCGGTCACGCGGTCACTGGGCTCGGAGGAGCGGGAGTACCTCATGGAGCTGGGCCAGGTCATCGGGTACCTGCCCGGCGTGCACATCTTCCATGAGAGCCAGCCTCGGCGCGCGTTCGGGATCATCCTTCAGGGCCGCCTCGAGCTGCAGACCGGGCAGCGGGGGCGGCCCACGATCCTCGCCGTGCTCGGCCCGGGCGACTCCTACGGTGAGGGCAGTCTGCTGGACGACTACCCGCACAGCACCTCCGCCCAGGTCAAGGAGCCGCTGGAGGCGTTCGAGATCCCCCGGGACGCGATCCACCGGATCGCCCGGGAGAAGCCGGACCTGTACAGCCGGCTGGTGAGCGGGGCCGTGCAGCTGATCACGAGTCGGGTCTCGAGCGCTGGCCGGCTGGCCGGTGGCGAGGCCGCGTACCTGTCGGGCGCCGTCCGGACCGAGCACGACCTCATCGGCGACCGGGAGATCCCGGACCGCCACTATTTCGGGCTCCAGACGCTGCGGGCGGTGGAGAACTTTCCCATCACCGGGATCGCCATCTCCCAGTACCCGCAGCTGATCAACGCGCTGGCGGCGGTGAAGGCGGCGGCGGCGGAGGCGAATCGGTCTCTTGGGCTCCTCGACGACGAGATCGCCGACGCCATCATCCGGGCGGCCCGGGAGATCCGGGGTGGCCGGCTGCACGGCGAGTTCGTGGTGGACGTGATCCAGGGTGGGGCGGGCACGTCCACGAACATGAACGCGAACGAGGTGATCGCGAACCGGGCGCTGGAGCTGCTCGGGAAGCGACGGGGCGACTACGCGTCGATCCATCCGAACAACCACGTCAATCTCTCGCAGTCCACCAACGACGTGTACCCCACGGCGCTGAAGATTGCGGCCGTGTGGTCGCTCCAGGACCTGGAGCAGGCGGTGGCCGCGCTGCGGGACGCGTTCATGGCCAAGGCCGACGAGTTCGCCGACGTCGTGAAGATGGGCCGGACCCAGCTCCAGGACGCGGTGCCGATGACGCTCGGCCAGGAGTTCAAGGCGTTCGGAGTCACCCTGGGCGAGGAGATCGAGCGGCTGCGTACGGCGGTGGGGCTGCTGAGCGAGATCAACATGGGCGCCACGGCCATCGGGACCGGGATCAACACCGACCCGAAGTACGCCGAGGCCGTGCGCAGGGCGCTGGCCCGGATCACGGGGCTCGAGCTCGTCACCAGTCCGGACCTGGTGGAGGCCACTCAGGACACGGGCGTGTTCGTGCACCTGTCGGGCGCGCTCAAGCGGCTCGCCGTCAAGCTGTCGAAGATCAGTAACGACCTGCGACTCCTTTCCAGCGGGCCCCGGGCGGGGCTGGCGGAGATCCGGCTCCCGGCCATGCAGCCCGGCTCCAGCATCATGCCGGGGAAGGTGAACCCGGTGATCCCGGAGATGGTGAACCAGGTGGCGTTCCAGGTCATCGGGAATGACCTGACGGTCACCATGGCGGCGGAGGGCGGTCAGCTCCAGCTCAACGTGTTCGAGCCGGCCATCGCGTTCAACATCTTCCAGTCGGTGGACATGCTGATCCAGGCGTGCATCGTGTTCCGGGAGCGGACGGTGGTGGGGATCGAGGCGAACCGGGAGCGGATCCGGGAGCTGCTCGAGCACAGTATCGGTGTGGTCACCGCCCTCGTGCCCTACATCGGGTACGAGAAGGCGAGCGCGGCGGCACGGGAGGCGCTGACGTCCGATCGGGGCGTCTACGAGCTCGTCCTGGAGAAGGAATGGATGACCCGCGAGGAGCTCGACGAGGTCCTTTCGCCCGACAGCATGACCCGCCCCCGCGGCATGCCCGGCCGGTCCTGATCGCGCCGCGCTCGACCGGCCCCGGTCCGTTTGCACCGGTCAGGAGCGCCGAATATCTTCCGTATCCCCCAAACCCGCTGTAATCACCCGGAAAGGGAGTCCAGATGCAGGATGCGAAGGCCGCTCCCGAGGCGACCGCCGTCGGCTCTCGTGCCGGCGCGAGCGGTGGTCCGGTTCCGGTGCAGCCGGTGAATCGGAGCCACCTCCTCCGGCAGCCGACGCGATTCCCGTTCACCCTGCCCTACCAGAACGGCGTGGTCCGGATCCGTCGTGAGCGTCGGGTCTTCGAGTCGTTCGTGGCCATCCCCTCCCTCACCCGGGACGCGCAGCGCTAGCCGCTAATCGCCGGCCCCTTTCGCCACGGACGCCAACACGCGCGCAACGGTGCTCAGCAGCTGTCGCTCCTCGGTGTCCAGCGTCTGCGGGTCCCTGAAGTAGAAGCTGATCGCGCCCACCACCCGACCATCCGTGATCAACGGATGGGCCGTCATGGCCGTGAACCCCAGCTCCCGGGCGGCTTCCCACCACGGCTCCAGGTCCGGGTCCTCGAAGACGTCCACCACCTCCACCGGGTCAAGCAGCGCCACCGCCAGGCCCGTGGGCCCACGACCCACCCGGATCCGCATCTCGCTCAGGTAGCGTGCCGCCTGCTGGGGCCAGTTCTGGGCGCACGCCAACCGCAGCAGGTGCGGCACGTCTGGATCGCGAAGGAAGACGGAGGCGAACGACGCGTCCACGAGCGGGGTGACCCGGGCCAGCGCCGTGCGGTAGACCTCCAGCGGCGTGGCCGCTGCCTCGCCCGCCTTTCGGATCTCGCGGATCACCGCTTCTTCGCGCGAGCCGCTCGAGGCCGTATCCGGATGCTCTGATGTCGGGCTCACAGGGGTTCCCGGGGTGGAGTTTCGAGATCGACCACCGCCACGGTTCCGCGGAGGGGCGTTTCCCTTGACGCGTTCCGGGGGCCGTCCTACTGTAGTCGGGCCCTCCGGGTGCCGGCCACGGGAACGTGGCGGCACGCGCCGGATCCGGCAAGTTCACCGGGCGCCCGACGGAATCCCGATCACGACCCGCGCCCCAGAATCCGAATCGCTGGTGGGAGCTCTTTTTCCATGAACAAGACCGAGCTGGTGGAAGCGCTGGCCGAGAAGATGGACATCACGAAAGCCGACGCGCAGCGGATGATCGACGCGATCTTCGACACCGATGGCGTCATCACCGAGACACTCGAGAAGGGAGACCGGGTCCAGATCACGGGGTTCGGCACGTTCGAGGCGCGGAAGCGCAAGGCCCGGACGGGACGCAACCCGCGCACGGGTGAAGAGATCAAGATCGGTCCGACCGTGAGCCCGTCGTTCCGGCCCGGGAAAGCGTTGAAGGAAGCGGTCAGGAAGTAAGCGGGCGGAAGCACCCGATGCACCCTGCCAGCGAGGCCCTGGGAGCGCGCTCCCAGGGCCTCGCGCCGTTCATGCGTGGTCGAGGGCCGACCGGACCATGGGGCTGCCCGCGTCGCCCGAGCGGCTCTGATACCGGCTACGCGGGGCGACCGCCGCGGCCGGGACGAGGAGGGCGGTTCTTCCGGTCGTAGTCCACCCGCAGGCTCCGTCCCTTGAGCGTCCGTCCGTTGAGCGCCTCGATGACCGTGCTCGCCACGGAGGTGGCCACCTCCACGGTAGTGTGGGATTCCCGGATGTCGATCTTCCCCACCTGGTCGCCGCTGACGCCCGCCTCGCCGGTGATGACGCCCACGATGTCGCCGGGGCCCACGTCGTCGCGCTTCCCGATGTCCATGAAGAGGTGGACCCAGGTGCCCGCGGTGGGGGGTGGCGCGGTACCGGCCGCGGCAGGATCGCCGGAGCCCCGCGGCGGGTGGGTGGCTTCCCCGGCCCCGGTGCCGGTGGCGGCGGCGCTGCTGCGGGCGAGCCGGATGGCGGCCGCGGCCACTTCGGCTGCGGGAACATCCCGGAGGAGCGGCTCGAGGAGGGCGAGCTCCGCGGTCAGGTCTCCGGCGGCCAGCTCCCGGAGCCGGTCGCGCAGTGTCTCCACCTCGGTGCGTGCCGGCGAGGTCGTGGCCACCGCCTGGAGCCGGATCCCGGCCCGGGCGGCGATCCGGAGGAGGTGCGCCCGCTCCCGCGCGGTGACCAGGACCGCACCGCCTTTCCCGTGCAGCTCGCGCATTTCGTGAGCGTCGAAAGGCACGTCGAAGGAGAGCACGCTGGCCTGGACCGACCGCTGGTCGGCCTCCGTCCAGGGGAGGACCAGCAGGTTTCGGTCGGGGCCGGCCACCCCCCGGGCGGCCAGGGCGCGCTCGGTGTCCGCGGTCCGATCCACCGTGCGGCAGATCACCGCGACGCCGTCGCCCAGCCCTTCCAGCAGCTCGACGGCCGCGCCGGCCTTCTCCGTCTCCGGGGCCACGGCGTAGCGAACCGCGGGCGCGTCGGCGGGCGGATTGCCGGACTCGGTCCGGGGCGGGACGGTCATGGCCTTGCGGGCGTGTCCCTCGATGAAGGCGTCGATGGTCTCGTCGAATCGGCCGGTGACCACCACACGCTGGCTGCCGGGGGTGGCATCGGCCAGCGCCTCCAGCGCGGACCACTGGCCCGTATCGAGCAGGAGGTCGGCGCCGTCGACCACGAGGGCCGTGATCCCGTCGAGCTTGAGGTCGGATCCGCGGACGGCGGCGAGGGCCTGGGTCGCGGAGGCGACCAGGAGGTGGGCGTCGTCGCGCCAGCCGGGGCCGAGGGCCCGGACCGCGAGACCGATGGGAGCGGCGAGGAAGGCCAGCGACCCGGCGATGGCGGACGCGGTGTGGGTCTCGGCCACGAGGACGAGTGCCGCCGGGGCGGCGAGATCCTCGGCCTGGGCGAGGCGGTCGAGGACGCCGAGGCCGTAGGCGCCCACGTGGCCGCTCCCGGCCGACGCGTGCAGCACCACGTTGTTGCCCCGGCGGATCTTCGCCATGGCGTCTCGCTGCAGTCCGCTGGGGGCGTCCCAGCCCATGGATTCCGCGCCGGCCACCAGCTCCGGTACGAGCTTCAGATCGTCGAACGTGTCCGTCATGCCCTCACCCTCGTTGTCAACGTGTCCGCCCGGTATCCGCCGGGCTCGGCCAATATAGCAGGGTTGCAAGAGGACTGCCGCGGTCGATAGCATCGCGTGCATGGACGCCCTTCCTCGTTGGCTCGACCAGGCGGCCGCGCTTGTGTGGGGCGGCCCGACCGTGGTGCTGCTCCTGGCCACGGGCGCCTACCTGTCGTTCATCCTGCGAGGCGTGCAGATGCGGCGTCTGCGCAGCGCGCTGCGGACCGCGCTCCGGATCCGCGACGAGCCGGACGCCGAGGGTGACATCTCCCACTTCCAGGCGCTGATGCTGGCCCTGGGCGGGACGGTGGGCGTGGGCAACGTGGTGGGGGTGGCCGCGGCCCTCGCCGCGGGGGGGCCGGGCGCCCTGTTCTGGCTCTGGATCACCGGCTGGCTGGTCATGGCCACCCGCTACGCGGAGGCGCTGCTCGGTGTCTACTACCGGGAGGCCGACCGCCGCGGCCGGATGGCTGGCGGCCCCATGTACTACCTCTCCCGTGGCGTGGGCGGCTGGTTCGGCCGTCTGCTGGCCGTGCTCTTCTCCCTCGGGGCCGTGCTGGCCGCGCTGGGGATCGGCTCGGCGGTACCGGGGCACGTGGCCGCCCGGGCGCTCCACAGCTCGCTCTCGGTGCCGCCGCTGCTCACGGCCCTCGTCCTGGCGGCGGCGGCCACCGTGGTGTTCGGCGGGATCCGGAAGCTGGGGAAGGTGGCCGGCGTGCTCGTCCCGGCGCTGGTGGTGATCTACCTGCTGGTGGGTGCCGGCGCGATCCTCCTCCACTTCGACCGGCTGGGGGTCGTGTTGGGGGAGATCGCCGAGGGCGCCATTACCGCGGGCGCGGTCACCGGCGGCCTCTTCGGCGCGGCCACCCGGGAGGCCGTGCGCTGGGGGGTGAGCCAGGGCGTGCTTTCGAGCGGGACGGGGCTCGGGGGCGGCGGGATCGTAGCGGCGTCGGCCCGGACCCGGACGCCCACGACCCAGGCGCTGGTGGCCATGACCCAGACGTTCATCGACACGGTGGTGGTCTCGGCGATCACCGGGCTGGCGGTGCTCGTTACGGGGCTCCACCACGGGATCACCGCCGGGGTCGGCGCCGTCTACGCCGAGGCGCCGGTGCCCACGCTGGCGCTCCTGTCAGGGTTGCCCCCGGGGTTCGGCGGCGCCATCGTTGCCGTGGGCCTCGCCCTCTTCGCGTTCACCTCGTTCCTGGCCTGGGCGTACTACGGCGAGCGATCGGCGGAGTACCTGTTCGGTGACCGGGTGACGGTGCCGTTCCGGGTGCTCTTCGTGGCGGCGGTGCTCAGCGGCGGGCTCGCCCTGCAGCTGGGTGCCACGGACGTGATGAGCCTGCTCTGGAGCGTGAGCGAGGTGGCCAGCGGAGTGATGGTGATTCCCAACCTGCTGGGGCTGCTCCTCCTCTCGGGCGTGCTGGTCCGGGAGACGGCACGGTCACCGGGGACCCGCTGACGCTCCCCTGACGGGCCCCGTGGAACCGAACGGATTTCACCTGCAACAAGCGAGGACGATGGTGTCGATCAAAGGGTGGTGTATCGCGCTGACCGCGCTGGCATTCACGGCGGCCGGAGCGGCCGCACAGGATGAGATGATGCAGGACGACGCTGCGCCGGAGGCGCTGCGCCCGATCCCCGCCGGGATCTACACGTTCGTGCCGTCGGAGAGCGACGACATAGGCCCCCGGGCCCGGGAGGCGGTGTCCCACCTCTTCTTCGCGATCCGCGGGATCGCCCGCCGGCGCCTCGAGGGGGCCAACGAGCCCATCGACCGGGTCGACCTGAGCTACCGGAGCGACACGCTCCTCGTCTCGCTCCGCGACGACGAGCCCACGGTGGCGACGCTCATGACCGGCGATACCCTCCCGTACACCCGCGCGGACGGGGAGGTGGTGCAGGTCTACGCGGAGGTGGAGCCCGGAATGATCGATCTCTACTTCCAGGCCGAGGACGGGGCCAAGGAGATGGTTTTCCAGCTCCGTGACGATGGCCACCTGGCCGTGGAGTCCATTACCTACAGCGACAAGCTCGAGGAGCCGTTCCGCTACACCTGGGTCTACGAGCCGCCCCAGGAGTAGACCAGCGGGGGCCGGATCAGAAGATGTTCTTGGAGGCCAGCAGCCGGATGAACGGCCGGTAGAGGACCTTGTTGATCTTGTACTCGCCGTCCCTCGACAGGAAGATGATGTGGGCGTCGGCCAGGGAGGCGAGCTGGAGCCGGCTCTCCACCGCCGGGAGCTGGAAGACGCGGCGGTGGGCCGCCTCGGAGAGCCCGCCGTGGAGGATGATGGCGGCGATGGTGTGGAGGTGGGCCAGGGGCAGCCGCTCCAGGAACTCGAGCTGGATGATCTCCGGATCGCCCAGGACCAGCACGTGCTCGTCGATGGTCTTGATGGAGCGCAGCCAGTAAAACAGCGCCATCACGATGTTCCCTTCGGCGATGCCCGCCAGCTCCCGGAAGAAGCGACGCCGGTGCGCCTCCTTCTTCGTCAGCTCGCCGCCCTTGCCGCGACCCAGGAGCCGTGACCAGCGGCTCTCCTCCTCGGATTCGGTCTCGAAGCGGAGCGCGAACCCGCTGACCTCGTGGCGGGCCATGATGGCGCGCTCCAGCTCGTCCGGTGGCAGGTTGGTGGTACTGACCTTGTGGACGAAATGGGCGGCCAGTCCCACCGTGCGGCTGAGGTAGCGCCAGGCGAACTCATCCATGGTCACCACCCAGAGCACGTTGCTCCGGGTGGCCGAGACGAGCTCAAGGAACGCCTCCAGCGCGTCGAACCCGCCCAGCGCCCGGATGAAGAGGTGGTGCAGGTCCTCCACCACCGCCACCGCGGGCTCCTGCGCGTTGATCCGGTCGGGGAGATCTTCGGCATCATCCTCACCGAAGGCGCCGGCGAGCCGGGCGAGGAGCTCCGCGGGGTCGTCGACGGAGCGGCCGACGGCGGTCCGCACGATCCGGGACTCGCCGAAGACCTGCTGCTCCGCCAGTCGCAGCAGCGTGGTCTTCCCGCTGCCCTTCTCGCCCACGATGGCCACCGTGGCCGACCGATCCTCCAGCCACCGGTCGTAGCCCCGGCGGACCACGGCCAGCTCCTCGTCACGGGAGACCAGCAGCTCGTCCCACGGCACGTCGGCCTCCACATCGAAGAGCTGTCGGTAGATGGCCGGGAGCGCCACCACCTGCTGGTCCTCGCCGAGGAGCGACTGCTCCAGCGACTCCAGCATCTCCGCCCGCTCGACCTCGTCGACGCCCATCTGACGGTTAACCCAGTCCCGAACGGCGGTGACGACCCGCCGAGTGGCGTCCCAGGTCGCCCCCGCGCCCCGACCCGCGGCGCCGGCCGCGCTCCTCAACCGCTCCACGCCGGTCGCAAGCTGCCGGACCGCCTGCTCCTCGGCGATCTCCGAGTGGATCCGCATGAACTCCCGGTTCGCTACGGCGGACCGGAGCGCCGCGGCCTCGTCTCGGGCTCGTTCCTCGAGCCCCTCCACCAGGGTGTCGATGGGTGTGAGTCCCTGGTCCCGGAGGTCCGCGAGCTGGGCGACCGTGCGCTCGGTGATCCCGTCCGCCAGCGCCCGGATCTCCGTGTCGTCGAACCCGCCCCGGAGAGGCGCCCTGAGCTGGAACTCCACCGCGTTTCGGGCCCGCTCCAGCTCTTCCGCCAGTGCCGCGAGCTCCTGGTGAACAGTGTCCACGGATCCCTCGATCCACCGGGGGAGCGTGCCGCCGCACGCCGTGTTCAGAAGCTCCTCCAGCGGTGCCTCCCTCAGCTTGAGCTCCCGGGGTCGCTCCGGGATCGTGGGGACCGGATGCTCGGAGATCTGGAGGTCGGCGGCCACCGTGCCCGGGATCTCCGCCAGATCGTCGATCAGCCGGGCCGTGGTCTCCTCGATCCGGGTCACCAGCGCCCGGACCCGGGGGATCTCGGCGGAGAAAACACGGCCGGCTTCGTCGGCCAGCGCCGGGGGGACATCCCCGGCGGTGTCGCCCTCGAGCTCCGACCGGGCCCGATCGCCCAGCGCGGCCATTGCATCGGCCAGTCGCTCCAGTGGCTCCGCGCCCCGGTGCCCGCGGATCGATTCCAGCTCCCGGGCGGCGCTGACCACCGAGCCCTCCATGGCCCCCAGCCCGCGGGCCAGCACGGCCTCCGAGACCACGTTCGCCACGAGCGCCTGCTCGAACCCCGACCAGCCGTCCAGGATATCGCCGCGCCGCGCGGCCCTTCGCTCGCGGGCCGTCTCCCCCGGCTCCGGTACGCGCACGGCGGACGCCCGGATCGCCTGGCCGAACTCTGTGCCCACCTCTTCCAGCACCGCGTCGAGCCGGGCCGCCGCCTCGTCGGCCGCCCGGCCCAGCCGGGGGGCGGTACGGTCCGCGTCGTCGTGCTCCAGCTCCGTGTGCTCGTGCAGCTCCCAGCGGATCTCCGCCACGGCCACCGAGCCGAGGCGGGCAACGGCGTTCGCCACGGGCTCCAAGCGGCGCTCCAGCTCGGCCAGGTAGAACGTCTCCAGGCGGGAGACGGGCACCTCCCGGTCCGTGCCTCGCCGGATCGACGCCATCGACCGGCCCCACACGCCGGGGCGGACGGGGTCCGGTGCGGCAGGGGCGGGGTCTTCGGTCGGCAGATGCACGGTCTCGTCCGGCCCGGACGGCGGTGCGGTGTCCAGGGCGGCGAAGAAAGCGTCGCGGGCCTCGGAAGCCGTCTCGAAGAGACCCGCGTGGAACCGGCCCTTGAACCGCTCGGCGTAGCGGTGCCGGCGCTGCGCCACGTCCCGGCCCTTCTCGTCCTCGGTGTTTTCTTCTCCCTCTCCTGTGCCGGCGGTGCCGCCGCTCCTCCCGTCGTGGTCACCGCCGGCCAGTGCTCGCATGCGTTCCACCGGCTCCTCGAGCGCCGTCACGTAGGCGTCGAGATGGGCCCGGAGCGGTGCGCCCACGGCCTCGTCGATCCGGCGCTGGAAGGCGCGGACGAGCTCGGCGGCGTCGCTCATGCCGGCGCCCCCGCCCCCTGGCCGGTCCGCTGGAGCCCGGCCAGGTCATCGTCCGCCACGATCCCGGCGTCGAGCATGCCCCGCCGCGCCCGGGCCGAGACGTCGGCGATGAACCCGGTTTCCAGGCGGTGGTCGTACACGTACGCACGGATCACCAGGCGGGTGTAGAACCGGTTGCCCGAGATCTCCGAGAGCGTCTGGATGGTCACGGGCTTCTCCGTGTACACGAACGGAGACGTGATGGCGGCTTCCCGGGCGATCTTACGCACCACCACAGGGTCGGCGAACGCCGGCAGGTCCAGCTCGACCACCACCATGCAGTCCAGGGCGCCGGAGTTGGCGTTCAGCACCGGCTGCCGGACCACCTCGGCGTTCGGCATGGCCACGATGGTGTCATCCCGGGTCCGGAGCAGCGTCGCCCGGAGGCCGATATTGGTCACCTCGCCGTGGTGCTCGCCGATGTCGATCAGGTCGCCCACCTGGAACGGTCGGTCCAGAAGGATGACCAGCCCGCCGAACACGTTCTTGAGCACGTCCTGGGCGGCCAGCCCCACGCCCACCCCGGCGGTGGCCCAGAGGGCGATGAGCGACTCGCGAGACGGCTCCAGGATCCCGAACACGATCACGTACGCCGCGCTGGCCCAGAGCCCGATGCGAAGCACGGCCACCAGCTGGAGCAGAAGCTGCCGCTGCCGGACGAAGCGCCGCGAGACGGCCTCCAGCACGAACCTGGAGATCCGGACCAGGTAGTGGGTGGCGACCACGACCAGGACGATCCAGATCAGATCGGTCGGAGAAAAGAGATCGACGAGCTCGGACGCACGCTCCCGGACCTGGTCGGCCTGGACGAGGGCGGGCGTGGCGTTCAGGAGAAGTATGGACACGGGCGTCGCGGGTCTTTTCGGGGAGTAGCGCCTGCGACGTTCAAGATCGGGGTGCGGGAGTCAGGACGCCAGACCGTGCTCCCTGGCCAGTGGGGGCGTCAGCCCAGGACCTGCCAGTCGGTGAAGCGGGCCGCGATGGCGTGGCCGTCCGGACGTTCCTCCACGCGTACGACCTCCGCGCGGAACCGGACACGGCCGCCTCCCCCGAGCGGCGCCGGGATGTCCATGTCCACCACCAGCTCGGAGCCGACCTTCGCGTCCATCCCCAGCCGCATGAGCACGCCCGACGAGCTGACGTTCTCCGTCACGGCGTCATACGAACCGTCCACCGTCACGTCCAGATGCAGGGTGTGACGGGTGGCGGCGCGTCGCTCAACGTCGGGGGAGGAAGAAGTCATGGTACGGGAAAGATAGAGGAGACCCGGCTGGTTTCCAAGGAGGGCACGGGCTCCGCGGTGGGCCGCCGGCCGCAGAGCCCGTCAGCCCCGCTTCGTTCGGCCCCGGAGGAAGTCGCGCATCACGTACTGGCCCAGCGTCATGGTACTGGTGAAGTAGGCGCGGCCCCGGGCCATCCGCCCGACCTTGGCCACGAACTGCACCAGCGCCGCGTCCCGGGCGAGCATGAAGGTGTTGATCACGATCCCCTGCCGGCGGCACGCCGCCACCTCCCGGAAGGTCTCCCGGAGCACGAAAGGGTCGAGCCCCGCCGGGTTCTTGTAGACCCGGCCGTCGTCCATGGTCACCGCGCTGGGCTTCCCGTCGGTGATCATGATGATCTGCTGCATGTCCTTCTTCTGACCCCGGAGGATCCGGCGGGCCAGCTTGAGCCCCTCGGCCGTATTGGTGTGGTACGGCCCCACCCGGGCTCGGGCGATGGACTTGAGCGGCACCTCCTCGGCCCGGTCGCCGAAGGTGACCACCCGGAGCGTGTCGCCGGGGTACTGGGTCCGGATCAGGTGACTCAGCGCCAGCGCCACCTTCTTCGCGGGCCCGAACCGGTCCTCGCCGTACAGGATCATGGAGTGGCTGATGTCGAGCATCAGCACCGTGGCGCAGCTGGAGCGGTGCTCCGCCTGGTGCACCATGAGGTCTTCGTGGCGCAGGTCCAGCGGCAGCTCGAGCCCCTCCCGGGCCATGGCGTTCTTGAGCGTGGCCGGGATGTCCAGGTTCATCGTGTCGCCGAACCGGTAGGGGCGGCTGGCCGCCTCCGCCTCCACGCCCGTGGACAGGTGCGCCGTCTCGTGGGCGCCCAGGCTCGACTTCCCGAGCCCGCCCAGCAGGTCACGGAGCGTGCGGTAGCCCAGGAAGTCCAGCCCCTTGCCGGTGAGGTTGAACTCCACCTGGCGGGCGGCGTCGGCCGCGTCGTCTATGGTCCCCTCGCCCTGCATCTCCTGAAACGACCGCGGCATCCCGGTCTCGCCGTCCAGCGTCAGGTACCCTTCCTCGACCAGCCGCTCCACCAGCTCGTCGAGCATCTCGGCGATCTCCTGACGGACCTCCTCGCTGCCCTCGCCCTCGCCCCGCAGCTCCTCCAGCATCTCCGGCGTGAGCTGCCCGCTCTCCATGAGCGCCCGCAGCAGCGCTTCCTTCAGGGAGTCCAGCGACCGGTCGCCCTCCGGCGGCTGGTCGGACCACCACGGCTGGTCCTCCGGCCCGCCGTCGAATCCGGCCTGGAGGAGGAAGTCGCTGAGCATCTCCAGCAGCGACTCGAGGTTCAGCGCGTCGAGCCAGCTGCCTTTGTACTTGCTGTAGGTGGTGAAGCGCATCGGGGGTCCGGGAACGAGTAGGGGCTTATTGAACGGTCGCGGCGATTCGGGTTCGATGCAATCCCCGGCGCCGGCTGGGGAACCCCAAACAGCGAGCGGCTACGGTGCCGCCCGTGAGTGAAGGGGGGTGGGTATTCGAAAGGCGTGCTTCGGGGAGCGGCGGCCGCAGCGACGGCGACTGATGTACCGGCCAGGGGGCCCGCCCGTGGGCCGGGCGACGCGCCGCCCGTGGGCCGGGCGACGCGCCGCGATGTCCCGAAGTTGCCTTTCGGCGGCGCCCGGGAAGTGGACGGCGTTTTTGGGTCGCGCCGCGACCTCTTCTGTCCTTTCGCGTGCTCCCGCGACGGCGATGGGACGGGTTGGGTCGCTACGCGTCCCAAACTTTAGCCTCGTATGCCGACCCGGCCCGATCGGACGATAAGGGTCCGCGAAGCGACACGCTCGTACACGCGAACAGGGACAGCAATACGACAGACCCTGCCAACGCTGGTTGGGCAGGTTGGGCCGGCCCGGGTCGACACGAGGGTGGCCTTCGAATAGCGTTCGGGCCATGGACCCGACGCCCCCGGAGCTCGCCCGCGCCCTCCTGGCCCACTTCGACGCCACCCGCCGCGCCATGCCGTGGCGGGAGACGTCGGACCCGTACGCCATCTGGGTGAGCGAGGTGATGCTCCAGCAGACCCGGGTGGACACGGTGATCCCGTACTGGGAGCGGTGGCTGGAGCGGTTCCCGACGGTGGCCGCGCTGGCGGAGGCCGAGCTCGACGACGTGCTCAAGGAGTGGGAGGGGCTCGGCTACTACTCCCGGGCCCGGAACCTCCACAGCGCCGCCCGGTTGGTCCGGGAGCGGTACGACGGTCGGGTGCCCGACGCGCCCGACACGCTGAAAGAGCTGCCGGGGGTGGGGGAGTACACGGCGGGCGCCGTGGCCAGCATCGCCTTCGACGTGCCCACGCCGGCGGTGGACGGGAACGTCCGAAGGGTCCTCTCCCGGCTCTACGACCTGGAAGCCCCCACCGCCGCCGAGCTCCGGGACCTCGCCGCGGACCTCGTCCCCAACCACCGGCCCGGCGATTTCAACCAGGCCCTCATGGAGCTGGGGGCCACGGTCTGCACGCCCCGGTCACCGACCTGCGACGCCTGCCCGCTGGCCGCGTGGTGCGAGGCCCGCCGGCTCGGGGTGCAGGAGCTGCGTCCGCTGCCCAAGGACCGGAAGCCGGTGCCGGAGGAGGTGGTCCGGACCGCCGTCATCCTCCGCGACGACGGTGTGGTCCTCCTGGCTCGCCGCCCCGAGGACGGGCTCCTGGGCGGCCTCTGGGAGCTGCCCGGCGACGACGGCGGCTGGCACCCGGCGGTGGCGGCCCTCCTGGATGCCGGCGAGGCCGACGGCACCCTCGAGGAGGTCGTGCACACCTTCTCCCACAAGCGCGTGCGCTACCGGCCGGAGGTGGTCCGGGTGGAAGCGACGGCCGCCGAGCGGGCGCTGCGGGTGGCCGGCTTCGCCGGGGCGGCCCGTGTTACCGGCGAGGACGATGCCACCGGCGAGGCTCGTGTCACCGGCGAGGAAGACGCTCCGCGCCTCGCCTGGGCCCGGACCGACGGACTCGAGGCCTACGCCCTTCCTGTGGCCCAGCAGAAGATCGCGGCCGCGATCCCCGACGACGCTCGACGCTGAGCGCCGGGTGCCGCCGGGTGCCGCCGGGTGCCGTCGTGAACGCCGGGTGCCGTCGTGAACGCCGGGTGCCGCCGAGCGGGCGCGGGCTCGATCCCGGGGGGCCGGTCGCGCGTGGCCCTCCGCCTACCGGGCCCTCAGCACGTACCTGCGCAGGTCTCCGAGGTCGTAGCCACCGTTCCCGTTCCCGGACGTGTCCAGGTACGTGAGGAGGTCGGTATCCGCGGCGCCGGGGTCCAGGAGCGCGCCGAGGAGCTCGTCGTCGGAGAGGTCGGCATCGGTGAGCGGCAGCTCCACGCTGCGCCACCACCGGTCGCCGTTCTGATCGCGCACCTGGAACGGGAGGGTGGCGGTTCGACCGGCTTCCAGGGGCGTGCCGCCGATCACCACGTCGCTGCCGTCCATGTAGATGGAGAGCCCGGCCACGTCGATCCCGCCTGGCGGCGGGACGGCCTCGTACGGCGGCGTGCCGCCCTGGATGGTGTAGCGGACCTCGACGGGCCGGAGCGCCCGGGCGAACGACGGGATGACGGCGGCCGTGCCGACCAGCGCCGTGATGGTGCTGAGCCGGATCCGGGCCACGCCGCCCTCGACGGCCATCTCGTGGATCCAGACTGAGGACGGCTCGCCCGAGACCAGGGCGGTGCTGGGCACGGTGGCGGGTGTCAGGCTGTCCACGGCGCCGCCCCGGGCGAAGACATCGCTTGCGACGCCCCGATCGCCATCGTCCGGGAGCGTTCTCCGCAGGGCGCTGCTCCCATCGGCTTCCACGAGCCAGTACGGGAACGTCTCCGCGTAGGCGCCGCCGAAGATGCCGGCGTTCTCGTCCACGTGGTAGACCAGGATTCCGCCGGCGGGTAGCGCGTCGTCGAACCCGGTGTCGGGTCGGTACTCGATGAGGAGGTACTCGGTGGAGTCGGGCGAGAGCCGGGCCTTCAGGATCTGACCGGAGGTCTGGACGGGTTCGAGGCTGAGGAGGGTGTCCCGGACGTCGCCCACGTCGGTGACGGTGCCCCAGCCCAGGATCGCGCGGGAGAGGGGGCTGAGGCCGGTGGGCCCGAAGCCGGTGACCCGGTTCTCGGTGCCGCACCCCCACGACCCGGCGGCCATGAGGCCGAAGCACCCGATCATCCAGTGCCGCTGCGTGGCTTCGATCCCCTCCACGGCCCGGTAGAAGTCGGGCAGCCCGAGGATGTGGCCGAACTCGTGGGCCATGGTGTTCGGGCCCTGGGGCGTCTCGCCGTCACACTCGATCACGCTCTCGGTGGTGTAGCCGAACACCCGGGTCGGCGTGCCGTCGTGCCCGATGTCATCGGTGGGGACGCCGTACTGGCCGGTGGCCGGATCCCGGAGGCTGCTCCGGTGCGGCCAGAAGCCGGGGCCGCCGCAGCTGCCGGCGACCTCCGTGAACTTGAAGGTGATGGCGTCGACGAACCCGTCGTCGTCACCGCTGTCCGGCACGCCGTCGGGGCCGTCGTTGTCGAACTGCCGGAAGTCCACCGCCGGGTCGGCCGCGGCGATGGCCGCGGCGAAGTGCTCCCTCGCCCGGTCGCCGATCCAGCCGTGGCCGTCCACGTTCCCGGCCGCCTCCAGCACCGTGATATCGGTCCGCACCCAGTCCGCCACGGTGCCCGTCACCGTGAGCTCGCCCCGGGACATCTCCTGGTAGAACGTGGTGACCGTGCGGCCCTCGGTGCCGAAGAGGAGCGACTGGATGGTCTCCTTGGCCACCGCGGGCTCCGGCGAGTCCTCGAACAGCGCCGGGATCGCCAGCACCGGGAACTGGCCCGCGGTCCGGACGGCGGCCATCTCCCGGTCGGCCAGCATCGCGGGACCGGCAGCGGCGACCGCGAGCTCTGCCGGGAAGCGAACGCCCGGCATCCGGGGAAGCGGCTCGAAGATCTGCGCCGCCGAGCTCGATGCGGCGGCCAGGAGAAGCGCCAGGCAGAGTACCGCGCCGCGCAAACGCATCATTCCTCCCGGGCGGTCACGGTGAACGCCCCGGCGTCGGCGTACGGCTCGTCGTCGCCGTCGGAGACCCGGATCACCTCGATGGAGGCGATAGCTTCGCCGCGGACCCGCATCCCGATGGTGACCGTCGAAGCCGGCGAGCTCAGGACCGCTGCCACGTAGGTCCGGCCGCCCCGGGTCGAGGCGAGGCCCTTGCCACCGGTCACGGCCACCGAGTCCGCCGTGCCCGCCACGCTCAGCAGCACCGCGCCGATAGCCTGTCCTCCGCCCTCCACGGTGGCCGTCACCGGAACCGGCCGCTCCGGCGGATTGGAGATGTCGTCACAGGCCGGGGTCAGCCCGAGGACCAGGATCAGCAGTACGGCGCGCTTCATCGGCTTGCTCGACGGTTGGAGAATCGTATCCGACCAGAGGGTATTCTGATGGGTCGGGGCCGGGTTGTCACGTGGCGGTCGCGCGGCGGCCGTCGGCGCGACGAGCGCCCACCGCGGGTCGGCCGGCGGCCGCTCGCCCCTGGCCGCTCGCCCCGCCGCGGTCTTTGTCCGCGCTCCGGGCGTCCCTATGTTCAGGGAGCCGTCACGGGCCCGACGCCCGAGTCCCTGGAACCCCCGCAACTCGAGAACCCACGGAATCCGCATGAGTCTGTCTCCGCTTGCCCCGGTCCGCATGATCGCAGCGCTGCTCATCCTGGCGGCGGTGGCCGCGTGTGACCTCACCGGGCCGGCCAGCGAGCGCCCCGAGGTGACGATCACCGCGCCGGAGAGCGGCTCCTTCTACGGATACGGGGATGCCGTCACGTTCGTGGGCAGTGCCGAAGACCCGGAGGACGGCCCCCTCACCGGTGACGCGCTGGAGTGGGAGAGCGACATCGACGGGTTCCTGAGCACCGGTGGGGAGATTACCGTGGACACCCTCTCCGGCGGTAGCCACGTGGTCACGCTGATCGCCACCGACAGCGACGGCGTGAGGGGCACCGACAAGATCGGCGTGATCGTGGAGGAGCCGCCGCGGTAAAGGCGCTCGGACCCGGCGGCGGGCCGCCGGACTGCCGTCGACGGCCGGACTGCTGTCGCCCGCGGGGCTACGCCCCGAACACCTTCCGGCCCAGTGCCCGGCCCACGAACCGGAGCCGGTCCTTCCACGGCAGCCGCATCAGGTTCGTCTTCACCACGCCCCGGGTGAAGTACGTCTTGCGGCTGTAGTCGATGGCCACGTCCACCAGCACCGGCCGGCCGGCCTCGAGGATGCCGTGCACCCGGTCGAGGGCCTGGGGGATGCCGGCGTCGGTCTCCAGCGCCACGGCCTCGATCCCGACCCCGGACGCGAGCCCTGCCAGGTGGTAGTCGTGAACATCCGACGCCGTCTTCCGGCTCAGCGCCGTCTCCTGGAACTGGGAGATCTGAGCCAGCTCCCGGTCGCGGAGGACGAAGATGGCCACCGGCACGTGGTAGTGCTCGGCGGTCAGCGCCTCGAGCCCGGTCATCAGGAACGCGCCATCGCCGGTCAACGCCACCACGGGCCGGTCCGGCGAGGCGAGCTTCGCGCCCACCGCCGCGGGCACCGAATACCCCATGCACGAGTAGTCCACGGGCGCCAGGAACTGGCGAGGCCCCGGCAGCCGGAGCGTCTCCATGGCCAGGAAAGTGCCGTTCCCGCTGTCGGCGGTGAAGACGGTGTCGGCGCCCAGCCGGCCGTGGATCGCCCGGATCAGCGTGAACGGCGACACCCGGTCATCGGAGCCCCCGCGCTCGGCGTCCACGCTTGTGTGGCCTTCGGCGATCCGGGCCCGGAGCCCGCTGTCCACCGCCTTCGGCCGCAGCCCGTCCAAGAGCGCGTCCACCACGAGCCGGGCGTCGGCGTGGATCGCCTCCTGCGCCTCGTAGTTCCGGTTCAGCACGGCCGGGTCGATGTCCACGTGGATGAGCGGACCCGGCATCTCCAGCCCGTAGCTGCCCGTCCCCACCTCACCGAACCGGCAGCCGATGGCCACCACCAGGTCACACTCCTCCGCCACCTGACGGGCGAACTTCGGCGCCGCGTCGCCGAACCCGGGCCAGAGCGCCAGCGGGTGCGTCTCCGGGAACACGCCCTTCCCCTGGAACGTGGTGGCCACCGGCGCCTCCAGCCGCTCCGCCAGCGCCACCAGCAGGTCCGCGGCCCGTAGCGCGCCGAGCCCCAGGTACAGCAGCGGCCGCTCCGCCTGCTGGAGCAGCCCCACCGCCCGCTCGATCTGATCGGGCTCCGGCGGCTTCCGGTACGGGCTCGTGCTCTCGAACCGGGCCCGCTGGTCCTCCAGGTCCACGTCGTGGGTGAACAGGTACAGGTTCGCCGGAACTTCCACGTAGACCGGCCCCGGCACGCCCTCCCGGGCCAGCCGGCACGCCTTCCGGAGGGTCGGGTAGATCTCGTCGCCGGACCCGGGCCGGAGCTGCGCCTTGGTCACCGGCGCCACCATGGCCATCTGGTCCACGTCGTGGAGCTGGTAGCCGTGGCCCGTGTCGGTCCGGACCCCGCAGCCCAGGACCAGGAGCGGGATCGTGTCCATCCACGCCTCCGCGATCCCCGACATGGCGTGGGTCAGCCCCGCGCCGGGGACCACGTTCACGCACCCCAGCTCTCCGGAGGCACGCCACACCCCGTCGGCCATGAACGACGCGCCCTGCTCGTCGGTCACAAGGATCGGCTTGACGGTCTCGGATTCCGCCAGCGCGTCGTAGAGCTCGATGTTGTGCGTGCCCGGGATCCCGAACGTGAACGGGACGCCGGCGTCCTCCAGCGCCCGGACCGCGATCTTGCTTCCGGCTATGGCCACGTGAATCTCCTTTCCGTGCGACGACGGGTTATTCGGGCGCGCGGCGCGTGGCTGGCCTCGCGGCTCATCCCACGCTCCGACTCACGCGAAGCCGCGAAGGTCGCGAAGGGGGCGTCGGTTGGTCGTCATCCGTCTGAACTAGATGGGCGGTATCAACCGCGCGCAATGCCTTCCTGCAACCGCGAGAAGTGAATCGACAGCTTGATGAGGAACAGGTAGAAGCCAAACTGATTCAATCGGAAGAGAATGTCTCGGTCAGCGTCGGCGAAATCCCGTAGAGGGTGGGGTCGAATATCGTCGAGTCGTACTAGACAATCCTCGTCTGGCCCGTGCTGTTCACCGGGCAAAAAGAAGGTCGTGGTCTGCCGTTGTTTCTTAATGGCTTGGACAACGCCGTCCGCTTGGGTCGGTGAACTGCCCGCATCAGTCAGTAGCTGCCTGTAACGGGCAACTGTCGTTATGGGTGCAAACAGTAGCTGTGCTGCACTGATCCGCTTGTTTGTGAGGCTGATATCGCAGCTGTTGGATATGAGCACCCCAGCCAGAGTCCTGCGTTCACCCGTGTAGAAGTTCATCGCAGTGAGCCCGGTCCAACCATCTCCTTGTAGAAGGGGCTGGGGTATTGTTGTGGGGTCAGCGTAGAGCCGCTGGTGCTTGGGGAATGCTTCGATCTCTTTCCAAAGGTCCTTCTTCTCAGCGGGTGTGAGATACTGCGGCAGGAAGCGCGAATGCTGCCTGGAGAACTCCTCGGAAGCCATCACTGACTACAGGTAATGCTCCCAAATGTTACGGGAAATGTGTTCTTTGGTCTCAAAGTCCAGTTCCACAGATTCCTGGACAAGGGAGTCGTGTACCTCAGTGAGTGCCCTGAGGATCCCGGCGTCTGTCACGACCTCTGCCCCGGTGACCTCCGTGTAACTGTCTGAACTACCCACAGCCGCGGTTTGATGCGCTGAAACGTCGAATGGTGTGTAGGTTACATTCACCCGGTTGGGGGCTGGCCCTATGGCTAATGCGAAACCGAGGGTTCCCAGCAGCGAGTACGTAGCCTGAGCATCGAGAGGGCTGCCAAAACTCGAGTTCGTCATTTCATTCGTCCTGTGGATACTCGGGTTGCAAGTACTCTAACGTGTCCTGAGTGATCAGTTGAAAGAACAACGACTTGGAGTGGGTGTGAACTTTCTCCAAGTGCTCTTCTGGTGAATCGAGGAACCGTTCTGGTTCAAACCCAATGACATCCAGTTGAACCAAAAGACCTTCCTTCCTTCCTTCTGGCCGCTGGACCACGGCGTCGGGAGACAGATTTACGATTCGGTGGAAGTGTTCGTCATTCAGTTCTGTCCTGAATCGAAAGCCAGTCTCCGGGATCACTGATTCCGCGAGACTGCCCTCAAACCGAATCAACTGAAGTTGCCGGAGGCCTTCCCGTTTGGGAATGACGTTCGTGACCTTGAGGGAAAAACGTTCGACTGTCTCCAGCAAATCGGCGACACCCGCCACGGCATCCAACAACCGCATAACCCGGCCGTGAAACGAAACCCATCCATCGTACGGCGCTGGTTTCGCCAACCCGATCATCCTATCCCCAACCACAACCGTTGCTTCCTCGCCAGCCAGCCGGTGAATCGGTTGATAGCGGAGGCCTTCATCTTGTTCTCGAATCTCGGCTGCAATTGCCGCCAATGGGAGCTTGCGAGAGGTGGGATATTCCGAACGAAGTTCGGAAAACAATACACCGGGCAACAACTCACCCACCCCGGTTTGTGCAGGTGTGAACCTCAATTCGAAAAGGGACTCTGCGATCGTATCCCTATGAGCCCGCAAAGGCATTTGGCTCCTGGGGAGCGGCTTCATTAGCTCTAGAAGGCCATCATCGCCCAATTGCTCAGGAACCACGCGTTCTTCCTCCAAACGGCCAAAGCGAGGACTTCAAAGTCAGAATCCCGTATACCCAATCTACATGGCGTTCATCCGCTAGAACATCCCTTCGCACTAATGCTGATGGGCTTTGCTCGTTGATTAACCGCATGGTTGTTAGGAGTTCCATCAGTTGATGTCGTTGCTGATAGTCTCCGCCACGCGGTCCGCGA